>NZ_JBIAPW010000026.1:0-122429 GCF_042888505.1 Streptomyces sp. NPDC002870
GGCGGCGGGCTCGGACCCCGGCCGGCCGCACCCGCAGCGCCAAAAAGCGCGAGCGCATCGGTCCGCGGGAGCCTTCCCGCCAGGTCACCTCGGTGAAGGTCTGCCGCCCCTGGCCGGCCGCCAGCGCGGCCACCGCCAACGGCTTGTCCCGGTAGCGGGGCTGCGGCTTACGGCCATTGCCCGACCACGGCGGCATGAGGGGTACCGCGTCGTGCGGGTGGGCGGTCACATCCGCACGGACCGCCACGACATAGCTGATGCCCCGGCCGTCCAGGCCGTCGCGGAAGTCGGCGTTCTGTCCGTAGCCGGCATCGGCCACCAGCACCGGCGGGACCAGACCCCATCCGGCCAGCTCATCGATGCTGTCCAACGCCAGACGCCACTTCTCCCGGTGCCCGACCTCCTGCGGAATCCCGGTCTTGCGCCGCCGTCCGGGATCGTCCGCCCACTCCTGCGGCACGAACAACCGCCACTGCAGCGGACAGGACGCGGAGTCGGAGACCGCGTGCACGCTCACCGCGACCTGACAGTTGGCCCGCTTGCCCAGCGCCCCGCAGTACTGGGGCGCGACCGCCACCGACATCCGGCCGTCCTTCGGGAACGACACATCATCGACCGCCCAGGCAGCCGGGCCGATCAGCGGCACCATCCGCTCCGCGATCCGCCGCCGCACCGGCACCGGATCCCAGGTCGACTGGTTCACGAACTGCTGCAGGTTCTGCTCGTTGCCATCCGGCAGCCGCTCCGCCATCGGCTGGATCGACTTCCGCCGCCCGTCCAGCATCAGCCCCCGCAGATAGCAGTCACCCTTCGCCCGCTGATCCTTGCGCGGCACCGACGCGAACACATCAGCTACGAATAACGCCAACTTCGCCCGAGCACGGTTCACTTCGTGTGCGTCCACACCCCCAACATGCCCCCAAACACGACCAAGAGGAAGACCTAACGGAGTCCTACTAGTGATGTGACCGCGTAGTTTCGCCGGGTTGGCGGTCGTGGCAGTTGGATGTGCGGTGACATTCGCCCCGACCGCTGGAGGCGCGGTGGCTGAGCCTGTCCGTGTGCGCAGACTGACCGACCAGGAGGGGCAGCGGCTGCAGCAGATCGTGCGCCGGGGCAGTACGAGTTCGGTGCGATACCGGCGCGCGATGATGCTGTTGGCCTCGGCCGGCGGGAACCGCGTGCCAGTGATCGCGCAGCTGGTGCAGGCCGATGAGGACACCGTCCGGGATGTCATCCACCGGTTCAATGAGATCGACCTGGCCTGTCTGGACCCTCAGTGGGCGAGAGGCCGTCCCCGCCTGCTCAGCCCTGACGACGAGGACTTCGTCGTGGCGACGGCCACCACCCGACCTGCCAAGCTCGGCCAGCCCTTCACCCGCTGGTCGCTGCGCAAACTCGTCGCCTACCTGCACAAAGTCCACGGTCGGATCATCCGCATCGGCCGCGAAGCATTACGCTGCCTGCTCGCCCGCCGCGGCATCACCTTCCAGCGCACCAAGAACTGGAAGGAATCCCCGGACCCCGAACGCGACGCCAAACTGGACCGCATCGAGGAAGTAGTGGACCGCTTCCCGGACCGCGTCTTCGCATTCGACGAGTTCGGCCCGCTCGGGATCAGGCCCACCACAGGCTCGTGCTGGGCTGAGCAGGGGCGACCCGACCGGCTGCCCGCCACCTACCACCGTACCCACGGCGTCCGGTACTTCCACGGCTGCTACTCGATCGGCGACGACCGCATGTGGGGCGTCAACCGCCGCAAAAAGGGTGCCGTGAACATGGCCGGTGGCTGGCCGCCGCGTACTCGGACACCACGCTCATCACGCAGTTCGATGGCGACGAACCCGACTGGAAGAATCCGGCGGAACGGCATGGCGGAGCCCCGACGTCGTCCTCCACGCTGCCCTCGCTCGTACTGCGGATGTGGGCCGACGCCGACCTCCAGGAGGGACAAACGGTGCTGGAGATCGGTACGGGGACCGGCTACTCGACGGCGCTCGCATGCGAGCGTCTCGGCTCCGCCAACGTCACCAGCATCGAGGTCGACCCGCACCGACTGGAGACGGCAGCGAGCGCACTGTACGGCTGCGGCTACACCCCCACGCTCGCCGCGGCGGACGGGCTGTACGGCTACTGGCCCGAGGCCCACTTCGACCGGATCGTGGCCGCCTGCTCGTTCCGCGCCGTGCCGCCCGCGCTACTGGCCCAGACCCGGCCGGGAGGGAAGATCCTGCTCACCCTCAGCGGCTGGCTCTACGGATACGCCCGCGTCCTGCTGACCGTCGCCGAGGACGGCACGGCCGAGGGCCAGTTGCTGGGCGGCACAGTGTCGTTCATGTCCGCGCGTGCCCACGCGGCGCCGACGTTCGGCAACCCCGCCTACTGGGCGGCCGGCCTGCCGGAGAAACCGCGGACGGGTCGGCACAACCCCCAGCGGATCACCGTCGCCACCGAGGAAGCGTTCCACCTACGGTTCCTCGCCCAAAGCGCGGTGCCGGACGCGCAGATGACAACAGTCGGCGACGTGGTGAACCTAGTCGACGTGGTGACCGGCTCAGCCGCCACCCTCACCCCGTACGACGGCGGTTGGCGGGTGCGCGAAGCCGGCCCGGTGCGGCTGTGGGAGCGCATCGAGCGCGTCCTGGATGCCTAGACGAGGCCGACCGGCCGGGACCGGAGACATTCACCCTGCACGTCTACGACGGCGGACAGCACCTGCGGCACCCGCAGATGCCCTGCCTGCCGCTGCCAAGGCTGTTTTGACCTATGCCCCGGAGCGCGGGCTGTACCGCCAGGTCTGTCCAGTGCCCTTGTACTCGGCCACCGAGATCGTGCTGCTGCCGGGAGCCATCCGCGCGACATACAGCCCCCGTCCAGGTGATCGACTTCGTGTGCGACCAGCCGGGCGAGCCCATCGGTGAAGATCGTCGTCTGACACTGCCCATCGAAGTCCTGATGCCGTACCCCGCAGCGTGCGCGGGCGGGGAACCTTGCCGCGGACATCGAAGAACGACAGGAAACCCTCGAACTGCTCATCGGTGTCTGACGACTCCTCGACCACCACGGGGTTCAAGAGAGTGATGGCATCGCCCTTCGCCGGACCGACGATGGCCACACGCCGACCGACCCCGATTTGCGGAGTGGCTACGCCCATCACCTTGCTGAATGTGTGCACTGTCGCCGCACGGTCGGCTGCCGCATGGAGCGCCGCCACGATCTCCCGAGCCTCCGCGACTTCTCGTGGGAGTTCGAAGGGGCGGGTCGGATCGGTGAGGACGGAGGTCCCCTCCTGCACGATGCCGATCGACTTCATGGTGTCGCTGGCGGTGGACGGCGGGGTCACTGGCGTGCTCCTCCCTCAGCTCCAGAAAGGCCACGTGCCTCATGTACCTGATGCCGCCACAACGTGTCTGCCTGCGCAGATGCTTGACAGCTGTAGATAAGGCCGGTCTGGCGGTACTCCTCGACCGGGATGGGCTCGACGCCGGGCTTCATGCGGTCGGTGTAGAGGAGGCCGTCGAGGTGGTCGATCTCGCGGTGAACGAGGGGGAACCGCCACTCCAGACGGTATCGAGCGTGCAGCGCGGGCGTGAGTGTGATCCATCTGGCCGAAGAAATCAGCGGAGCGAATTCGCCCTCGCCCATCCCGCCCTCCTCAGTGGCAGGACCCCACCCGCGCTGCGGACGATGCTGGACGCCGGTGAGGACCGGCGCGCACGGAACTGGCGGGGCCGACGGCTCGGACTGCTGCTGCGCAGGACCGAGGACCCCTGGGAGCGGGCCGCGGCGATCGCCTCGGTACTCGACCCGGTTGCCGTGGGGGAGGTGGTGCCCGATCCCTACGAACGCTCGCGTCTGCGGGTGCTTCGGCCCGAACTCGTCCCCGGCCGCCCGGAATCGCAGGCGGGGAGGGAGCTGGTCGAGCGGCTGCTCCTGGCGGACCACCCGGACGAGATCCTCTGGCACCGAGTGAGCCTGGCCCAGGCCCTGCGGGAGGCGCGCGAGTTGCGCCCGGCGCCGCGGCCCGCCACGAAGACCGACCCCGAGTTCAGGGGTGAGGCGGTCTCCAGGCGACCCCGGCTGATGCCGGTGCGCCGAAGTCCCCACGGACGCGGCCTGCTCGGGCGACTGCGTTTCAGAAAGCCGGCGCCGGTGGGCTGACCCGTACGGTGCCGCGGGATGCTGGTGGATGGTGCGGGTCCACCGGGGCGGACGGGCCCCGGTGGTCCGTAGGGGACACTGCTGACCGGCCGACTCGGAAACCGGACAAAGGGGCGCGTTCACGCTTGGTGCTTCACGCCGTCGGAAGCTTCATACTGCCCCTACGCCCGAAGCCGCGCGGGAGAGGAATGACACTGACGGGGCCCCCTCGTCGGGGCGCGCGGCGTACGCTGATGTGGCCGACTGTCCAGGGAGGCACAAATGGGGACGCGGGTTGTGCCTTGAAGATCCTTGTGGTGGACGATCGCGAGGACAACCTCTTCGCGATAGAGAGCTTGTTACGCCCCGTGGGGCGACCGGTGGTACGGGCACACAGCGGGGACGAAGCGCTGAAGACCGTCCTGCGCGGCGGCATAGGTGTGGTGATTCTCGACGTCGTGATGCCGCAGATGGACGGCCTGGAGGTGCTCGCCTATCTCAAACGCCTCGACCACACCCGCAACCTGCCTGTCGTGCTGATGACCGGCCTCGGCAGAGACGACGACCTGGCCGCCCGGGCGTACGACCTCGGCGTCTCCGACTTCCTGGTCAAACCCGTCGACCCCTGGGTGGTGCGTACGAAAGTAAGGGCGCTCGCCGATCTGTACACCGAGAACCAGAGCCTGCGCGCCCAGGTCAGCGCGCTGACCGACCGACGGGCCGACGCGGCCGCCGACCTCGCCAACCTGTTGGACGCGCGGGTGTCGCGCCAGAGCGGTGGTACGACGGGCCGCGCCCGCATCATCCGCGGCGTCGACTGACCGGAGTTGTGACGGCTGCCGGAGCCGTGCAAGCCGTACGCCCGCGACGGCGCCGACGCGGCACGTAAAACCGGTCGCCCGCCGCCCGTTGAACGACCTGTTCTCGGCGCCCGCGCCACCCCCGATCAGGAAGGCCGGAGTGTGCCTCTCGCACTGCACCATCGCTCCGTCGTAGCGGACGCCCACAACGACCTGCTGATGGCGGTCACGGCCCGTCCGCCGCACCGCTGGGCAGAGTTCTTCCGCGAGCGCTGGCTGCCCCAACTGCGCGACGGCGGCGTCGATGTGCAAGTGCTGCCGGTCTTCATCAGCGACCAGTTCCGCCCCGACGGGGCACTGCGCGAGACACTACGCATGATCGAATGCGCCCACACCATCGCCGAAGGCAACGCGGATACGGTTCGGCTCTGCCTGGACGGGGCCGATGTCGACGCGGCACTGGCCGAGGACAAGATCGCACTCGTACTCGCGCTGGAGAGCGCACCGGGTGTCGACGCCGACGTGGAGCTCTTCGCCACGCTGCACCGGCTCGGCGTGCGGGTCGCATCCATCGCCCACTGGGGCCGTACGCCACTGGCCGACGGCAGCGGTGAAGACGCCACCGGCAGTCGCCTCACTGCGGCCGGCGTCGAAGCGCTCGGCGAGATGGAGCGCCTCGGGATCCTTTTCGACGTCTCGCACCTGGGCGCGTCCGGTGTCGCCCATGTCCTGGAGCTGGCCACCCGCCCGGTCATAGCCACCCACTCCTCGGCCCGCGCCCTGCGCGACCACCACCGCAACCTCACGGACAGCCAGATCCGCGGCATCGCCGCGACCGGCGGCACGGTGTGCGTGAACTTCCTGCCCGAATTCCTCGCAGCCGACCCCGCCGACTGCACCCTCGACCGGCTGGCCGATCACATCCTGCACATCACCGAGATCGCGGGAGCCGACCACGTGGGCCTCGGGCCCGACTTCATCCAAGAGGTCAACGAGGACATCACCCCGCCCTGCTGCGAGGACCGTTACGACTTCGAGTGGGCGCTGCCCGGCCTCGAGGGCCCCCGCGGCCTGCCTCTGGTCACCGAGACGCTCCACCGGCGCGGACTGCCCGAGGACACCATCCGGGGGATCCTCGGCGGCAACGTCATGGACCTCTTCCGCAGGGAACTGGGCCGCTCGACCTGAGGAACGAAGGGGCTCCCGACAGCGGTGGGACCGGGACCCGCAGCTGATCGAGTGGTCCGACCCGGGGTTCGGTGAGGCCTTGCGGGGCACGGACCCCGTTCCCGTGCAACGTGTTGTCCGTGTCGCATGAAGCTGCGCTGTTGGCCCGCTTAAGAAATCCTCGATGGACTCTGAAGTCACCGATCGGCAGATTGGTGCAGGTCTACCGGCAGGCACTGCCGAAGCTTCCGCAACCGGGGCATCTGCCGCCGCACCCGCCACAGTCTTCACACCTGTCCTCGGTCACCCCCACCACGATGCTGGAGCCGCCCCGATGAAGGCACTTGTCAAGCAGCACGCCGAGCCAGGCCTCTGGCTCATGGACGTGCCGGAGCCGGAGACCGGCCCCGCTGACGTGCTGATCAAGGTGCTGCGCACCGGGATCTGCGGCACCGATCTGCACATCAGGTCGTGGGACGGCTGGGCCCAGCAGGCCGTCAGCACGCCCCGCGTCCTCGGCCACGAATTCGTCGGCGAAGTCGCCGCGGTCGGCGCTGACGTCCAGGACATCGCGGTGGGCGACGTGGTGAGCGGCGAGGGCCATCTGGTCTGCGGCAAGTGCCGCAACTGTCTCGCCGGCCGCCGCCATCTGTGCCGCAGCACGATTGGCCTCGGCGTCGGACGCGACGGCGCGTTCGCCGAATACGTCGCGCTGCCCGCCTCCAATGTCTGGGTGCACCGCACCCAGGTCGACCTGGACATTGCCGCGATCTTCGACCCGTTCGGGAACGCCGTGCACACCGCGCTCTCCTTCCCGCTGGTCGGCGAGGACGTATTGATCACCGGCGCGGGCCCGATCGGCATCATGGCCGCGGCCGTCGCCCGGCACGCCGGCGCGCGCAGTGTCGTCATCACCGATGTCAGCGAGCCCCGCCTGGAGCTGGCCCGCAAAGCCGGCGCCACCCTCGCGCTGAACGTCGCCCAGAGCGACATCGCAGAGGCGCAGCGGCAGCTCGGTCTCAAGGAGGGCTTCGACATCGGCCTGGAGATGTCCGGCCGCCCCGAGGCCATGCGCGACATGGTCGCCAATATGACGCACGGCGGCCGCATCGCCATGCTGGGCCTGCCCGCGGACGAGTTCGCCGTCGACTGGTCGAAGATCGTCACCTCGATGATCACCATCAAGGGCATCTACGGCCGCGAGATGTTCGAGACCTGGTACGCGATGACGGTCCTGCTCGAAGGCGGCCTCGACCTCACCCCGGTGATCACTGGCAGCTACGGCTACCAGGACTTCGACGCCGCCTTCGACGAGGCCGCCACCGCCCGCAGCGGCAAGATCATCCTCGACTGGACCGTCTGAGCCTTTCGCTAAGGAGTCCCACCATGTACGCGTCCGTCCGCGACGACCTCCGTACCACCCTCGACGAGATCCGCGCCGCCGGTCTCTACAAGCCGGAGCGGGTCATCGGCACCCCGCAGAGCGCCTCCGTCTCCGTCGCCTCTGGCGACGTGCTCAATTTCTGCGCCAACAACTACCTCGGGCTCGCCGACCACCCCGAGGTCGTCGCCGCCGCCAAAGAAGCGCTGGACCGCTGGGGCTACGGCATGGCCTCCGTCCGCTTCATCTGCGGCACCCAGGACGTGCACAAGGAGCTCGAGGCACGCCTGTCGGCGTTCCTCGGCCAGGAGGACACGATCCTCTACTCCTCCTGCTTCGACGCCAACGGCGGCGTCTTCGAGACTCTCCTCGGCCCCGAAGACGCGGTCATCTCCGACGCGCTGAACCACGCCAGCATCATCGACGGCATCCGCCTGTCCAAGGCCCGCCGCCACCGCTACGCCAACCGCGACCTCGCCGACCTCGAGCAGCAGCTCAAGGAGGCCGTCGAGGGCGGCGCCCGCCGCCGCCTCATCGTCACCGACGGCGTGTTCTCCATGGACGGCTATGTCGCCCCCCTCGCCGAGATCTGTGACCTCGCCGACCGCTACGACGCGATGGTCATGGTCGACGACTCGCACGCGGTCGGCTTCGTCGGCCCCGGCGGCCGCGGCACCCCCGAGCTGCACGGCGTGATGGACCGCGTCGACATCATCACCGGCACCCTCGGCAAGGCGCTCGGCGGCGCCTCCGGCGGCTATGTCGCGGCCCGCGCCGAGATCGTCGCCCTGCTGCGCCAGCGCTCCCGTCCGTACCTCTTCTCCAACTCCCTCGCCCCGGTGATCGCCGCCGCCTCCCTCAAGGTCCTCGACCTGCTGGAGTCGGCCGGTGACCTGCGCGAGCGGCTGAACGCGAACACCGCGCTCTTCCGTACGAAGATGACCGAGGCCGGCTTCAAGATCCTGCCCGGCGACCACGCCATCGCCCCCGTCATGATCGGCGACGCCGCCGAGGCCGGCCGGATGGCCGAACTCCTGCTGGAGCGCGGCGTGTACGTCATCGGCTTCTCGTACCCCGTCGTCCCGATGGGCCAGGCCCGGATCCGGGTCCAGCTCTCCGCGGCGCACTCCACCGAGGACGTCGAACGGGCGGTGGCGGCCTTCGTCGACGCGCGGGCGACAATGACTGGGTGATCGACCCTCGGCGGCTGCGCATCCTGCGGGCCGTGGCGGACCACCGAACGGTGACCGCCGCGGCCTCCGCGCTCTACCTCACCCCCTCGGCCGTCTCCCAGCAGCTCAACGCACTTGAGCAGGAGACCGGCCACGCCCTCCTGATCCGCAGCGGCAAGGGGGTCCGGCTGACGGCCGCGGGAGAGATCCTGCTGGCCCACACCCATGCCGTGCTCGCCCAGCTGGAGCGAGCCGAGGCGGAGCTGTCGGCCTACGCGGGCGGTGCGGCCGGCGAGGTCACCGTCGCCGCGTTCGCCACCGGCATCGCCGAGGTCGTCGCCCCGGCCATAGTGCGTCTCGCCGCGGAGCACCCGGACATCCGGGTACGCGTACGGGACGCCGAGGGCGACGAGAGCCTGCCGCTGGTGCTCGACGGCGAGGCGGATCTGGCCGTCGCGGTCGAGTACCGGGGAGCTCCCCGCGAGGACGACCGGCGCCTGGCCCGCGTGCCGCTGTACGCGGAGCCCTTCGACGCCGTGCTGCCCGCCGGACACCCTCTCGGCGCGGCCGAACGCGTCGCGCTGGCCGAGCTCGCGGACAGCGACTGGATCGGTCCGTACCCCGGCAACCCCTGCCACGACATGGTGCTGCTCGCCTGCGAACTCGCGGGTTTCCAGCCCCGCCTCACGCACTCCTCTGACGACTTCCGCGCCGTCGTGGCACTGGCCGGAGCGGGTGCCGGGGTGGCGCTGGTGCCCCGCTCGGCCCTGCGCGGGATGGAGTTGAAGGACACCGTCGTACGGCCGGTGGCGGGCCCGGCGGCGACCCGCCGGGTCTTCGCCGCCGTACGCCGCGGCGCGGAAGCGCACCCGCTGTTCCGGCCGGTCCTCGACGCACTCGCCGGGGCCGCGGCCGGACTGTCCACCGACTGAGCACAGCCGCCCGGTCAGTCCTCGGCGGGCGCCGCCTCCATCGCCTGCTTCAGGTTGTCCAGGGTGGTGCGGATGTTGCGCCGCTGGAAGTCGGCGAACGTATGCCCCCGGGTCGCCATCCCTGATCTTCGCAGGGAATCCCGGCTTTCAGGCCGGGAGGGAATGCGATCTTTGGGCTGCTCTGACCTGCACGTCAGAGCGGGTGTTTCTGCTGCTCGATGTACTGGCGGACGGTGGAGAGCGGTGCGCCGCCGCAGGACCCCACGAAGTAGGACGGCGACCAGAACCGGCCGTGCATAGTGGTGCGGTTGGTGCGGTTGGTGAACTCCTGCCGCAAGTAACGGGAAGAGACACCCTTCAAGCTGTTGACCAGCTTGGACAGGGCAATCTTCGGCGGATAGTGCACCAGCAGGTGCACGTGATCCTCTTCGCCGTTGAACTCCTTGAGTTCCGCCTCGAAGTCCTGGCAGACGTTCCGCATGATCTCTTCGCAGCGGGTCAGCATCTCGTCGTTGAAGACGCCGCGCCGGTATTTCGTTACGAACACCAAATGCACATGCAGGTTGTGGATGACGTGGTTTCCGCGACGGATGTCGGGATCCGGTTCCCAGCGTGGTGACATACGCCAAGGGTAGTATGATCAAGCGAACTCGACCGGAGGGGGTGGGCTGGATGATCCGTGCGTACAAGTTCCTCATGCGGCCCACCGTCCGGCAGGGCCAGGCGCTCGGCGAGATGCTGCGGGATCACTGCTCCCTCTACAACGGGGCGTTGCAGGAACGCCGTGACGCCTACCGGCACACCTCGAAGACCACCGTCCGGTACGGGATGCAGTCGGCGCAGTTGAAGGAGATCCGGGCTTTCGACCCCGAGCGTCAGGGGCGTTGGTCCTTCTCCTCGCAGCAGGCCACCTTGCGCCGGTTGGACAAGGCGTTCGCGGCGTTCTTCCGTCGGGTGAAGTCCGGCCAGAGGGCCGGGTATCCGCGTTTTCGTGGGGTGAACTGGTTCGACACGGTGGAGTTCCCCAAGGACGGCGACGGCTGCCGGTGGGACTCCACCTCGCACGACCCTGTCACCCGCGTGCGCCTGCAAGGCGTCGGACATGTCAAGGTCAACCGGCACCGGCCCGTAGTCGGCAAGGTCAAGACGATCAGCGTCAAGCGCGAGCAGCGCAAGTGGTTCGTCGTGCTGACCGCCGAGCAGGAGCAGCCCGAGCCGCTACCGGCGACCGGCAGTGTGGTTGGCATCGACCTGGGCATAGCGAACTTCATCGCCGACTCCCATGGCGGGTTCGTGGACAATCCGCGTCACGGCCGCCACGCTGCTGCGAGGCTCGAAGCCGCGCAGCAGGCACTGTCCCGGTTCCCGCGACGCAGGGCGAAGGACCGCACCGCCAACCACCAGCGGGCCGTGGAGCAGGTCGCCAAGCTGCACGGCAAGGTGCGCCGCCGGCGCCTGGACCACGCGCATAAAACCGCCCTCGGTCTGGTCCGCGCACACGACTTCATCGCGCACGAAGACCTCAAGATCCGCACCATGAGCAAGGCCCCAGCCCCCAAGCCGGACCCCGACCAGCCGGGCACCTTCCTGCCCAACGGGGCCGCCGCCAAGGCCGGGCTGAACCGCTCGATCAACGATGCCGGTTGGGGGGTGTTCCTCGCGATCCTGAACGCCAAGGCTGAAAGCGCCGGGCGGGAAGTGATGGCCGTGGACCCCCGCAACACCTCCCGCAGGTGCCCCGAATGCGGGCACACAGCGAAGGAGAACCGGCCCACACAGGAGAAGTTCCACTGCGTCGCCTGCGGCCACACCGCGCACGCCGACACAGTGGGCGCTCTCAACGTTCTACGGGCCGGGCTGGTCCGTCGCAAAGCCCAACCGGCATAGCGAGAAGCCCCGTCCTCCAGGCGGGGAGGAGTCACCCTGTCGAAGGCATGGGCCAGCGGGCCAGCGTATCGGGCCAGGCATGCCGGTCGTCGGTCCAGATCTTGGTCACCCGGGTGCCGCCGTCGACGGCCTCGAAGCGGTATTCCCAGGTGGCGAGGGGACCGGGCAGCACAGGCCGGCGCCGCCCGATGGCCCGCACCCGGAAGGCGAACCGCTCACCGGGATCCGCCGCGGTCACCGTGCACCGCGTGGTCCAGCGCATCGGCCCGTGCTTGTTGTAGCCGTCGAAGACCATGCCCACGTACGCCCTCTCGGCGCCGTCGAGTACCGTCGCGCCCCGGTTCTCCGGGCTCCAGCGGCCCATCAGTGAGGGGTTGCTGACCGGCGCGTAGATCGTCGAGGGTGCGGCGTCGATGACGATGCTGTCCGAGACCGAGAAGGTACGTGCCATGGGTACGACTCCGTTCATGGCTACGGGTGGACGAGTGCCGGTGATCATCCGTTCGGTCGTGCGGCGTCGGCCAGGATGGAAGCCTCGACCGCGTCGTACTCGTACTCCTCCTGGCGGCGCGCCCCCGGGTTGTGTCGGGCGAAGACAGTGCCGACCCAGCCGGCGAGGAATCCGACGGGGACGGAGACGAGGCCCGTAGTGGTGTACGGGAACCAGGTGAAGTCGCTGTCGGGGAAGATCGCCTGGTCGGAACCAGAGACGAGGGTGGTTCCCGTGATGAGGATCAGGACGCTCGCCGTACCGCCGATGAGTGTGCTCAGCAGCCCGGTGCGGTTGTACCGGCGCCAGAAGAGGCTGTAGATGAGCGCGGGCGCGACGGCGGAGGCGCCCAGACAGAAGGACAGGGTGACCATCGCCTGCAGGTTCACATGCCGGGATGCCGCCGCGAGGAAGATCGCCGTAAGACCGACCGCCGCGGCCGTCGCCCGGGCGATGGTCATCTCGGTGCTGTCGCGCAGAGCCTGCTTGCGGCGCAGCCCGTGCGTGATCAGGTCGTGGGCAAGGGTGTTGGCGCAGGCGAGCGTGATGCCGGCGACGGACGACAGCAGCGTCAGGAAGATCGCCGTGGTCATGGCGGTGAACAGCAGCGTCTCGAAGGTGGAGACGTCGGAGCCCATGATCGCCTGGCTGACCAGCAGGATCGAGGTCTTGCCCTGTGGATCGGCGCCAGTGATCTGCTCGTGGCCGACGACAGCGGCGGCGCCGAAGCCGATCACGGCGCAGAGCAGGCATACGACGACGACGGTCGAGACGGCCCAGGACATGGAGCGCCGCACGGCGGGTGCGCTGCGGGAGCTGAACATACGCATCGTGATGTGCGGGAGGCACGCCGCGCCGAGCACGACGGTCAGCTGCGCGCTGATCATGTCGAGCCCGTCGCCGCCGAACTGGAGCCCCGGCGCGAGATACGCGTCGCCCGCACCACTCCCGCGGGCCGCCGCGTCCAGCAGCGAGGGAATGCTGAAGTCGAATCGGTTCAGGATGAGCGAGGCGATCGCGGCGGCCGCGGCGAGCAGGACCACGGTCTTCACGATCTGGATGAAGGCGGTGCCCTTCATGCCGCCGATGGCCGCGTAGATGATCATCAGCAGGCCGAGCAGCACGATGGAGCCGGTCTTGAAGCCCGCGGCGTTGATACCGAGGACGAAGGCCAGCAGATCGCCGGCGCCCGCCAGCTGGAAGATCAGCAGGGGGAAGAGGGCGATGAGGGTGACCAGGCATGTGGTGATGCGGACGGCGGAACTGGGGGCGCGCCGGGTGAGCACGTCGCCCATGGTGAACCGGCCCGCGTTGCGCAGGGGTTCGGCCAGCAGGAACATCAGCAGCACCAGCGAGAGCACGGTGCTGAGGGAGAGTACGAGACCGTCCTGGCCGAGCAGTGAGATGACTCCGATGGTGCCCAGCACACTCGCGGCGGAGATGTAGTCGCCGGCGATGGCGAGGCCGCTCTGCATGGGGGACAGGGAGCGGAAGCCGGTGTAGAACTCGTCCAGGTCGTCCCGGTCGGGCCCGGTCATCACACACAACAGCAGGGTCACTGTGGTCACGGCGATGAAGGCGACGAACGACATGGTCTGGGCTTCGGAGCTGAACCCGCTCATCGGCGTGCTCCCTGGGTGGTCGGGGCGGCCTGGATGCGGACGGCTGCGGCGAGCGGGTCGACCCGGCGGCGCGCGGACTTCTCGTATGCGGAAACAGCGATCAGGGTCACGGGGAGTTGGATCAGGCCGAGCAGCAGGGCGACGTTGAGGCCGCCTGTGATCTTGCCCGTCATCAGCTCCGGCGCGTAGGCAGAGAGTATGAGGAACAGGACGAAGTACCCGAGGGCGGTGAGAGTGGCGACGCGGCGCAGTCGGCGGTAGGCGGCACTCAGCGCCCGTATGTCGCGGCGCGGATCGACCGGTGGCTCGGCCGGCGGCGGCGCCTGCCAGAACTGGTGGGCATGGTGGGGGTGGCCCGGCTGCTCGGGATATGAGGGCGGTGGTGGGAAGTACGACATCGCGTTTGGTTCCTCGTATGCCTGTGCGGCGGGCAGGGGCAGGGCATGCTGACGGAGCGGCTACGTTACTCGCGGGTAGCGGTAGCCGGTGCATTGTTGCATGAACCGTCCGGTCGGTCAGTTGAGTGTTCACTTACCGATCGGAGCCCTGCTCCGGCCTGAGAAATCGGCCCTCGCCGCCGCCGCTTCGCTGTGGCCCGTCCCGTCGGAGCACCGGACCGGGTGGTCGCCGCTTCGGGGCGGCTGGTTGTTTCGGGGCCGCGCCCCGCCCCCGGCGCCCGGGGGCGGGGCGGAGTGCCCGTGCTGCGCGCGGGGGCGGGGCGACCTGGCGAACCGGTGCATGAACCGCTCGTGCAGCTCGCCCAGCCCCGCCGACCACTCCCGGGCATCCGCCCGCGTCGTCTCCCGCCCCATGGCCGACACAACGAGCGCTGGCCGACCTGCCGCGACTCACTCCAGCGCGTACACGCGCCGTGCGTTGTCCGCCGCGATCATCGCGCCGACCCGCTGGGCATCGGCCTGTGACCAGGCCCCGTCCGCGACCCACCCTCCGACTACGCGTCGCACGGCGTCCCGGAAGACCTCGGCGCCGACCGCATAGAGCTCGGGCAGCCCGTAGGCGTCCGTCGAGAACAGCAGTTTCCCGAACGGCGCCAGTTCCAGGAACTCCGCAAGCACCGCACCCGCCCGCACCCCCGAATGCGTGAGGGCGAGCCCCACGTCCGCGTGGACATGGGGAAAGACATTCGCGAGATAGGCCGCCTGCCGGTGGTACGGATAGCCGTGCAGCAGCACCAGACTGGTGCCCGTGTCGGCTGTCGCCCGTACGAAATCCGTGAGCAGTACCGGATCCGCTTGGTCGAGCCGCAGGTCGGGATCGCCGAAGCCGGTGTGCAGTTGCAGCGGCAGCCCCGTGCCTACGGCGGTCCACAGCAGGTGCCGTAGCAGTACGGGGTCGGTCAACCGGGCACCGGTGCGTCGCCCGGCGAGCCAATGGGCGGCTGCGCGGGCGACCTCGCCTGCGGCGGGCGGTTCGGGGGCGAGGGCGAGTCCGTGCCGGTAGGCGGCGACGGACTTGAAGCCGACGGCGGTGCGCGCGGCGCGGCGGACGGCCTTGGCCAGGTCGCGGACGAAGGCTTCGGCGGCGCCTGCCGTGCCGGTCGCTTCGGCGGTGCTGTCGGCGTCTGTAGTGCCGCAGGTGTCGGCGGTCAGTTCGCCGAGCCGCTCCAGACGGACGATCTCGTGGGCCACCGCGTTGCCCGCCGCGGCCAGTTCGGCGGGCGTGCTGAGGTCCCCGGGCAGCCCGGTGTCGACGACGTACACGCCGATGCGCGCGGCGCGCAGCAATCGCCGCCCTGCCTCGGCCGCTCCCAGTTCGCGGCGTCGCGCAAGGTAGCGCTCCGGCGGACAGTGCGGCTCCAGGCCGAGCAGCGGCGGGCACCAGCGGCGTACAGCAAAACCAGTCTGGGTGTCGAAGAAGGTTGTCCCGGGGGCTGCGGGGGCGGCGGACTCCGACAGGAAAGCCTCGAAGGAGCGGAGGTCGAGGTCACGGCGGACCACCCCGTGGCAGTGGTGGTCCACCAAGGGCGGCAGCTCGATCGGCGCCCCCGTCACCAGCGCCATCGCGTGGCCTCGGCGAGCGCTTGTGGACTGTGCTCGGCCAGCGCCTCCGCCTCGGCGCGCCGTACGGCCAGCACTGCCCCGTACAACGCCTCCCCGAGTGCCTCGCGCAGCGTTCCACTCCGTTCGAAGTGGGTAAGCGCCTCGCCGAGCGAGGTCGGCAGCCGCTCCTGGTCGTCGCGGCCGGCGGGGTCGCCGCTTACGGGGGCGGGCAGCGCGGGGCCGCCGTCGCCGAGGCCTCGAAGACCCACCGCGATGACGGACCCGACCAGGAGATACGGGTTCGCCGCGGCGTCGAAGGGCTTGAGCTCGGCGTGCCCGCCATCGGGGTCGTCGGGCTCGCCGAGCACCAGACGCAGCGCGGCCTCGCGGTTCTCGATGCCCCAGCAGCGGTGGACACCCGCCCAATGGGAGGGGATCAGGCGCATATAACTGGCCGGGGAAGGGGCGCCGATCGCGCAGAGGGCGGGCATGGCGTCCAGGACGGCGCCGAGGAAAGTGTTCGCCGTGGCTGCGAGGCCGTGGGCGGCGGTGGGGTCACGGTGCAGGTTCCGCCCGTTCTCCCGCAGGCTGAGATGCAGGTGGCAGCCATTGCCGACCTGTCCGGCGACGACCACCGGCGCGAAGGAGGCACGCAGGCCGTGCGCCACGCTGACCGCCCGTACGGTCTCGCGGACGAGGACGAGCTCGTCGGCGGCGCGGACGGGATCGGCCGGCACCGTGGAGACCTCGAACTGGCCGGGTGAGTACTCGGGATGGAGCTGCAGGACCTCGACGCCTTGCGCGGCGAGCGTGTCGTGAACCGTCAGCAGATAGTCCGACAGCTCGACAATCCGGGTCAGCCCGTAGGCGGGACCCCGGCAGGCATGGCCTTCGGCGCCGTCGTCCTTGAGGACCACCCATTCGGTCTCGAAGCCCATCCGCATTTCCAGGCCTTGCGCTTCGGCCAGCCGTACCACGCGGCGGGCGAACTGCCGCTGGCACGCCGGATACGGGAGGCCGTTCTGGTCATAGCGGTCGGCCGGGGCCCAGGCCCAGCCCGGCTGCGCCGCCAGGATCGTGAGCCGGTCCAGGTCGGGCAGGAGCCGTAGGTCGCCGTCGGGGCCGCCGATGTGCGGGGAGGTGGTGATTGCGTCGTTGGAGGTGTAGACGTCGAACACCGGGGACATACCGACGCCGCGGTGCGCGGCCTGCGGAAGTCTGCTGATGGGCACTGTCTTGACCCGGCTGACGCCCGCGTTGTCGACCCAGCTGATCGCGACGGCCCGTACGCCTTCGGCGGCAAGCCGCGCCGCTTCATGGCGGGCCGACAACCGCCGCTCGTCCCGTTCTGCCGCCTCCACCTAACGCCTCCTCCCACCGCCCGGTCTCCATTGCTGTGGGCTCCTGCGTCCATGGTTGCCGATTCGCGCTCCCCAGTCCGGTCTCGTGCTCGAGCGGCGCGTTGCAGGCGCCGGCGCTCCACGTAAGGCCGGTCGCCGCGCGGAATGAGCCACGGGGCTCAGCTCCGGACGGAAGAAACGCTGACCCGAGGGCACCACCCGACTCAGCGCGCACTTGCATGAGGACGGCTGGCACGACATGCACGTGCACGCATTTGTGCATTCGACGCCTACCGAGGCCGCCTCGCAGGTGCGTTGACCGCCCTGCCGTCGAGGGCGGCGACGACCAGCTGATGACATCCCCGGGGGGTCCCGGCGGCGCCGGCACAGTGGCGCTGCCCGGCACCGGCGACGCCCGGCGGTTCCATGATGGCCACGCTGCGCGGGTGAGTACCTGTGTTCGAACCCTTGATCGCTGGGTGGGTGACATGGTGCCGTGATGCTTGTGCGGTCCTGCTCTTGGACGGCACAGCGACGGGTAGGCGTACTTGATGTGTGTGGCGCGTCGCCACCGAGCGATACCGAAAGGGCTTTCGGCGGCGGACTCGGCCCCTCCTCAGGCTTCGCCCGAGTTATCACCGCATGGGTCCGACCCCTGGTTCGTGCCGACTGAGCAGCATGCGGGTCGGCTGGGGCTGTTCCGTCCGGTGGCCCGGGCCGCTGTGAACCGGTCGAACTCTGGGCCGGGTGTCACCACCAGATGACGGCGTAGGTGTCGCCGCCCGGTCCACCTGGATCGCCCTGGACACCGCCTCCGGCGTTCCCCCCTGGACCGCCTGAGGCGCTGGTGCCCGGCGGGTCGACGATGCGGTCGGCGGGTGTGCCGCCGGCACGGCCGGCGAGGCCGCTATCGGACGCCCCGGGGAAGCCGTCGCCGCCGGCCGGGTCACTCCGTCCCCTCAGCACGTTCCGGTGCCGCCCGCGCCGCCGGCACCGCCGATGTCGGCCCCGTAAGCCGAACCGTGCCGAGCCTCTCTGAGTCTGTGCATCAGGAACCATCCCTTTTCCGTGCCGACGGGGGCGGCCGGGCCGGATCCGATGGGAGTCTCGGGGCCGACCCGGCCGGTGCAGGGGAACGCGAGATCAGGGATGGCTGATGAGATTGGCCACGTTCGTCGAGGAGTTGGAAGGCCCGCCTCTGCCGTTGATGACATGGCGGATCGTTCCGGTGCCGCCGAGCGAGACCGTCACCATGCTCTGGAAGCGCACATTCGGGTTGTCGGGGGCCTCGATGGCGCGCTCGGCGGTAACGCTCGGATTCACGTTGAAGTAGCAGTAGCTGCCGAGCCCGAACGCCTGATGACTGGTGACCGAGTTGGCCACCTTGTACGCGGCGTAGCCCTGGGTCGAGCCGTTCATCCAGGCCGCCTGGTTGGGCGGGTCGTACGGCATCTCGTTCTGGTAGAAGTACGTCTTGCCGCCGTTGCCGTTCCAGATCGTCTGATGCTTCTGGTAGTGCTCGACGAACAGACCGTACGTCGTCACGTCGTTGCCGTTGACGATCAGGCCGGTGTCGCCGGTGTTGACGGTCCAGCCGATCGTGCCCGGATTGCCGTGGTCACCGCGCCAGATCCACATGTGATCGCCGATGACGTTGTGGCTGTTGACCACCAGGCTCGTGGTGGCCTTGCCGACCGTCTGGCCGCCGACCCGGAAGTAGACGTCGTGCAGCGAGGTCGGGTTGGCCGCGTGGCCGGCGGAGGCGCCGGACGGGCCGATCTCCACCAGGGTCGGCGAGTTGACCGGACCGGCGTCGAAGAGGAGGCCGGCGACCTTGACGCCGTCGACGTCCGCGACGCGCATCGCCGTGATGCCGTTGTCAGGGACGAAGGTGGCGAGGCCCAGACCGAGGATGACGGTGTCGGGACGGGTCACCTGCAGGGTCTGGTTCAGGTGGTGGACACCGGGCGTGACCAGCAGGTTCTTGCCCTGGGCCAGCGCGGCGTTGATCTGCCCGGCGGTGCTGCCGGCCCGCACGATGAAGAACGAGTCCATGCCGAGCGAGGTGCCGGCCGCAGCGCCGTTGGCCCACGTCGTACCGGCGGAGTCGGCCCGCAGCGACGGCACGAACACCCGGTAGGCGCCGGCGCTGTCGACGTGGAGGAACGGCTTCTCACGCACCGTGGGCGTCTGGTTCACAGTGGTGTAGGGCGGGCTGGGGAAGCTGGTGGCGGGGACGCCCTGACTGCCGACGAAGACCATGTTCCAGTTGGAACCGGTCCAGCTGCCGAGCGTGGAGTTACGCGTGATCCACTGCTGCTGGGTACCGGACCGCACCTGCCCGTCGATCTTGCTGTCGGCGGTGAAGCCGCCGCTCGCCCAGCCGCCGTCGTCCAGCGCCAGGTTGCCGCGTACGTGCATACGGCGGTACGCGGACGCCTGCGAGACCGCCCAGCGGTCGCTGCCGCCGGTCGGGTTCACCGACAGGTTCTCTGCGCCGCGCCAGAAGTTCTGAGTGGCGTTCTGTGGCGGGAACCAGTCGGCCTCGACATGCACCGCGCCGTTGATCGTCACCGAGTCGGGCGACTGGCCGAGGCCCAGGACCTGGGTGTAGAAGCCGACGTTGACGTCGTTGCTGTAGGTGCCGGGCTTGAACATCACCGCGTAGCGCTGGGAGCCGAACTGGTTCTGCTCCTGCTGCTGGAAGATCGAGTTCAGCCGGCTCTGGATGGTCGAGGAGGGCATCGACGGGTCGAAGACGACCACGTTCGGACCGAGGTCCACATCACCGGGCGCGGTGTTCACGGGCGCTACCTGGAAGCGCTGCGCCGCCGTGCCGTTGCAGGTGTACTGGACCAGCTGGACGCTGTCGGCGGTGGACGCGGAGGGCACGTCCAGGCACTTGCCGCTGTTGCGGTTGACGAAGTGGTACGCGCCGCCGCCCTCGTCCACGGCCTGCCACTGCTGGTTGTTGCCGCCGCCGTAAGTCCACAGGTGCACCGCGGCGTTGTCGGCGGTGGACGTGTTGCTCACGTCCACGACCTGGCTCGCGTCATTGCGGTTGTTGATCCGCACGAAGCCGTCGCTGGTGGCCGTGAAGCTCCACTGCTGGGCGGTGGAGTTGTTGCAGGCGTACTGCTGGACGGCGGTGCCGTTCACGGTCGCGGCCGAGCGCGCGTCAAGGCACTTGCCGCTGCCGCTGTTCACCACGGTGGCCCAGCCGGTCGGCAGGTCGGCGGCCTGAGCGGCTCCTCTAGGGGTGGCAGCCTGGGTGGACGGGATGGCGACGAGGACCGAAACGGCCGAGGCCACCACGACGAGGGCGGCGACAAGGGGCCTTGAGCGGCGGGCGGTTGTGAAGGCGTGACGGCCCGCTCTGGGTGTTCGCAGGGATTGGAGCACGGTTTCTCCTGTGCCGGCGGGCCGGCTCGGTGGGGGGTTCGGCGGATTGGATTGATGGACGGGACTGTCGCGCGAGGTGCCGCTGCTGCGCGTAGCCGAGGATGGTGCGGAAGTCGGCGACCGTGACGGTCTTGTTGTTGTCGGGCCGTTCACCGCCGCCCGCGAAGGAGTTGCCCGTTCATCGGCCGGTCACCGTCCACTTCTGGTTGGCGGCTCCGGTGCAGGTCCAGATCTGCAGGCGGGTGCCGTTGGCTGAGCTGTTGGCGGTGGCGTCCAGGCATTTGTCCGCCCGGGGGTTGACGATGTCGCGGGCGGCGGTGACGGTCCATTGCTGCGCGGCTGATCCGTTGCAGTCCCAGAGCTGGACGGTCGTGCCATTTGCCGTCCCGCCGGAGGTGACGTCGAGACACTTGCCCAGCGCCCGGATGGTGCCGTCCGTGCCGACGTTCCACTGCTGGGCGCCGGTGCCGTTGCAGTCGTAGAGCTGTACGGGTGTGCCGTTGGCGCTGTTGGCTCCCGCCACGTCGACGCATTTGCCGCCCAGACCCGTGATGGTGCCGCCGACGCCGGGACTGTCGCTGGTGCTGACCCGGACATGGTCGACGACGAGCTGCTGGGGGAAGACGGTGCTGCCGTCGGGGTCGCCGGGCCAGTAGCCGCCGACCGCGAGGTTGAGGATCAGGAAGAACGGCTTGTTGAACACCCAGGTACGGCCGCCGAGATCGGCAGGCGTACGCCGCTGGTAGACGTTGCCGTCGACCGACCAGGTCACCGAATCGGGAGCCCAGTCGACGGCGAAGGTGTGGAAGGCGTCGGCGAAGGCCTGACCACCGGGGAGGGTGTACGCCGCGCCGATGCCTCCGGAGCCGGAGTAGCCCGGGCCGTGGAGCGTGCCGTGGACGGTGGAGGGCTCGAAGCCGACGTTCTCCATGACGTCGATCTCGCCCGAGCCCGGCCAGCCGACCTGGCCGATGTCGTTGCCGAGCATCCAGAAGGCGGGCCACATGCCCTGGCCGCGCGGCACTTTGAGCCTGGCCTCGACATGTCCGTAGGTCTGGGTGAACTTGCCCGCAGTGTTCAGCCGGGCGGAAGTGTACTCACATCTGCCGTACCAGCACTGGTAGTTGGCAGGATTCTCGCGGCGGGCGGTGATGACCAGATGACCCTGGCCGTCGAGAGCGGCGTTGCGGTTGTCCGCCGTGTAGTACTGCCGCTCATGGTTGTTGACGTTGTCGCCCGTCTCGATCTGCCATTTGCCGGCGTCGACGGCGGAGCCGGCGGGGCCGGCGGGGCCGTCGGTGAACGTGAGGGCGGCCGGGGCCGCCGCGGCGACAGGCGGTGCGGGTTCGCCCTGTGCGAGACCGCTGGTGAGAGTCGCGAGGGTCAGGACTGACAGAACGGACAGCAGTAAGCGCCGCGACAAACGGGGGGAGTCCATGACTCTCCCTTCCGGGACATGAAGGAGGAAGGGGATGTGTCGTGCATATGACATGAGACTTAGTTCACTACGTGATTTAAGAAGTGAACTAAGCACCTGTCAAGGGTTTGGTATGGACCACGACTGTGCCAGTTTCCCGAATAGGGCGCGCTTGCAATTAATGGCGTCTGCAATTATTGTGGACGCTTGTAAGGCGCAGACGCAGTCTTTCTGAAAGGTCCCCCATGCCACTCGCGCTCCTCGCCCTCGCCATCGGGGCATTCGGCATCGGCACCACCGAGTTCGTCATCATGGGGCTGCTGCCCGATGTCGCCGCGGACTTCGGCGTGTCGATCCCGATGGCCGGCTTCCTGGTCACCGGCTATGCGCTCGGTGTCGTGCTCGGCGCCCCGCTGATGACCATCCTCGGTACGAAGGTGTCCCGGAAGCGCATGCTGATGCTGCTGATGGGCCTGTTCATCGCCGGCAACGTCCTCTCCGCCGTCGCACCCGTCTTCGGCGTGATGCTGGCCGGCCGGGTCGTCGCCTCGCTCGCCCACGGCGCCTTCTTCGGCATCGGCTCGGTCGTCGCGGCCGGCCTCGTCGCCCCCGAGAAGAAGGCCGGCGCGATCGCGATGATGTTCACCGGTCTGACCGTCGCCAACGTCGTCGGCGTCCCGCTCGGCACTTACGTCGGCCAGAGCGCCGGCTGGCGCGCCACCTTCTTCATCGTCGCCGCCCTCGGCGTCGTCGGACTCCTCGGCGTGGCGAAGCTGGTGCCGGAGCAGCCGGGGCCCGAAGGCGTACGGCTGCGCCACGAACTGGCGGCCTTCCGCAATGTGCAGGTCCTGCTCGCCATGGCCATGACGGTCCTCGGCTTCGGCGGAGTCTTCGCCGCGATCACCTACATCACGCCGATGATGACCGAGGTCGCCGGGTTCGCCGACTCCTCCGTCACGTGGCTGCTGGTCCTGTTCGGCCTCGGCATGGTCGGCGGGAACCTGATCGGTGGAAAGTTCGCCGACCGTGCTCTGATGCCGCTGCTGTACGTGTCGCTGGGCGCCCTCTCCCTCGTGCTGGCGCTGTTCACCCTCACCGCGCACAACACGGTCACCGCGGCGATCACCATCGTCCTGATCGGCGCGCTGGGCTTCGCGACCGTACCGCCGCTGCAGAAGCGGGTCCTGGACCAGGCAGCGGGCGCTCCCACCCTGGCCTCCGCCGTCAACATCGGCGCCTTCAACCTGGGCAACGCCCTCGCCGCCTGGCTCGGCGGCATGGTCATCGCGGCCGGACTCGGCTACACCGCACCCAACTGGGTCGGCGCAGCCCTCGCCGCTTCCGCCCTCGGCCTCGCCGTCGTCTCCCACCTGCTGGAGCGCCGCGCGGCGACCACTCGCAGCCTGGTCGTCACCGCCTCCACCGCTGGCACGGCCGCCGCTCCCGCGGTCAACCGCTGATCCGCCTGCGGCCAGTCACGATCCACCGCGGCCGACGCAACTCCATGCGGACTATGCATGATCTGGCCCTTCAGGGCCTGAGATTGATAGAGTCCGCATATGCCAATGACGCTGAGGGAGACGCTGCGCCTAACCGTCGCGGCCCTGATGCAGGCGACCGGGGACTCCCAGAACGACCTGGCAGGCCCCCTCGGCCTGACGCAGACGCAGATCTCCCGCCGCCAGTCCGGCCGTACGGCATGGACCCTGGACGACTGCGACCTGCTGGCCGCGCACTTCGGCCTGCCCGCCCTGGAACTGCTGGCCGGCCCCACCCGCGCCTGCGAGTTGCTGCCGGCCGCCCGCCTGCGCAGCACGCGTTCGGAAACGGCACGGGCTCCGAGGGCGGTGGGGCGGTGACGGATTTCGAGTCGGTCGATGCGCTGCTCGCATCCGTGCGCGTCGAGGCCGAACTGCCGTCCGCGGACGAACGCCGAGCGTTGCGCCTGGCCCTGAAACTCTCCCAGGCGGACGTGGCGCGGGCTGTCGGGGTCAATCCGAAGACGGTCGGCGGCTGGGAGTCCGGTCGTGAGCCGACCGGGGAGGTGCGGGCCAAGTACGCGTACCTCCTCGAAGGACTACTGGCGAAACTCGAGCCGGAGCCGGAGCCGGAGCCGGACGCACTTGAGGTCACCGTGACGGAGCCTGAGCCGGCGGCCATGACTCCCGCCGCGGAGCCCGAAGGCGACGACGTCGAGCTTCTGGCCCAGCCGGCGGCGTGTGTGCTGTGCGGCGGGCCCGCGATGCATCAGGTCGCGGGCTTCCCGCAGCATCTCGATCCGGCCGAATGCGCGACCGCGCTGCCACAGACCGTGCCCCCGCAGGCCACGCCCCCGCAAGCCATGCCCCCGCAGACCGCGGCTTCGCGAGCGACGGTCCCCGTCGCCGCCCGGCCCGGAAAACCTTCCACACGGCGGGCATTCCAGAGCACCTCCGACGTGCCCGATGTGATCGGCGACGCCGTCCGCGCGGCGCTCGAGAAGCACGGCGGCGATCTGGAGGCGGCCACGGCAGCCCTGGTGCGCCGTGCCATCCCGGACGCGATGATCCTGCTGGACACATGCCGCAAGGGCGCGCGCTACGACATCATCGGCCACCCCTGGATCCCCGACATCCTCCGAAAGAAGTCCGCGAAGGGCGCCGACGAGATCTGGGAGGCCCGCCCCAAGTGGACGCGGTCCGAGCTCCCGCCCGGACAGCACGAGATCACCGCTCTGGACGTCAACGGCGCCTATCTGTCCGCGTTGAAGACACATCTGCCGCTCGGCGAGCTCGAGCATTCCTCCGGAAATCGTCACGACCGGCGCCGCGCCGGAGTGCACCTGGTCACCCCACCCGACTGGGAGTACGAGGACGTGCTCCCGAATCCCATCGGCGCCCGCGACGAGCCGGGCCCGCTGTGGGTGAGCGAGCCGACACTCCGCCTTCTGCTGCGGCTTTCCACGGCGAGGTACGGACTGTGTGAACCACCCGTCATCCACGAGTCGTTCACGTCCGGGGCGACGGAGAACCTGCTCGAGAAATTCCGCGGCGTGTTGCGTGACGCCCGTGAGAAGGCAATCGAGGAAAACGACGACGTAACGCTGGAATACGTAAAGGCGATGTACTCGAAGTTCGTGTCCACGATGGGGGAGTCCAACTACAACCGGGAGTTGTACCGGCCGGACTGGATGCACATCATCCGCTCCCAGGCTTTCGCCAACCTCTGGATGAAGGCGTACAAGGCGCACGACGAAGGTCTTGCGGTGGTCCGCGCCATGGGCACCGACGAGTTGCATGTGCTCGGGGACTGGCGGAGTGTCTTCCCGGAGGGCCGCGGCGTTGCCGAGGTGAAGGTCAAGGACGTCTACGAGGCCGGTGCCGCCGTGGACGAGGATGCGGGGGAGGAGCGGTAAATGCCTGAGCGCACACACAATTTCGGGCACTACGGCGCCCGCGGCATCAAGGGCTCGGAAGCCGCCGCGCGTCAGCTCGACCGCCTCGTCGAGGGCATCGCCTCGCCCGTGACGTCGAAGCGAGGCCTGCTGGCGCGCCTGCACTATCTGACGAAGACCGGCCATGCCCTCAGCGCGGCGCGCGAGGCAGGCCTGACCGCGACCGACCGCACCGTCAAGGCCTGGCTGTCCGGCAGGCGCAGTCCGTCCAGGGCGAACCTGGAGCGTATCGACACGGCCTATTGGGCAGTGCGGCGCAGGAACGTCGCCCGTCATCTCCTCGGGCGCCTCAACGCGCGCGGCGGCACAAGGGTGGAGATCCACCCGCTCAACCAGTCTCAGGTGGCCCGCCCGCACCAGCGGGTGCTGGGCTTCCGCACCCTCAACATCCGTCACTGGGACGCCATCGTCCGTGCATGGTCGGCGGGCGACTTCCAGGCTCTGGACGACGCGTGGATCGACCAGATCGCCGACCTCGGCTCAGACTGGGGGAAGTACGAGTACGTGACGAACCTCGGCTTCGCCGCCTGACGACCCCGCCATGTTGCGATGCTCCCGGATGCGGGTCCGCGCTCCTCGGAAAAACGTGTCGACACAGTGAGGGAGGCGAAGTGGCACAGCCACCGCCGACTCCTGCAGACGGGGACTTTCCCGCGCGCAGCGCACCGCACTGCCGGGAGCTCGGCGAGCTGGACGCCGAGGTGGCCCGGTGCCGGGCCTGCCCGAGGCTGGTGGCCTGGCGGGAGGAGGTCGCAGAAACGAAGCGCGCCGCCTTCCGGGACTGGGAGTACTGGGGAAGGCCGGTCCCCGGATTCGGTCCGCCGGACGCGGCGCTGGCCGTGGTCGGGCTCGCGCCCGCGGCACACGGGGGCAACCGGACCGGCCGGATGTTCACCGGGGACGCGTCGGGCGACATCCTCTTCGCCGCGCTGCACGCCGCCGGCCTTGCTTCCCGGCCGGACTCCACGCACCGCGGCGACGGGCTGAAGCTGCGCGGAGTACGGGTCACGGCGCCGGTTCACTGCGCTCCACCGCAGAACAAGCCGACCCCGGCCGAGCGGGACGCCTGCCGGCCATGGCTGGCGAGGGAGCTGGAACTGCTCAGCCCCACCCTGCGCGCGGTGGTCGTCCTCGGCGCTTTCGGCTGGCAGGCGCTGCTACCCGTCCTCAGCGAGGCGGGGTGGCAACTGCCGCGACCCCGGCCTGTGTTCGCGCACGGCGCGCAGGTGACACTTCCCGGCCGCGGGGAGCGCCGGGAGCTGCATCTGCTCGGCTGCTACCACCCGAGCCAGCGCAACACATTCACCGGGCTGCTGACCCTCCCCATGCTCGTCGACGTGTTCCGACACGCCGCCGACATCACCGGCCTGGATCAATGATGCCGTTCATCGCGGCTGCCTGGTCGGGTTCGGCAGCAGCCTGCGCCACGGCCGAGGACGTCGTCGGTCGCGGAGCACGTGACGTGCCCGACCACCCGCCGACGGCCTCAGGCCAGGCGCAGGCCGTCCTGGGGCTCCGGCGCCCGTGGTGCGTCGGAGCGCGGGGCCGAGGCCGCCAGCGAGAAGGAGTGCCCGGCGGGATCGGAGTAGAGGCGCACATCGCGCGGTCCGCCGTTGTCCTTGGTGTCCAGCGGGCGGGCGCCGAGGCTGATCGCCTCTCGTTCGGCCTCGTCCATGTCGTCGTGCGAGACGAGGATCCGCAGGTGCGCCTGTTGTGAGTCGTCCGGCCGCGGCCAGCTGGGTGGTGCGTACCCGCGATCCCTGTGCACGGCCAGGTGCACCCCGTCGTTACCGACGATCTCGACGTAGTCGGGGTCCGCTCCCACCTGGGTCCGGGCATCGAGCAGGGTGGCGTAGAACTCCGCGAGAGCCGCGGGCTCCCCGCAGTCCAGGATCAGCACGGTCGTCTTGGCGACTGCCATAAGGGCCTTCTTCCGCAGGGCTGTTGGGGCGGATATGCCTACGGTGAGCGGGTTCCCCGGCATCGGCCCGTCTAACTGCGTTCATGCGGCGTCGCCGTCCGCCGTGCCGCCGGGCGTGCCCGGGCCCGTGGCATCGGGAGTGGGCACGGCTTGCTCATGGGGCAGGCCCCGCTTGGTGTACGCGGACCAGATCTTGGCGGGATGGCCGTCGCCGATGTTCTTGAGGGTGACCTGCTTTTGCGTGGTGGCGTCCTCGCCGAAAAGGCCGATCGCGGTGACGAGGTCGTTCGTCGAGCCGATGAACCACTCGGCCTTCCTGTCGTCGGTGCGACCCGAGGTCGTGGTGACGGTCAGGTCGTTGACGCCGGGCGTGAAATGGCCGTCGGTCCCGCCCCGGCCGACGCCGCCGCTCAGATACGAACTGACCAGCTCGGCGGTCTCGGGGTCGATCGCCTGACCGCCGACCGCGCCGCGCAGATGCGTACTCTCACCGTCGCGCTCCGCGGACTTCAGGATGGAGGGGGTGACCTTCCTGCCCTCATGGTGGAACGAGGCGTAGACGCCGGCCAGTTCCAGCGGACTGGCCCCCATCAGCCCCAGCGACGTCGCCTCTGGTGAGGCGAAGTCGCTTGTGTCCACGTCCAGTCCGAGCGCATTCGCGGTCTCCTTGATGTGCTCGGTGCCGTACTGACCGTA
Source organism: Streptomyces sp. NPDC002870 (assembly GCF_042888505.1). Classification (NCBI taxonomy): domain Bacteria; kingdom Bacillati; phylum Actinomycetota; class Actinomycetes; order Kitasatosporales; family Streptomycetaceae; genus Streptomyces; species Streptomyces sp. NPDC002870. Next base: position 27,801 of record NZ_JBIAPW010000026.1, read on the forward strand.
CTGATCCTTGTCCTCGGTCTTGGCCTCCATGGATGCGGCCACTGCGACGGGTTCGAAGGTGGGACCTGCCTGGTAGTCCGAGCGGGTCGCGTTGCTGAGGTAGTGGCGGGTGTAGTCGCGGCCGCCGTACAGCGCGACGATACGTCCGGACGTCGGGTCCACAGAAACGGCTCCGGCCTGACGATTGCTGTCGGCGGCTTCACCGGGTGCCCCCTCGTCCGCCGCCTCGGCATTCGCATCCGCACCTTCGCCGAGCCCCGCTGTGACGGCCTGCTCCAGGGCCCGTTGTTTGTCCGGGTCGATGTTGAGGGTGATACGCCAGCCACCGCCCGCCAGTTCCTGCTCGCTGACCCCGGAGGCCATCAGCTCGCGCCGGGCGGCGTCCACGAGATAACCCGACTGGCCGGACAGTCCGGCGCCCGGTGTGGGCGCCACCGGCTCGGGGAACTTCATCCGCTGCCGCGCGCCCTTGTCCAGCCAGCCCTCACCGACCATGTTGTCGAGTACGTAGTTCCAGCGCTCCGTGACCAGCCGCTTGCCCTCGGGGCCGGCGATGGCCCAGTCGTACTGGCTGGGCGCCTGCAGCAACGCGGCAAGATACGCGCCCTGCTCGACGCTCAGGTCCTCGACCTCCCGGTGGTAGTACGCGCGGGCCGCGGCCTGGACTCCGTAGGCGAGACGCCCGTAGTAACTGCTGTTCAGGTACCCGGCGAGGATGTCGTCCTTGGAGTTCTGCCGGTCGACCTTGAGGGAGATGACCAGTTCCTTGACCTTGCGGGTGACGGTCTGTTCCTGGCTGAGGTAGTAGTTCTTGACGTACTGCTGGGTGATGGTCGAGCCACCCTGCTTGCCCTTGCCGGTGAGTGTGCTCAGGATGCCGCGGGCGGTGCCGGACAGCGACACGCCGGAGTCGCTGTAGAAGTCCTTGTTCTCCGCCGCCACGAAGGCATACCGGACGTCCTCGGGCACCCTGCTCAGCGGGACCGTCTCCCGGTTGATCTCCCCGGTGCGGGCGAGGCGGGTGCCGTCGCTGTACAGATAGACGTTGCTCTGCGCCTTGGCCAGTTCATTGGCCTGGGGGATGTCGATGGAGACGTAGAGGACGGTGAAGCCTCCGGCGAGCAGAACGACCAGGGTGACGACGCAGACGAGTGCCTTCTTCCAGGTGAGGAAACGGCGGAAGCGGCCTGTCCCGGTCCGCCGCCCGGCCTTCCGCCGTCGTCGCGGGACACGGGCGTCGCGGTGTGCCCCTCTCGCCTCTCTGTGCGCACCTGCCTCGCTGCTGACGCCGCTCGCCTTCTGCCGCTCCGCTGTCCGGTCCGGACTCCACCTGGTACGCATGGCGCCATCCTCAGCGCCGAAGATCTTTGTAAACGCAAAGGCAGACATCGGCTGTGCCTCGGAGATGTATCAGCCGTGTATCGGCGGCTCCGCGTCCGGGAGTCGGAGGGTGGCCTGTGCGCCCCCATCGGGCGCGTTGGCGAACTCCAGTGCCGCGCCGATGACTTGGGCCTGGCCGATGGCGATGGTCAGCCCGAGCCCGTGGCCTGTGCCGCGTTCCCGTGCGCCGGTGCGGAAGCGCTGCGGACCGTCCTGCAGCACGCTGTCCGGGTAGCCGGTGCCGTGGTCGCGTACGGTCACGGTCCTGCCGTCGGGCGCCACCGTGACTGTGACGGGCCCGAGGCCGTGCCGGTGCGCGTTGACGATCAGGTTGGTGAGGATGCGTTCCAGCCGACGGGAATCGGTCCACACCTCGCCCTTCGCCCCGTCCTGTCCGTACTCGCCGGTCCTGACGACGAGTTGTACGGACAGGCCGGTGCGGGCGGTGATGTCTTCGACCAGGGAGCCGAGGCGGCTGGGGGAGAGGTCGGCCTCCTCCGCCCCGGCGTCGAGCCGTGAGATTTCGAGGAGGTCTTCGACGAGGGCGGCCAGGACGCGTACCCGGTCGCGCACATATCCGGCGGCCTCCCCCTCGGGTAGCAGTTCGGCGGCGGTGACCAGGCCCATGAGGGGGGTGCGCAGCTCATGCGCAACGTCGGCGGTGAACCGCTGCTCGCCGCGCAGGCGTTGTTGCAGTGCGGCGGCCATGGTGTCGACAGCCGTGGAGATCTCGGCGATCTCGTCACGGGGACGCGGTGCGGCCTCGATCCGGGCATCGAGGTCCCCGTCGGCGATGCGCCGTGCGGTTCCCGCGGCACGGCGCAGCCGGCGGCTCATCTGCCCGGCGCTGAGCACGCCGAGCGGCAGCATGGCCGCGGTGGTGAGCGCTCCGGCCCAGGCGATGCTCGTGTCGAGAGCGCTGATGTCGCGCAGCGTGGTGGTCATGTCGATGCGTACGGACAGCACTTGCCCGCCCGCGGGACGGGCGGCCCACATCGCAGGCCCGGCGGGATCGGTGGCGTACTCCGTTCCCTGATGCCCGCGGGCCGCCAGATCGCGCAGCCCCGCGGGCAGTCCGGGGGCGTCGAGGCCGGCGCCGGTGCCCTGGACGGTGCCGGAGCGGGCATAGGTGACGGCGGCACGGTCGAGCGTCGTACGGGCCGCCTCACGGGCCTGCGTCAGTTCGCGGTCGCGTGAGGCGTGGTGGACGAGCAGGCCCACGGCGGCGACGACGGCGCAGATGGCCACGGCGACGAGGGCGGCGATGCGCCATCTCAGTGGCATGGTCAGCGCCGCAGCTTGTAGCCGAAGCCGCGGACCGTTTCGATCCGCTCGGCGCCGATCTTCGTCCGCAGGCGTTGCACATGCAGATCGACGACACGGGTGTCGCCGTGCCAGGCGTGGTCCCACACCCGGCTGAGCAGGGTCCGGCGCTCCAGTACGACGCCGGGCGACGCGGCGAATTCGAGCAGCATCCGAAGTTCGGTCGGGGTGAGGGCGAGCGGCTGTCCGGCGCGGTGTACCTCCATGCCGCGGGTGTCGATGGTGAGGTCCCCGAAGGTCAGGGTGGCCGTGTCGGCAGCGCCGCCCGCGGGCGAGGGGGTGAAGGAGGCGCGACGCAGCAGGGAGCGGATGCGGGCGACGAGTACCGCGCTCTCGCAGGGTTTGATGACGTAGTCGTCGGCGCCCGCCTCCAGCCCTGATACGACGTCGAGGGCGTCGCCCCGTGCGGACATCATCAGGATCGGCGCCAGGCTCAGTTCGCGGATACGGCGGCACAGTCCGATGCCGTCGAGCTCGGGGAGCATGACGTCGAGGAGCAGCAGGTCCGGGCGCCGCTCGCGGAAGAGCTCCAGACCGGTCAGCCCGTCGGCGGCGGTGGAGACGGTGAAGCCGTAGCGGTCGAGGAGCATACGGACGGTGTTACGGATGACCTCGTCGTCCTCGACGAGCAACAGATGCGCCTCGATGGCGCTGCCGGGCATGGCGGGGGAACTGGTCATCGGTCCGTCCTGGTCCGGGGGCTCGGCGACGGACTCGACCCGGCGGACTGAGCCCGGTCACCGGTCTGGTCCTGTGGGACGGCCGCGGTGAGTACGTTGCCGTCCCACCGGTAACGGGTGGTGAAGCGGCCGTCGTTCCCGGTCGACGTGAGGACCAGATCGTGCCCGAAGGTCTCACCGGTGAGCCCGAGGGGACCCCAACTGATCAACACCGGCCGCACGGCCGTACCGAAGGCCCGGTACACCTGAATCAGCGTCAGCCCGGCCTTCGGCTCATCCAGCGCGACGATCAGCTCGTCCCGCCCGTCCCCGGTGAGATCCCGGTGTACGGGCGCACGCAGACCGCACGCCGAGCCGGGACAGTTCTGCATGGCATCCCGTACGAGCTGGGGCACGTTCGGGTCCCCCTCCAGCAGCTCTTTCACCGGTATCTGCTTCAGCCCGCCCGCGCCCACCTGGATGCCTTTGATGCTCAGATACTGACGGCCGGAGGCGGTGGGCTCGCTCGCGGGCGGTGTGGGCGTGGCGTGCTGCGGCCACAGCGGCGAAGAACTGACGGGCGGCGCCACCCGCGGCGCGACGCCCCCGTCCCGCGCCCCGGTGTCGGCGGCACACCCGACGAGACTCACGACGGCGGCGCCGACGGCGAGTGCGGCGACGACGACTCGGTGAGGCCGCCGGTGGGGGTGGGGGAGGCGGGACATAGTCGTATCAGCCTACCGGCGTCGATGAGGCGGCGTCAGAGACGGTCTGAGAGCTGCGGCCTGGAGAACACGGCTGGGCGTCGGTGGAGCGGTTCCGTAGCCTGGCGGCCATGCGGACGGAACCGAGCGGCGAACCCGGCGGAGCTTGCCGCCTTGCTCATGGGCGCCTGGCTACTCGCCCCTTCAGGTGATCACGGCCTGTCACTTCGTCAGTCGTCGACGGGGCTGGCCACGATGCCAGCATGATCACCAAGAATCGCCGCACCGCGCGGAGCCGTCCGACGATGCTGCTCGCCCTGGCGCTGACCCTGCTCGCCACGCAGTCGGCCGCCGCCGACACCGGCGCCGAGGTGGCCCCGCCCCCCGCCGTCGAGCGCCGCGTATCGGCGTATCTGGACGGCATCCGCAACCAGCCAGAAGCGTTGGCCTCCTTCTTCCGCGAGCTGCCCAAGGGCGCCGACCTGCACAGCCATCTCTCCGGTGCGGTATCGACCGAACTGCTGATGGACCTGGCGATGGCGGATGGTCTGTGCATCGAGAACGGCACCCAGCGGGACCTCCCGCCGCCGTGCCCGGCGAACAGTCGGCCGGCTGTCGAGATGCGTACCGACGCAGCGTTCCGCCAGCAGGTACTGCGGGCCTGGTCGATGCAGGACTTCACGCCGGGCGAGGAGTCGGGACACGACCACTTCTTCGCCACCTTCGGCAAGTTCTCCGAGGTGGCCCAGCGCCATCCCGGGGAGTTGATGGCCGAGGTGTCGAACACGGCTGCGCGGCAGAAGCAGTTCTACCAAGAGCTGATGGTCACCCCCAACGCACGCGGGGCCACCGCGCTTGCCGACCGGGTCGGCTACGACGCGAGCCTGCCCCGGATGCACCAGAAGCTGCTCGCCGACGGCGCCATGGACCAGGTCGTGCGCCAGGCACAGACGGAAGCCGACCAGGGCCTCGCGGCATTCCGCGCCACCGCCCACTGCGACAGCGCGACGCCGGACCCGGGCTGCGCGGTGCCCTTCCGGTTCATCTCGCAGGTCTCGCGGAACAGCACCCCCGAAAGGGTCTTCACCCAGATGGTGCTGGCCATGGAACTGGCCGAACGCGACCCGCGGTTCGCCGCGGTGAACCTGGTCCAGCCCGAGGACGGAGCCGTCTCCCTGCGGGACTACAGCCTCCACATGCGGATGCTCGCCCATCTGCACCGCGTCTACCCGCGGGCGCACATCACCCTGCACGCCGGCGAACTGGCCCCCGGCCTGGTCAAGCCCGAGGACCTGCGCTTCCACATCCGCGAGGCGGTGAACGTCGCTCACGCCGAGCGCATCGGCCACGGCGTCGACATCCGGCACGAGGACGCGGCGGAGGAACTCATGGGGACCATGGCCGAGCGCCGTATCGCCGTAGAGGTCCCGCTCAGCAGCAACGACCAGATCCTCGGCATCTCCGGCCCCGAGCACCCCTTCCCGCTGTACCGGGAGCACCGCGTTCCCGTCGTGCTCGCCACCGATGACGCGGGGGTCTCCCGGATCACCATCAGCGACGAGTACCGGCGTGCGGCCCAGACGTACAACCTGTCCTATCGGGAACTGAAAGACCTGGCCCGGGCCTCCCTCGAGCACGCGTTCCTGCCGGGCCACAGCCTGTGGCGCACCCTGGACGGCTACCGGCCGGTGCGCGAGTGCCTCGCCGTACGCCCCGGGGAGCGCGTACCGGGGCCCAGGTGCGCGGCGTTCATCGCGGCCAGCCCGAAGGCGGCGGTGGAATGGCGGCAGGAGGCCGCCTTCGCGGCTTTCGAGCGACGGGTTCTCGCGCAGGGCGGCCTGGGACCTTCCAGTTGAGGACACCGCGGGCGGTGGGCTATCTCACCGCCTTCAGCGTCGCGTAGACCACGACGTTGCCCTGGTAGCCGGTGTGCTTGGTGTATCTGCCGCCGCAGGTGATCACCCGCAGTTCGGGTAGGCCGGAGCTGCCGTAGACCTTCTCGTCCGGGAACTTCTTCTTGTCGTAGACCTCCACGGCGTCGACGGCGAACACGGCCGTGCGCCGGTCTGCCCGGCTGATCTCGATGGTGTCGCCCTTGGTCAGGGCACCGAGGTTCTGGAAGACGGCGGGGCCCGCAGGCGTGTCCACGTGCCCGGCGGTGACGGCTGTCCCCCTCGAGCCCGGAGCCGTGCCGTCGCCGTACCAGCCGGCAAGGGTGGGTTTGTCGGCGGGCGGAGGCCGTAGTGCCCCCGAGGCGTCGAGGCCGAGTCTTGTCATGGGGGCGTCCACGCCGATGGCGGGGACCCGAATGCGAACCGGATCCGACGGCGGCAGCGGCTGGACGATGGGTCGCGCGGCTGAGGCGGTGCCGCTGGGGGCGGGGCGTACAGCAGTGGAGAAGGCCTGGGCAGCCGAAGGCTGCGGTGGCTGCTCGTCGCGTGCCGCGCTGATCACCAGTACGGTACCGGCCACCAGTGCGCTGGCCAGAAACCTGACTGAAGGGGTGGACGAGTGTGCGGAAGCCCTGGTCCTGTGCCCTTTTTCCATCGCGGTTGAGCCTCTGCTTTCGCAGCGGGTGGTGGTAGGCCCTCGCGGCCCCCGGACCGTTGCCGTGTCCGGGGGCCGGTGCGCGGGCGTCGGACGGTCAGGTTCGGATGCCGCTCAGACGGCGGCGCCTTCTGACCACACCCCCCGCGACGGCTCCGGCGAGCAGCACACCGCCCAGGGCGAACTGCGTACCTCTGTCCTGGGGCGGCCCGAAGCCGGCGTCGACTGAGCCGTTCGGGTGGTTGTCGGTGCCCTCGTGGTCGGCGCTCTCGCCCTCGTGGTCGGTGCCCTCGTGGTCGGCGCTCTCGCCCTCGTGGTCGGTGCCCTCGTGGTCGGAGCCCTCGCCCTCGTGGTCGGTGATCTGATATGTATCAGTGACCTTGATCCGCGGCGGGCACTTCAAGGTGACGGTGTCGCTCCCGGGTTTGGTCCCTTCCGGGAGCTCGAACTCGCCGGTGAGTTCGCCTTTACTCTCACCTTCGAAGAGGTGGAACGCCCCTCCGGCCTTCGACTCGCCCTTGCCGTAGGTCACGTCCGGGCCGCAGGCCTTGGTACTGACGATGACCTTGGTGCCCGGGGAGGCCTTCCCCGGCTGGATGTCGATGTCCGAGGCACCGGCGGCGACAGCGGCCGAGGCCGACAGACCAAGGGCACCGAGAGCCAGGCCAATACCTACACCGACACGTGTGTTACGCATGACGATCCTCCAACGGAGCAGTGTCCGGCCTGTCTGCGCGGCGCCTCTGCTGTGCTCCGCTCATGAGGCAACCGACAGTCCGTCAGCTCCGCAACATGACGCATCGACATATGTGTCACCCGGGCAGGTGTAGCGGCTGCTCTCGCTTGATCATTTATGCAGGTCACCGGAGCGGAGACTGTCACGGTGAATAAAGCGACAGAAGGACGGCGAACGGGCGAGGAGCGTCCGTTCGGGCAGGAACGTGTCGATGTCGCGTCCCGGGGTTCAGGTGGTTGATGCACCGTTAGAAGCTGTCGCACCGTCAGGACGTGGATCGGGGACCGCACGGTGCTCCCGCCGGAAGCGGGCGGCGGGGCGAGTTTGGACGTGCGCTTGAAGGCGTTGGGCGAAGGCGAATTCCTAGCTGCAACCGACCTGTTGGGCCATCGGGCGACTGCCCGACGAACGAGGTGAACGCTTTGGCGAGAGCCGTTCTGGACATCCCGCGGCCGCGCGGGCTGCCGGTGGATGTGGTCGAGCGCGGCGCGACGGCCGGACCGGTGAGCCCGGCGCACCAGCCGGAGCCGGACCCGCGAGAGGCCTCTTCGTCCAGCCATGCGCGGAGCAGGTGGACCAGGAGCACGTCCAGCAGGGCGGGCGTGACCTCGGGGAGCGCGCGCGGGAACGGGTGCGCCTGCCCTCGGTCGGGCTGGTAGGCACCGCATGGCGGCGATGACGTCGCTGTGAACACAGCGACCTGAGTACGTAGCGCACAGTGACGGTCCAGGACGCGGCGCAGTCCTGGCGGCTCAGGCCGGCGGAGCCATGCCCTGGTCGACGGAGACGGGGGCGGCTCCCGCTGCTTCCCGCACCGCCTCCACGATGGATTGGTGGAGGGTGCGGCTGGCCTCTTCGGAGGCGCACGGGACGGGGCTGCCGGCCATGGTGTACCAGTCCGAGGCGCCGCTGAACTGAACGGCGATCTGGGCCTGGTCCTCGGACCAGGTGGTATGGACGGTCAGGTCACCGCTGATCACACCGACCTCTTCGGTGAGGACGCCACCGGCTCCCGCGTAGATTCCGGTGGTCGTCCACGATGCCCAGGTCATGGCGCATGCCCTTACTGACGGTGGCGGAAGCTGAAATGCCGGCTTGCCCCCCGATCTGCCGTTCTTCGAGTCTGACACCTGCAGGACCGGTTCGCGCGGTGATGGCACCGGAGTGGCGCCCTCGGCCCGCCGATGGATCGGCGGAGTTGTCGACGCCGGATTCGCCGAAGCCCGCACGTGAGTCCTCCGGCTGCGAAATGCTGTTCCTTGAACGAGCCGGGGGACCGTGGGGAAGCGGGGGAGAGGTCTGTGGTCATCGGGGAGAGGCCTGTCATCGAGGAGCCGCGCCTGGACGTCCGGCGCCAGTCCTCGTCCTTATGGTCGCGCCGTCGTCTTCTGGTCGCCTTCCTGCCCGTACTCGCCGCCGTCCTGACGAGTGTGGCCGTGCTGGCGGTTTCGGGGAACGTCCTGCTGCCCTTCGAGCGAGTCGTCACGCTCGAGGGCAAGATGGCGTCCAAGCGGGACTTCTTCGAGGATAAAGAGGTTCAGCGTCTCCTGTTGAAGCATCACATACGGGTCCACATCACCCACTCAGGATCGCGTGAGGTGGCCATCCGGGATATCTCCTCGTACGACTTCGTGTTTCCCTCCGGACAGCCGGCCGGGGATCTGATCACCAGCCAGCGTGCGGCGAAGAACCAGTACGTCAAGGTGCACCGGCCGTTCGTCAGCCCCCTCGTGCTCGCCACGTACCGCGAGTACGCCGAGACCTTGGAGGCCGCGAAGATCGTCACGCCGCAACGCGCCTCCGGGAAGGGCCAGCCGCTCTATTACGTCGTGGACATGCAGAAGCTTCTGGAGAGCATCGACGACGAGAAGCGGTGGAACGAAATCGGGATTCAGAACCACGGGATCACCAACGCGAACAGGATCCTCGCCCAGAGTCCGGACGTCTGTGGGTCCAACTCGGCGGGAACCTATCTGGCGCTGGTCGCCTTCACCTGGCACGGCGAGAAGGACGAGGTGCCGGACACCGACAAGGAAGCCGACGACCGTGCCGTAGCGGTCAAACACCTCCTGGAGCAGGGCCTGCCGGCCGCGGACGTGTTCCGGACCTACCTCTCCCCGGAGGGAAAGGGAATCGCCCCTGTCGTGGTGGCGTACGAGCACCAGTATCTGGCGTACCAGGTGCAATACCAGGCCGAGTCCAAGGAGCTCGACTCCGAGCGGGTGCTTCTCTACCCGGACAATAAATTCGTGACCCAGCCCCAGTTCATCGCACTCAACATGAAGGGCGACCGGCTCGGTGAACTCATCACCCACGACCCTGAATTGCGGCAAAGGGCAATGGAGTTGGGATTCCGGATCCTCGACCCGTCGGGGGAGGTCTCGGGCGACAAGCTTTCCCAATTCCTGCGCGGGCGCGACATCCCGGTCCCCTCGATGGAGGGCGACAACACCAGGACGTCCATGCCGAGGCTGCGGTTTCTGGAAAGGATGATCTCCATTGTGGGCGACTGTCCGGCGGCCGGGTCCCCGGCCGGATCCACGCCCGGGCTGCCCGAATGAGGGCGCGCGGCCGCCTGACGGGCTTCATCGCCGTGTGCATGGCATGGCTATGGCTCGGCGCTGCCTCGGGCTGTTCGTCGGGTGACCCCGACCCGGTCACGCTGCGCGTGCTGGCCAGTTCGGAGCTCGCCGATATGCGGCCCCTACTCGAAGATCTCCGCCGCGACACCGGGATAGAGCTGGAGATGGACTACCGGGGCACCGTCGACGCCAGCAACGCACTCGTCCCGGGTCGCTACCGCCACGACCTCGCCTGGCTCTCCTCCGACCGCTATTTCCAGCTCAAGCTGAAGGCCGCCGGGCACCACGCCGAGAAGCCCCTGACCACCAGCATCATGCGCTCTCCGGTCGTCATCGGCATGAAGCCCGCCACGGCGGACCGGCTCCGCCGCGCGGCGCCCGGCGGGCAGATCTCCTGGGCCGATGTGGCAGACGCCGCGGCGGACGGGTCCCTGAAGTTCGCAATGGCCGATCCGCGGCACAGCAACAGCGGCCTTGCCGCGCTCGTCGGAGTGGCAACAGCCGCCGCGGGTACGGGCGGAGCACTGCGTCCCAAGGACGTCTCCTGCGACCGGCTTCGCGGCTTCTTCACCGGTCACGCACTGACCGAGGGCTCCTCCCGCCGCTTGGCGGACGGATTCGTGCGCCGCCAGGACGACGTGGACGCCCTCATCACTTACGAGTCCGAACTGCTCTCCCTCAACAGCGGCCGGAAGCTCCGCAAGTCACTGGAGATCGTCTATCCGAAGGACGGCATGGTGCTGTCCGACTACCCCCTGCTGCTGCTCGACCCCGCCAAGCGCGCCGCGTACGACAGGATGGTGGACTGGCTGAAGAGCGAACCGGTCCAGAAGAAGATCATGGAACGTACGCTGCGCCGGCCGATCGATCCGGCGGTGCCCCGGATCCCCGTACTCCGCGAGCCCGTCGGCAATGCCCTGTACTTCCCGGACCAGCAGGAGGTCGTCGACCGGCTCCTCGCCGACTACGGCGATCCGCAACGCGACAAGCCGGCCCAGGTGATCTTTCTGCTCGACTTCTCCGGGTCCATGCGGGGCGAGCGCATCGCGAAAGTGCGTGCCACCTTCGACGGCCTCAGCGGCGCCGACGATTCGCGCTCCGGAAAGTTCGTCAGGTTCTACCGGGGCGAATCGCTCACCGTGATGCGATTCGGCGGCCGCGTACTCGACGACAGGAGCCTGACCTACGACGGGCAGCGGGATCTCGACCGCCTCCGCGGATTCGTCGCGGCCGACGACTTCGACGCGAGCACGGCCATCTGGTCCACTCTCGACCGTGCCTATACGAAGGTGGCCGGCATCGTACGGGACCAGCCCGGCCGGCCCGTCTCCATCGTCCTTATGACGGACGGTGAGAACAACGCCGGGATGAACCTGGACGCCTTCATAAGCCGTTACGAGGCACGGCCGCAGGCGGCCCGCGCCGTGCGCACCTACACCATTCGCTATGGCGAGGCCGACACCAAGGAACTCGATCGAGCGGCACGGGCGACCGGCGGACGGATGGTCGACGCCACAGCCCAGTCCCTCCTCAGTGCTTTCAAGGAGATACGTGGGTGTGCTCAGTGACGTGTGGTGGGGCGTCTGGTGGCCCTGGATGCTCCTGTGGCTGATGACCGTGATCGGCGCCGTGGGGCTGCTCGCCGTGACGCTCCACTGGCTCACCCGTGGCAGGCGTACCGGCGGCCAGAACCTCACCTACAGCATCTGCTTCTACCTCCATGACAGATCGGTCATGGATCACTACCAGATGCGCGGTTATGCGGCAGCCCTGCGCAAAGAGGTCGAGCAGCGGACCAGCGACAGCAGGGACGGGAACATCCGCGCCACGGTCTTCGGGATGAGCGCGGGCGGTGGCAGGCGCGACAACAGCGAGATCGTCAGCAAGTATCTCCAAGTGGCGGAGCCCATCTCGGTGATCGGCATCATCATGGACGTTCTCGAGAGGAAGGACGTCATCGTCCACGTCGACCTGGTCAATCAGACCGTCAGACGCAACGAGGCACTGATCAGAGGGGTGGCAGCACTCCAGGGTTCCGGGAGTTCCCAGCACACCGTCCGACTCCGAGACATCGAGGATTTCGTGCTGATCAGAGGCCGGTTCCGGAAGATCAGCGAATCGGCGGAGTTCACGGTCTTCCTGGCGCCGTACGGAGACCCGGACGATCCCGCACGAGGTCCTCGCGTCCGTGTCACCTGTGCGACGGAGGGCCTGCGCAACGAGGTCCCGCAAGGCACCTTCTCGGCACGCTGTCTGGGCAAGGTCCAGGACTGGAACGCCGAGGACGCGGTCCTGGAGGTGCAGGCCATGGCGATCTTCCGGTAGCCGGATCAAGCGCCTACCGCGTCCCGGACGGCGGTCGGACGAGTGCGCCGGGCTGCGGTGTTGTCAGGACCAGGCACCCGCGAAGTCGATTTCCTCTGCCCACTCCGGGTGGTCTATGAGCGGATTGCGATTGCCCTGCATCTCGGCTATCGCCGCATTGCGGTGCCGCTCGTACTCGCTCACCGCATCGTCGGCGTGCCAGGACAACAGAAGGTTCAGGCGCTCCCGCTGGAGCTCCCGTGCCTCGTCGCCGATGAAGCCGGGGTAGCGCAGCAGGAAGTACAGCGTCGCCCTGGCGACCGGCCCCTTGCCGGCCGACGGCTCGAACTTCAGCGGCTCCCGGCGTCCGCAGGAGTGCCGGACGACTTCCTCACTGTCCAGGAAGTCGAAGTACGGGATGTTCCCGCGGAAGCTGTTGCACGCCGACTCGCAGGCGAAGAGATGATGCAGATCCCCGCGCATGGGCTCCTTTTTGGCGAACCAGGACTGGGGCACAACGTGCTCGCAGTTGAACGGCAGTGCCGCCTCCAGGGCCTCGAACTCGGCCTCGAGCGCCTCGGGTCCGGGCGCGCTCTCGTGGAGCAGAAACTCCTGCCAGCGCCCGATCCGGGCGGCCTCCACCGCGGCGTCGGCCTGTATGAGCTCCTCGGGAGTGAAATCCTTGCCCGAGTAGATGCTGCGCAACTGCTCGTCCGGGTGGAGGTCGACCCAGGGGTAGAGCAGGCGCATCGGCTTGTACGCGGGTCGGCGCTCATGGGTGGACTCCAGCAGCTCGGCGAGCGCGTGGCGCAGACCGGCGGGACTGTCGGAGCGGATGTCCGCGTAGTAGGAGTCGCGCGCGATCCGGTCCGCGTCCGCGTCGTAGTACGGACGGGCTCTGGCGGCGGCGAGGTTGACCATTGCGGCGGCCAGGTCGTTCTCGGCGGGCGACTGGCCGTCGATGTGTCCGACCCCGGAAAGCGCGGGGCCGGGGAGGGCAGTGACGGGAAGGGGCGTCGGCGCCGCAGCCCCAGCTGTGGCCGGAGGTTGGGCCTGGGCCAGGAGGGTCGCCGGGTCGAGGGTGACACTGATGTGCAGCGGTACGGTCCACCGTACGGCTCCTGCGGGCGCCGCCTGCTGATGCGTGGCTCCGTCCGGCGCGAGACTCTGAAGTCCGACGTGGTTCGCCCCGCTCGGCGGCGGTGACGCCTCCACCGGGTGCAGGGCCGCGCCCGCTGCGAAGAGCTCCTCGCGGAGGGCGGCGGCTGCACCGGACAGCGGGAACTGCCTCAGCGCGCCCAGGACGCGGCTGATCCGCACCCCCTCGTTGGCCTTCCAGTCCAGCCGGTGCTCACCCATGCCCGGGTGCCAGAGGGACCCGTCGAGGGCAAGGGGTTTGCCGTTCTCGTCGGTGCGCGGAACGCCCGCGTGATGCAGTGCCACGACCTCCCACTGGTCGTTGAAGACCGGAGACCCCGATGAGCCGGGCGCCGTGTCGGTCTCGTAGTGCACAAACTTTTCCAGCAGGTCCACGACCTTGTTCTCGCGCAGTGCCAGCTGCTTGGGCTCGCCGTTGGGGTGCTGGATGATGTTGACGATCTCGCCGAGGATGACCTTGCCCTCGGTCTCCCTGAGGGGCAGTCGGCCGAAGGGCGAGAGCGGCCGGCCGTCCTGGGAGGTCTGGGCCACGGCGACCACGCTGAAGTCGAGGGCGCGGTCGGTGACGAAGAGGGTCTGCGGCTCGAGCTCGAACACCACCGGAGCGAGCATCTGTCCGTCCAGGCCTGCCTGGAAGTTGAATTCGACAACGCCACGGCCTGCCTCGTCCGCGGTGCGCAGCACATGGTTGTTGGTCATCAGGAGCGAGGGGGACACGAGGAATCCGGTGCCGTGGTGGATCCCGGCTCCTCCCCGGACGGTCAACCGCCCGATCGAGCGGGACGCCAGAAAGCCTGCTTCGAGGAAACCGACTCCGATGAGGTCATTGCGCCCCATGAGGCGTTCCAGCCCCAGTACGTCGGCACCGACGGTGTCCGGGTCCAGATCCAGGCTGCTGCCCGTGGTGGCTGCCGCCGGCGTCTGCTCGATCGCGGTGGCCATCGCCCAGTCGGCGCCCAGGCGTGCCAGTCTCTTGCTCACCCGTTCCGGAGCGTCGGCGTAGAGGATGCCGCTGCGGTCCAGCACCCGCAGGTTGCGAGTCCGCTCCCCGGCGCGTTTCGCGTAGCGGTCGCGCGCTCCCTCAACTTGCGAAAGGTAGTCCGCGTCGGCCTGGGACAACTGCTCCACTGTCATGTCGGCACGCCTCCTCGTGGCCCTCGTCCACGCCAGGATTTCGCTGTCTTTTCGCCCCTCTTCCAGTATGTGCATGGAATGCCCGGCACCGCTCACCTGAATGGATCAGTTGTTCTCCGTTCAATACTCGACCGCTGCATAATTGCTAGCTACCTGGACGCATTGCTCACCCAGCGCAGGACGGCCGCGACCGTTGTGTCGTCCAGTGTGCTGAGGACGTTGATGGCGTCCATGTCACCGGGGAGCGGGGCGATACCCGCGGTGGTCAGCACGGCGTGCAGCTCCAGGCGGTGGCTGTCCTCGGCCGCCAGTGTGAACGGCAGTCGCTGCCGTGGATCCGGCGCGGGCAGGAAGTAGTCGCCGAGCTCATCGACAGCTCCCACGATTTCGGGTTGGTCGAAGTCCCGCACACCGGGGAAGCGGTACGAATCGATCGCCGACTGCGGCGTCGTCAGCGGAGGTTCGGAAAACTGCCAGGCGTTCATCAAGGCCTCCTGGGTCGTCGTCACTGACCAACAAGAGCCCCGCTGGGCCGCGTTCAGTTGCAGGTGCTGCAACACACCACCCGAACGTCCCCTATAGCATCTCTTCACAACGGCACGGCGCCACCTTCCGGCATGGCATGGCACGGCACCATCCTCCGGCCCAGCCCTCGCTTTCGCCGGGACGAAGGCCTGCCTCTTCTGGTTGACGCCGCTAGGTACTGAGCAGGCGGTTGAAGAACGAGCGGTAGTGCTGGAGCGCGACGCGCAGTTCCTCCGTCGCAACTTCCTCGCCCCGGTCCCACTGGGCCTCCAGGCCCTGCTTGTGGGCGGAGAACGACCTGGCCAGCGTCTGCATCACGTCAGCGACCAGCGCATCGGCGGCGCGCACAGCGTCCCGTGGGTCGTCGACGAAGGTGCTCTGGATGTCCCGCCACTTGCCGCGGTACTCATCCGTCTCCTCGGGTCCGAGCAGTGCCCGGTCCTCTTCATCTGCCTCCTGCGCCCTTCCGGATTCCAGCGGTGCCTCCTCGGGGATGCCGGCAGGCTCCTCACCGACAGCATCCGGGCCGTTCACCGGCTCTTCCTGCTGCCCGGTGGCACCGGTGGCCTCTCCTGGGAAGGCGGGGGGCAGCCGGTCCTGAGACTCCGCACGGGGACCCTGGGGATTGGCGATGCTCTCGGTCGTGAGGCCTTCCTCGCCGGGCGGGCGAGTCCTATCGTCCCCATCCCGTATGCCGTCTCGTTGCATGTCTTTCACCTCATCCGGCTCAGGAGCCGTCGTTTCGCCGGGCATTGCCCCGGTCGCTGAGCAGTTCCTCGAACAGTGCGCGGTAGTGCACCATCGCTCCTCTCAGCTCTTCGGTGGTGGCCTGCCCGCCACCGCTGCGCACATTGATCTCGTGGGCGGTGCGGTAGTGCTCCAGGGTGCGGCCGTGCTCCACAGAGAGATCTGCCAGCCGCTGCTCGTATCCATCGTCGGTCGGATATCCGCGCTCGGTCATGAGCCGCGCCACGAGCCGGTCCGCATCGGCGACCGCCTCGCCGGGGCGATCCACGAAGCGTTCCTGGACGCTGCTCCAGTCGTCCGCGTACTGGTGTCGGACCTCGGCCGGCAGTTCCTTGATGTCGAGCCTGTCGTGGCGTTCTTCGCGGGCACGCAGCTCGCGCTCTGCAGCCGGTCGGCTGTTCTGCTCCGCCACAGTGCGGTCGTACTCCGGACCGAAGCGCTCCCGCAGGCGCCGTCGGCGCGACAGAGTCCACAGCGCTACGGCGATGATGATCAACACCACCGCGATGGGGACGATGATGGCGACAAGAGTGCTGGCAGACATCTGTTCCTCCAAGGGCGTGGTCAGTGTTGGTCAGAACCTGACCTTGCCGGGTTGCGGCCCCCCATCACCTACCACCGGTACCAGCGGGACACAGGATCGGGACCATGTCGATCACCTCCGCGCCGTCACAGTGCGCGCTGTTGCGAACGTTCCGCCTTCAGGCACGCGGGTGCCCAGGATGCGGAGAATCAGGCATGGCAGTTTGTCCCGTTTTATTGCGGGCAGTCGAGAATCAACCGGCGGGGGTGTGGTGTCAGTATGCTGACACCGTGGCTGCGAAGGCTGGATTGTCCGATGAAAGCGCCCCTTGAAGAACCGATCCACGGTTCCGATCAGCTCGAGTTGCTGAGCGTCACTCTGCAAGCTGAGGGGCGCGAAGGGCTCGACGTCGCACTGCCCGAACCCGGGAAGGCAGAGACCACACTGCTGGAGGCTCCATTCGCGCTCAAAGAAGGCGCGGAAATCCGCATCACACTGGGCTTCCGTCTCCGGCAGGCCGTCGAAGGCCTCAAGTTCACTGTGGTGAGGAAACGGCATGGAGCGGTGATCGGGACGGCCGAGGTGATGCTCGGAAGTTACCGGCCGGGCGGTCCGTACGAGCTGGTGCTTCCGCCGGAGCGGCTGCCGAGCGGTCGCCTGGCCCGCGACACCTACCAAGTGACCGGGACGTTCACTGACGCCGACGGAAAAGAGCTGGGTCATGAAGTCCATTCCTTCGAGATCACGAAGGAATGGACTTCATAGCGATCCGCGGCGGCGTGACGCCGAAAGCCGCTCAGTCCTCGCTGCCCCCGGCGAACTGGAAGACAAGTCCGAAGACTCCCGCCACCAGTACGCCGAGCCCGATCAGCACCAGCCATAGGCCGTACACGACGCCGACAGCCAGTGCCGCGCTGCCGGCGGCTGTCAGCACCGGATAGGCGCTCTGGGGCGGGAAGAACCCCAGGGGGCCCGCTCTGTCGCGGATCTCGGCCTCCTTGCGGTCCTCCGGGCGGATGCCCTTCCTGCGGTACGTCGTGCCGAAGAAGAACGCGATCAGGGACGCCATGGCGAACGCCACGGTGAGCGCCGCGATGCCGGCAGGCTCCTTGGACCACACGGCATAAATCACGTCAGTCACAAGGAAGAACAGGGCGACCCAGGCGAAGAGGTAGGCCTCGATCTTCATACGCTTCCCTCCCCGTGCGGATCCGGTGGCGGCTCGACTCGTCTGCGTTGGGCATCGGGCCTCGCCATCGCCTCCGGATGGTTCATGTCGAAGGCCGGCGAGTCGGAACGCACGCGGGGCATCGCATGGAAATTATGCCGGGGCGCTGGGCAGGATGTCGCCCATTCGAGGGACCGGCCGAAACCCCATGGATCGGCGACCTCGATTTTGGGTCCGTACTGAGTGGTGCGCCACACGTTGTAGAGAAATGGCAGAGTGGAAAGGCCGAGCAGGAACGAGCCAATGGTCGAAATCGTGTTCAGGAGTGTGAAGCCATCCGTGGCGAGGTAGTCCGCGTAACGGCGGGGCATCCCCATTTCTCCGAGCCAGTGGTGGACCAGGAACGTGGTCTGAAATCCAATGAACAGGGTCCAGAAGTGAATCCTGCCCAGTCGCTCGTCGAGCAGGCGTCCCGTCCATTTGGGCCACCAGAAGTAAAATCCGCCGAACATGGCGAAGACGACGGTGCCGAAGAGTACGTAATGCAGGTGGGCCACGATGAAGTAGCTGTCCGTGACGTGGAAGTCCAGAGGTGGAGAAGCGATCATCACTCCGCTGAGGCCACCGAGCAGGAAGGTGACGAGGAAGCCCAACGCCCACAGCATCGGTGTCTCGAATGAGATGCTCCCGTGCCACATCGTGCCGATCCAGTTGAAGAATTTGACCCCTGTCGGCACCGCGATGATGAATGACATCATCGAGAAGAAGGGCAGTAGCACGGCGCCCGTCGTAAACATGTGATGTGCCCAGACCACCGCGGAAAGCATCGTGATGGCGATGGTGGCCCCGACCATTCCAACGTATCCGAAGATCGGCTTACGGCTGAAGACAGGAATGATCTCGGTCACTACGCCGAAGAAGGGCAATGCGACGATGTAGACCTCGGGATGGCCGAAGAACCAGAACAGATGCTGCCAGAGGAGTGCGCCGCCGTTGGCTGCGTCGAAGATATGGGCCCCGAACTTGCGATCCGCCTCGAGCGCCAGCAATGCGGCCGTCAGTACCGGAAAAGACACCAGCACGAGAATGGAAGTGAACAGCACATTCCATGTGAAAATGGGCATGCGGAACATAGTCATTCCCGGAGCGCGCAGGCACACGATGGTGGCGACGAAATTGACAGATCCGAGGGTGGTGCTGACTCCGGCCAGTACCAGACCCATCGCCCACAGGTCACCTCCCTCGCCGGGGGAGTACACCGGCCCGTTCAGCGGGGCGTAGGCGAACCATCCGAAATCCGCTGCCCCCTCCGGGGTGAGGAAACCGGAGAGGACGATCAGTCCGCCGAAGAGGTACAGCCAGTAAGTGAGCGCATTGAGCCGGGGAAAGGCGACGTCGGGTGCCCCGATCTGCAAGGGCATCACCGCGTTGGCCAATCCGGCGAACATCGGAGTCGCGAAGAGCAGCATCATGATCGTGCCGTGGATGGTGAACATCTGGTTGTACTGCTCACTGCTGACGATCTGCAGCCCGGGGCGGGCCAGTTCGGCCCGGATCACCATGGCCATCAAACCGGCCAGCAGGAAGAACCCGAACGCCGTGACCATGTAGAGATTGCCGATGACCTTGTGGTCCGTGGTCGTCAACCAGCCTCTGATCCGATTCCCGACCACGGTCCTTTCTTTTCCGGCCACAGCCGTTGGCGTCACTAGGGGGCCGTGGACCATCCGTGGGTCCTCCGTTCGCCGGCGGTGAGAAGGGGGACAGGCGACCCGTCCCAGGGGTTCGCGACGGGCGCTGCATGCTATGACCGTTTCTCCCGCATTACGGAGCGCCGCCACCCACTGTTCCGACCCGTGTCGGAGACTGCCCTCGTATGGGTGAGGGGGCAGGCCGGTCCACGGAATCCCGTCCGGCCCTGCCCGCCGGTGGCCACTGCTTGAACACACCGATACCGGCCTCCGACACCCCTGACGGCGACGCCCTTACGCTCCTTGCGCGGCCTCTTGTGACGTCCCGTCACATCGAACGCGCCGAATCCGCTGGAGCACGTCAGGGGGCAGGAGCAGCTCATGATCTTCTTCCGGCGGGCAAGACTGGCGGCAAGCGCCGTGAAAAGCCGTACACGGCAGGCCGCGGGACGGACTGCCGAAGGGCTGGACGCACGGCTGCCGTTCAGCGAGGGCGGCGGTCTGCTGCGCAAGGCGTTCCCCAACCACTGGTCCTTTCTGCTGGGCGAGTTGGCGCTGTACAGCCTGATCGTGCTGCTGCTGACCGGTGTCTACCTCACGCTGTTCTTCAAGCCCGAGATGAGCGAGGTGGTGTACGACGGGTCGTACGCGCCGCTCGACGGCGTCCGGATGTCGCAGGCGTTCGATTCCACGCTGAGCATCAGCTTCGACGTCCGCGGGGGGTTGTTGATCCGGCAGATGCACCACTGGGCGTCGGTCATCTTCGTCGCCGCGATCGGTGTGCATCTGCTGCGGGTGTTCTTCACCGGCGCGTTCCGTAAGCCCCGTGAAGCGAACTGGATGATCGGTGTCACGCTCTTCGTGGTGGCACTGGCCGAAGGGTTCGCCGGTTACTCGCTCCCGGACGACCTGCTCTCCGGCACCGGGATGCGGATCGCTCAGGGCATCATGCTGTCGATTCCGGTGGCCGGGACCTACATCAGCATGTTCGCGTTCGGTGCGGAGTTTCCGGGGGAGGACATGATCACCCGGCTGTACGGGCTGCACATCCTGCTCCTGCCGGGGCTGCTGCTCGCCCTGGTCACGGTCCATCTGATGCTGGTCTTCTATCTGAAGCACACCCAGTGGGCGGGCCGGGGCCGCACCAATCGCAACGCGGTCGGCAAGCCGTTCTTCCCCCACTTCACGGCCGCTTCGGGCGGACTTTTCTTCACCGTCTTCGGGGTGGTCACGGCCCTCGGCGGGCTGGCACAGATCAACCCGGTCTGGGCGTACGGGCCTTACCGGACCGACCTGGTGTCGACGGGCTCGCAGCCGGACTGGTACGTCGGCTTCCTGGAAGGTGCGCTGCGACTGGTGCCGCCATGGGAGACGGAGGTGGCCGGGCACACGCTGATGTGGAACGTCCTGCTGCCCGCTCTGGTCCTGCCCGGCGTCCTGTTCGCCGTTCTGTACGCGTATCCGTTCGCCGAGGCGTGGGTGACGGGCGACCGGCGCGAGCACCACCTGTGCGACCGGCCGCGCGACCGGCCGGTGCGCACCGGGCTCGGGGTCGCGGGTATCGCCTTCTACGGCGTGCTTCTGCTGGCCGGCGGCAACGACGTGGTGGCCTTCACGTTCCGTATCTCACTCAACGGCCTGACGTGGGCATTGCGTGCCGGTCTGGTCGTGCTGCCGATCGTCGCGTTTCTCGTGACCAAGCGGCTCTGTCTCGCGTTCCAGGAGGCCGAGTTCGAGCAGCTGGCCTCCGGCGTGGAGACCGGCAACGTGCGCCAGTCGCTCGAGGGCGGCTTCGAGCAGGAGCACCGGCCCCTCGATGTGGACAAGCGGTATCTGCTGGCGCACAGGAGCCTGCCCGCGGCCAAGGAGCCGCCACCCGGTTCCGGTGCTGACCACTTGCGGCTCGGGCGGTTGCGGGAGTCGCTCGGCAACTGGTTCAGCACCAGGTCAGCAGCGGAGGGGCGCGACACCGGCAAGGGAGGCGAGGAGCGAGGCGAGCCCCCGGACCATCAGTCCGGTCACCCGTGATCAGCCCTCGCCTCAGGCGCGCAGCGAACGGCCCCTCTGCGCCGCGCCGGGCCGCCGCACCGGAGGTCAGCGGCCGAGGGACTTCTTGAGTTCGGACTTGTTCATGGACGAGCGCCCCTGGATGTTGCGGCGCTGAGCCTCCGCGTACAGCTGGTCGTAGGTGGGACCTTCGGACCCGCTGTGGGAACGCTGCCCGCCACGCTTGGAGGACGACATGTCCTGTGTGGAACTCTTGCTGGCCGTACGGGACTCACCGGAACGTGCGCGTTCCTTGTTCACCGTGCGTGCGGCGATTTCCTTGGCCCGCTTCTCGCTCTCGCCTCGCTCCTCGGCGCTCTCCTTGATGTGTTCGTACTGCCGTTCCCGCTTGGAACTCGAGCCTCGGGGCATCGCTCTTGCTCCTCTCACAGATCTCATGGAGGTGTATCGGATCGGGTGCGACCTTCGCTTACGGCGGGTCGCCCCATCCACACTGCTTCCCCGATTCTCCCGCCGCAAATGGGGCGCCGGGGCCGCGGCTGGGCGCCGCGACTTCTACGGCGAAGCGCCGCGGCCGGAGTCGAGCGGCCGGCCACTCCCGTTGCCCTGGCCGTCCACCGGCAGCTGGTAGATGGCGAACGCACGGCCGATGACCGGCTGGGCGACATTGCGCACCCGTACCCCGCCGCTGGTCATGCCGTGTTCGGTGCCCATGTGGGCGTGGCCGTGGACAGCCAGGTCGGCCCCGGCCTCATCCACTGCCTCGGCCAGCAGGTAGCTGCCGAGGAAGGGAAAGATCTCCAGTGGCTCGCCCGCCAGGGTGTCCGGGACGGGTGCGAAGTGCGTCAACGCGATCCGCACGGCACAGCCGCGCTCCCGCAGCCCGTCCAGGGCATCGCGCAGGCCGTCCGCGCAGCGCCGGGTGTAGCGGATGAATTCCTTCATCTCCGGTTCGCCGAACTCGTCGCCGCTGCGTCCGGCGAATCCGCCGCCGAAGCCCTTGGTTCCGGCGACCCCGACCAGTACCCCGCCGATGTCCAGGATCGTTCCCTCGCCCTCGAGAACGGTCACCCCAGCCCCGGCCAGCACATCCGTCACCTCGGCTTGCTGGTCACTGTGATAGTCGTGATTACCCAGGACCGCCACGACCGGCACATCCAGTGCGGCCACCTCCCCGGCGACCACCCCGGCCTCGTCCGCCGTGCCGTGCCGGGTCAGGTCTCCGGCGAGCAGCAGCAAGTCCGCGCACTCGCTCAGGGTCTCGAATGCGGGCCGGAGCACCCCCGCGTTGTCCCGCCCCAGGTGGATGTCTCCGACCGCCGCTACTCGGATCACGACAGCTCCTCGGGATGGTCAGGGGCATCGGAACAGACCACGAACAGGTCTTCACGGAGCGGGATTCCGGCCAGCTCCTCCTTGGCGATACGCAGGATCTCGTCCCGGGAGGCGGCGCTGGCGACGGCGCCGGAAAGCAGGACGCTGTTTCCCCGCGCCTCGATCCGCACGCCCAGCTCGGCGATCGCCCCGCCTGCCAGACGGTCCCGCAGGTGGGCAATGCGGTACTCCACGGTGTCCGAGCCGGTCATGGCATTGCCTCCCGTCGATCGATGACGTCCAGCCGCTCGAGTAGGTAGAGGAAGGCGTCGGGCATGGGCGCAGCCTGGTGTTCGCGGCGCATCCGGTCCCAGTCGATCTTCTCCCGGAGCATCCTGGCGATGGGCAGTGCGGACCCGAAGTCGCAGTGGTGTTCCGAGAAGGCGTCCAGCAGGCTGCCCACCAGGTCGGTCGGGGACAGCACCGGCATGTGTACGGAGTCCACGGGCAGGGTCACCGCCCGGTCGAGCAGCTCTCTGGTCACGGGCTGCTGCGCCAGTTCGAAGATGAGGTCGATCTCCTCACCGTGGCTCCGGGCCTTGATCAACCAGTCCTCGGGCGCGATGCGCACCTCGATACCGTCCGCCTCCAGCGCCTCGGTCACGGCTTTGGCGTCCTCGCGCAGAATGCAGAAGTCGGTGTCGTGCTGGAGGCTGGCCGGCACGCCGTGCGCGTAGGCGGCAACACTGCCGGCCAGAGCGAATGGATACCCGCCGCTCTTGAGCGTTCCGGCCACCTGCTTGGTGGCCTCCAGGATGCTCTGGGTGCGGTCCGGTGGCAGCCCCGGCGACCCGGCTGTCCGGCCACCGGGGGTGTCTTGTGCGTACTTCTTCACGGGTACCGTCCTCGTCATGGGCCGGGTGGCGTTTCGGGTACCCGACTCGAGGCGGAACGACTCGCACCGAGGCCCGGCTATTTTCGCAGCGTGAAACGGGCAAGCCGTGCTGCTGGAGCCTTGAGATACCGCTCTGCATGAACGACGGCATCGCGTGCCGTTCGTTGCCCCATGAGGATGCACAGGGTGTACGCCACGTCTTCGAATCGAGCGCGGGTGTCGTGGTGCATCGGGTTGGCCAGCATTCGGCGCTCCAGTTCCCTGAACTGGATGAGGAGACTGCGAACGCGGTCTTTGTCCGGTAGCAGCATCTCGAATCCTCCATCTGTGAAGAGCCCGCGCGCGGACCGATCTCTGAATCTCGCGCGTGAGTGGTCCCGTGAGGTGGCGGCAGAGGGCAGAGGGCAGGGGTACAGGCGGCTTCGCACACGTCGACGCGGGGTGTCCCGGCGTCGCAACAGATGGCGGCTCCCGTTGGCCGGGGCCGGTCGGCCCCGTGGAGTGAGCCATTCCGGCCCGTCCTGCCACAGGCAGTGGGCATCGGGTGCCGTCGGCGGTCATTCGCATGCGCGGTGGACGCGCCTGGGATCTACGGGCCGGGGCCGGCCACAGCCTGCCGGTCAGAAACCGCTACGTCCTCAGCAGCAGTAGCCGCAGCTCAGCACCGCTCACGGCTACGGGTGCTGATCACCGGCCGGGGACTGTGAGTTCGCCGCCGCGGTAGAAGCCTTCGCGCTCCTCGACGACGTACGGGGCCATGGCAGCACGCCGTTGCCGCTCCCCGTCGGAGGTCCGCCAGGAGTCGCACGCTTCCCGGGAGTCCCAGAACGACACCCCGGTGATCTCCTGCCCGTCCTCGGACCAGTACGCGTAGGCGCGGCGCAGGCCGTGCGGAGCCGAGGCCGGTCGCCATGCCCCCTCGAACTCCTCGAGAGTGCCCGGCTTGATGCGGCGCGTCGTGACCCAGACGAAGTAGTCCTCCATTGCGGCCTCCTGCGGAGCGTCGGTTCGGAGATGGCGCTCCAGGGACCACGGTAGGTCGCCCGCGCGGCTTCCGCCTCCGCGGCGGGTCCCCCCGCACTCGGTGGGCGTGTGGGGGTGCATTGAGGGTTGCGCGCTTCGCTCGTGGCGTGCCCGGCCAGTCGTCCTTGGGGCGCCTGCCACCGGCCCGACGGGAACGGGAGGGCTTGTCAGGGTCATGGTGCTCGTGCGAGGCCCCCTGCAGACGTCATCGCGGTTGTGCCGCGCCCGGTCAGGTCCGATTCTGGAGGTAATGAACCGGGCTGGTGTGGCGCCATGAGCGCGTGGAACGCGGCCAAGAGCGCCGATTTCCGTGGTCCGCTCGACGTCACCAGGGCTGCCACGGTGGTTCTCGACGCCCAGGACAGGGTTATCGGCTGGGGGCCTGCGGCCGAGGAGCTCCTCGGTTATTCGCCCTACGAGATCATCGGGAAGCACCTGGATACGTTCCTGCCGCCCCGGGAGGGCTCCGTCACGGATGCTCGGCCGGCTGACCCAGCCCTGGGCACCCGCCTGAGCGGAAGCGACATCCGCGTCGCCCGGCACCGGGACGGCCACGAGCTGCTGCTGGCAACCGCGGTGTCCCCCCTGCCCCTCGGCGGCACGGCGGCTCGCGTCCTCGTCGCGACCGAGCTCGAGCGTATGCGGATGTGGGAATCCCGGCTGGCTCTACTGCAGGGACTGGCCACCGAGTCACCCGTCGGGCTGGCCATCTACGACACTCACCTGCGCCTGACGTGGTGCAACGCCGCGTACGAACGGGAGATCGGAGAGCCGTTCGAAGAGTTCCGCGGTATGCGGGCCGATGAGCTGTACTCCGAGGGCAGGTTTTTGACCGAGGGGTACCCGGACACTCTCGACGCCGTGATGCACCACGTACTCGACACCGGCGAGCCGATCCTCGACCTGCACTTCCGGGGCGAGCCGCCCAGCGATCCCGGAACGGACCACCTCTGGTCGTGCTCCTACTACCGGCTCCAGGACGCCGACGGGCATGTGTTCGGAGTGTGCGAGGACGCATTCGACATCACCGATCGCTACGAGGCCCAGAAACGGCTGGCCCTGCTCGTCGAGGCAGGCCGCGGTATCGGCACCGTCCTGGACGTGATCGTCACTGCCGAGGAGGCCGCGGAGGTGGCGGTGCCGGATTTCGTGAGCACCGCCACGGTCGACCTCGCAAGGGAGGTCCTGCGCGGCGAGGTGTTGGGTACCGGAGTCCCGGGAGTGACGGACCTCGTGCGGGTCGCCTCCCGGTCGGCCACGGCGAACGGCGGTGCGGGAGATCCGGGGGAGTCGCGTGAGCCTTCTCCTGTCGACTACCCGCCGGGTTCGCCCCAGTACCGCAGTCTCTCCTCGGGCGGGCTCGTGGTCGTGGACGACACCCTGGTCGTGCCGTTGCGGGCCGGGGGCAGCATGCTGGGACTCATCACCTTCCGTCGCGACGCCCCGTCAGCCACCTTCGACAGCGGCGAGGTCGCGCTCGCCGACGAGCTGGCCACTCGTACGGCTGTGTGCGTCGACAACGCCCGACGCTTCACCCGTGAACGCACAGCCTCACTCGCCCTGCAGCGCCAACTGATGCCGCGACATCTGCCGCAGCCGTCGGCGGTCGACGTGGCCCATCGCTACCTGCCCACGGACGACGTGACAGGGGTCGGCGGCGACTGGTTCGACGTCATCGCGCTCTCCAGTACCCGGGTCGGACTCGTCGTCGGTGACGTGGTCGGCCATGGCCTGCAGGCGGCGGCCACCATGGGACGGCTCCGCACGACCGTACGCGCGCTCGCCCAACTGGACTTGGCCCCCGACGAGTTGCTCAAACGACTCGACGATCTGGTGGGCCAGTCGGCGGAGAATCGGCCGGATGTCCCCGGCACGCCTCCAGACCCGTACGAGGACGACGCCACCGGGGCCACGTGTCTCTACGCGGTCTACGATCCGGTCTCGCGAGGCTGCACCATGGCCCGGGCGGGGCATCTGCCGCCGGCGATCGTGGACCCCGACGGCCGCCTGTCCTTCCCGGAACTTCCGGCCGGACCGCCGCTGGGGCTCGGCGGCCTGCCGTTCGAGTCCATGGAGCTCGAGCTGCCGGTGGGCAGCCTGGTGGCCCTCTTCACCGACGGCCTGGTCGAAGCCCGTGAGCACGACATCGGCGTGGGGCTGGACATCCTGGGCCGGGTGCTCAGCGAGCGCGGCGGGTCCCTGGAGGACATCTGCGACCGGGCTGTGTCGGAACTCCTGCCGGACGGCACGACAGCCGACGACACGGCATTGCTGCTCGTGCGTACCCGCGAACTCGATGCTGCGCAGGTCGCGGCCTGGGAGCTGCCCGCCGAACCGGTCGCGGTCGGCCATGCCCGAGAGCTGGCTACTGGCAAGCTTCGCGAATGGGGTCTGGAAGAGATGTCGTTCTCGACCGAACTCGTCGTCAGCGAGCTGGTCACCAACGCGATCAGGCACGCCGACGGACCCTTGCTCCTGCGCCTCATCCGTGATCGCACGCTCGTGTGCGAAGTCGCGGACACGGGCCACACCTCACCACACCTCCGGCACAGCGCGGACGACGACGAAGGCGGGCGCGGACTGTTCATCGTCGCGCAACTCGTTCACAGATGGGGAACGCGCTACACACAGTCCGGGAAGACCATCTGGACGGAACTGGCGTTCCCGTCGGCGGGATGATCCTATGGTGACCCGGTCGGCGACCGTGGCGCGGCCCCTGGGTGACGGTTCGGTTTCATGGCTGCGGGACTCCGTTCCCCTCGGCTGGTTTGCAGCGTTGGGCCGGATATGAACGTCTCCGGCAACGACCCGATCCCGCTTCCGGACGCCCGGCTGGCGGGCGCGTACTGGCTCGCCTCTCCGAAGCACGAAGACGACAGCTGTATGTGGTGTGCGCAACTGCGCTCGGCTGATGCGCCGGCCCGTCGGGCGCCCCCGGAGGGAAAACGTTCCCCCGCGGTCTGGGTTGTGCCTCCGGGGCTGCCCCCCCGTCGACGCTGACGGCGCCAATGCCAGTCACGGGGCCCGGTGTTGTCCCCCGGATCGAGGACCGACTCATTGACTTCGCGCTTCGGCCCTGATTCAGTGGCTCATCCACTGAGCCACCGAATCGTGAAGGAGGGACGGCATGGAGGCGCTGCCCCGCGAGACCATCGTCGATGTCCTGGAAACCCGGCTGCGCGAGGACATCCTCGCCGGGCGGCATCCGGCCGGCAGCTATCTGCCGCCGGAGCGTCGGCTCGCCGACGGATACGGCGTCACCCGCACCACCCTCAAGCACGCTTTCGGCCGCCTTGTCCAGGCCGGACTGCTGGAGACGCGGCACGGAGTGGGAACCCGGGTGCGCGATTACGCGCGGCTCGGCGGGGCCGATCTGCTGCCCATGCTGGTGAGGCACAGTCCGGACTGGATGGGCGAGATCTTCGAAGTGCGGCGCAGCGTCGGCGCGTTGATCGCCGAGCGGGCAGCGGTCCGCGCCACCGAGGAGCAGCGTGCCGAGCTGCGTGCACTGCTGGCAGCGGTAGGGGTGGCCGAGGGCGGGGACGCGGTGCAGCTGGCCGACATCGAGGTGCACCGGGCGCTGGCCCGTGCCACCGGGAATCGCGTCTACGTACTGCTGACCAACACCCTCTTCAACGCCTACCTGCCCGTGCGTGCCGCACTCGTGGGCCCGTTCAACAGCCCCGAAGCCGCACACGCCAGGCTGGAACCGGTGGTCGAAGCCGTGGCGGCGGGCGACCAGGCTGGTGCGAGGAAAGCAGCCGAGGCGTATCTGACGGCGACGGAGCGGATCATGCTGGAGGGTCTCGCATGAGCACACGTACACCTGGGGGATCCACGGGAAGCCGGGGCACCGCCTTTCGGGAGACCATGTTCGGCACGGTCCGGCTCGAGGGCGAGGACCGGGCCCGCCCGATCCGCCTCGACCTGAACGCCGTCGCGGATCGCGTGCTGCGCCTGCGCGGCACGACCCACGCGCGGATCACCGGCCGGATACGCATCGCCGGATGGGCCGACGCCCCCTGTGCCGAGGGCGAGTTGGAGATATCACCGCTGGCCAGGCGGCGTATCCGCTACCGGCTCTCGTTCACGGTGGGCGATCGCCGTCTCACCCTCGACGGCTGGAAGTCCGTGACGCCACGCCGACCGGTGACGTCGATGACGATGCTGCCGTTCACACTGTACGAAGAGGGAGTACCAGCGGGCGAGGGCACGCTGCGCTTTCCGGTGACGACGGGACTCGCACCCTTCCTCGCGAGCTTCCGCTTCCCGCGGCATCCGCGGCAGAAAAACCCCGGTTCGCACATGGCGCCGCGCTGGAACGGCGAGCCGGGCCGCACCGAAGTCTGGTACACGACGGTGACCGACCCGGCGACCGGCACCGGACTGTGGCTGCACCACGAACTCACCGCGCCGGCCGACGGGTCCGACCCGTTCGCTCACGGCTGGGCCGCGGTGTTCCCCAAGGACGGTCCGGTACGGCACGCCCGCTTCGGCCCCGAGAAGTGGGCCGGGGGCGGGGACGGCTTCACCGCTGACGGCGTCCTTGCCGCATCCGGCCGGCTGTCCGGCTCGGCGGGCGCACTGCGCTGGGACCTGGCCGAACAGGCCGACGGGGCACCGCTGTTCACCTTCCCTCGCTGGTCCTGGCGTCGACCCCTGCTGCCGGCGGCGCAGATGCTGCCGGCCGCGCGGGCCACGTACGCCGGGACATTCACGTACGAGAACACGACCCTGACGCCGGTCGGCGCGCCCGGAGCCACTGCCCGGATCTACGGCCACGGCAACGCGCACCTCTGGTCCTGGCTGCACGCCGATCTGGGCGCGGGCGATGTGCTGGAGCTCGTCGCCGCGGTCTCCACCAGGCCGGGGCTGCGCCGACTGCCGCCACTGGTCTTCCTGCGGCTTCGCCAGGGCGGTCGCACCTGGCCGCGAAGGGCGGAGCGCACGGCGGTCGGCTGGGCCGGTTTCGGCCGGTTCCGCGCCGCCATCGGCCTGCCCACCTGGACGGTGACCGGGCGCGCGGGCCTGCGCCGTATCCGTGTCGAGGTCACCCAGCCCGAGGAGCGCACGCTCGCGCTCGACTACGCCGACCCGGACGGCAGCCACGCGACCTGCCGCAACAGCGAACGTGCCGATGCGCATGTCCTGCTCGAACGATGGTGGCGCGGCTGGCGCACCGAGGCCGAGTGGACCTTGGCCGGTACGGCGCACGCGGAGGTGGGCACACGATGAGCCTCGCCGGTCTGGTGGCCGCCCTCATCGCCGACGACGGCACCGCCGACTGGCCCGCCCGGGTCCCCGGGAGGCTGGAGACCGTCATCGGCTCGATGCCGTCCCCGGCGCGTGCCGGGGTGCGGGCGGCGGCGGGCGCCATCGACGCGTACGCCGTGGCCCGGACCGGCCGCAGGCTCGCCGTCCTCACCACCGCGGAGCGAGAGAGCGTGCTCGGCTCCCTCGGCGCGCGCCCCGCGCTCCTGCCGCTCCTCGACGTACTCAAAGTGCCCGTCCTGCTCGCCGCCGGCACCGAGCGCATGCTCGAACACGGTGTACGCAAGCTTGAGTTCGCGCGGGAGGATCCCCCGCTCGACTGCACGCCTGCACACGAATGGCGGGCGCGCTCCACCGCGGACGCCGTGGTCATCGGCTCCGGCGCGGGGGGAGCCATGGCCGCGCGGACCCTGGCCCGGGGCGGTCTCCGCGTTGTCGTACTGGAGGAAGGGCAGCACCACTCCACGGCGTCGTTCGGGCGGCGCACCCCGCTCGACCGGTTCGCCGACCTCTACCGGGACGGCGGGGCCACCGTCGCCGTGGGCAGTCCGCCGCTGCTGCTTCCGGTGGGCCGGGCTGTCGGCGGCACCACGGTCGTCAACTCCGGGACCTGCTACCGCACTCCGGACCATGTGCTGGCCCGGTGGACCGGCGACTTCGGCTTCTCGCTCGCCGAGGGCTTCGGCCCGTACCTCGACGAGGTCGAACGCACGCTGCGGGTGGCCACCCAGCCGCTGGACGTGCTCGGGAACAACGGCCGGCTCGCCCTCGCCGGGGCCGAACGCCTCGGCTGGAAGGCGGCGCCCCTGCGCCGCAACGCGACCGGCTGCAAGGGGTCCTGCCAGTGCGTGGTGGGCTGTCCGACCGGCGCCAAGCAGAGCGTGCAGCTGTCGGTGCTGCCCGATGCCTGCGCCGCGGGAGCCCGCATCGTCACCGGCGCCAAGGCCCGGCGTGTCCTGGTGGAGGCCGACCGTCCGGGCGGCCCGCGCGCGGCGGGAGTCCTCGTACAACGGCAGGACGGCAGCGAATTCGAGATCCTCGCACCGCTGGTCGTCGTCGCGGCGGGCGCCCTGCAGTCGCCGCCTCTGCTGCGCCGCTCGGGCCTCGGCGGCCACCCGCGGCTCGGCCGCAATCTCAGCGTCCATCCGGCGACGAGCGTCGCCGGCCGCTTCGCCGAGCCGGTCACCGCCTGGGAGGGAGTGCTGCAGAGCGTCGGCGTCGAGGAACTGCACCACGACGGTGTACTGATCGAGGCCACCGCGACCCCGCCGGGAATGGGCTCCTTCGTACTGCCGGGCCTGGGCAGCGAGTTGCGGCGCGAACTGGAGAGCGCCGACCGGCTTGCCACCCTCGGCGCGATGATCGCCGACCGTCCGTCCGGCCGCGTGCTGGGCAGGGACCGGACCCTGCTCCGCTACGACCTGGACCGGCGCGACGGGGGCCGGTTGATGCGCTCCGTACGCGCCATGGGCCAAGTCCTCTTCGCGGCGGGTGCTCAGGAGGTACTCACCGGAATCCCCACCGCGCCCCGCGCCCGCTCGCTGACCGAACTGGATGAGATCCTCGCGCACGTGGGCCCGGGCCGGCTGCACTTGTCCGCGTACCACCCCACGGGCACGGTGTCCGCGGGCGCCGACGCGCAGCGCTTCCCGGCCGACCCCTTGGGGCGGTTGCGCGGAGTGCACGGGGTGCTGATCGCGGACGGATCGGTGCTGCCGGGCTGCCCCGAGGTCAATCCGCAGCTGAGCATCATGGCTGCCGCACTGGCGGTCGCCGAGGGCCACTTGGAGGCGGCTGAAGTTGCGGCCTGAGGTCGCCGGGTTCAGTCGACCGGCCAGGTGTGTGCCGGGGCGTTGAGGTGCATGAATTCCATGTACTGCCGTGTCATCCGGCGCAGCGCCTCGTGGTTGTCGACGTGGCTGGTCTCACTGATGTGGTGGAACATCTCCGACTGCCATACCGCGCCGTTGCGGCCGGTGACGCACCGCTGCTCGATGATGCCCAGCAGCGGCTCCCGCCATGTCGCATCCATGCCCGACAGCTCCAGCCCGCGGTGTGCCATGGGCAGCAGGCGTCGCAGTACGAGTTCGGCGACCGGCACCTCGCCCATCCCGGGCCAGTACAGTCGCGCGTCGATTCCGTGCCGTGCCCCGGCGTGCAGATTGTCTTCCGCGGCCGAGAACGACATCCGTGACCAGACCGTCCGCTCCTCCTCGACCAGAGCGCGCGTCAGCCCGTAGTAGAAGGCGCCGTTGGCGAGGACGTCGGCCACTGTGGGGCCGGCAGGCAGCACGCGGTTCTCCACCCGTAGATGTGGTTTGCCGCCGGCGACGTCGTAGATCGGCCGGTTCCACCGGTAGATCGTGCCGTTGTGCAGGGTGAGTTCGGCCAGTTCGGGAATGCCGCCGCCGTCGATCGTCTCCTGCGGATCCTCCTCGCCGCACAGCGGCAGCAGCGCGGGAAAGTAGCGCACGTTCTCTTCGAAGAGGTCGAAGACGCTCGTGATCCACCGCTCGCCGAACCACACCCGGGGCCGCACCCCCTGCACCTTGATCTCCGCCGGGCGGGTGTCGGTGGCCTGCTCGAAGAGGGGGATACGGGTCTCGCGCCAGAGTTCCTTGCCGAACAGGAAGGGCGAGTTCGCCGCCAGGGCCACCTGCACGCCCGTGATCGCCTGTGCCGCGTTCCAGTAGTCCGCGAACTCGTCCGGCGATACCTGAAGATGGAACTGGGTGCTGGTGCACGCCGCCTCGGGGGTGATGGTGTCGGCGTAGGTCCGCAGTCTGTCCACCCCGTCCACGGAGATCTGCAGATCCTCACCCCGGGCCGCGAATATCTGCTCGTTCAGCAACCGGTACCGCGGGTTCTCGGAAAGTGCCCCCTCACCGACATCGGTCTGCTGCAGCGTCGGCAGGATCCCAATCATGATCAGATGCGCCCCCGCTGCGGCGGCCCGCGCCTCGGCATGGTTGAGCGCGTTCCTGATCTCCTTCTCCCACGCGTCGGGACCACCAGCCGTCAGCCGTCGCGGTGGGATGTTGATCTCCAGGTTGAACCGGCCCAGCTCACTCGACCAGGCGGAATCCGCGATCGCCTCGAGTATGTCGGTGCTCCGCATGGTCGGCTCTCCGGCCGCGTCCACCAGGTTGAGCTCGATCTCCAGACCCACCTGCGGCCGCTCCACCTCGAAACGTTCCTCACGCAGCATCTGCGCGAACGCGTCGAGGCAGTTCTGCATCTTGTTCCGGTACTGGCGACGGTCGTCACGGGTGAACACCAGTGCCGGGACATCTCGTCCCATCGACCCTCCCGAGTCTCCTCGGCGGACACCCCTCCATCAGCGTCCCACTCCAGGGCCGCCCGGACCACTGCGGGCGGCGGCTCCCCGCTGTCGCTGTCGGGCCGCAGCTCGTACGCAGTCGGCTCAGGCCCGAGCGATGATCAACGAGGGACCGGGGTCACGGCCTCAGCGGCGTTCACAGCGTCGGGAACTCCGCCGACACCCCGAGTGTGGGAGCGACTGCTCCCCAGATTGCGGCCTGAGCCCCGTCCAGGCCGACCTTTGGATCACCCAGCATCAGGCGGATGCCGAACCCGTCACACAGGGCGAGCAGCAGCGTGCTCGTGGCGTCGACGTCGCAGTCGGCGAATTCCCCGGAGTCGATTCCGCGCTTGATTGCCTGGCCGACCCAGGTGTGAAGCTGGTCGTAGAGATCGACCGCGAAATGCTGCGCGGTTTCGTCGCGCAGGGCCCGCACCCACAGTTCCTGCCAGAGTCTCCAGTCCTGCCGTAGCTCAGGGTCGGTCGGGAGGAGGCTGTGCAGGATGCGCGCCAGGACGAGCGAGGCGGGCACCGAGTCGGCGTCCCGCTCGAGCTCGATGCCCGTCTGGGCGAAGGAGTACGTCATCGCTTCCGCGAAGAGCTTCTCGCGGTTCTCGAAGTGGTAGTGGAGCAGCGCCGTCGAGACACCGGCGTGCTCCGCGACCATGCGCATACGGATCTTCTCGAAGCCGACCTCGGCGATCACCTCGCACGCCGCGGCGAGAATCCGCTCACGTGTTTCGCGCGTGCGTTCTGCCATGGCCACGTCGGTGCTCCCGGGGGTCGATTCGGCGTCACAGAGCGGTGGGCGGGCTGCCTGGCCCGTCGCCGCCGCTTCCAT
The DNA here is from genome assembly GCF_042888505.1 of Streptomyces sp. NPDC002870. Taxonomy (NCBI): domain Bacteria; kingdom Bacillati; phylum Actinomycetota; class Actinomycetes; order Kitasatosporales; family Streptomycetaceae; genus Streptomyces; species Streptomyces sp. NPDC002870. Next base: position 61,655 of record NZ_JBIAPW010000026.1, read on the forward strand.
CTTCGCGTATCGCCGCCCAGTCCGGCTCCGGCGGTCGCCGCGGCGTACCGGGCGGCTGTGGCACGGCATTCACCGGTACGTGTGAAAGCCCCTGCCCGACTTGCGGCCGAGCAGACCCGCGTCGACCATCCGAGCCAGCAGCGGCGGCGGCGCGTACAGCGGCTCCCGGAACTCCTCGTACATCACGGGGGGTTGCCGGATCCAGCGGCCCGGCTACTTCCACGAGGCCACCGTGGTCGCCGGTGTCCGCCAGGCCGACGAGATCGTGCTGGATGAGATCTTCGGCCCGGTCGTCACCGTGCAGCGGTTCGCCGACGAGGCCGAGGCGCTACGGCTGGCGAACGACGTGCGCTTCGGTCTCGCGGCCGGCGTAAGGACCGCGGATCACGACCGCGCCATGCGGGCGACCCGGGCGCTGCACACCGGGATCGTGTGGGTGAACACCCACGGCACGACCGAGTCCGAGATGCCGCACGGCGGAGTCAAACACTCCGGCTACGGCAGCGACCTGTCCATGGCCGGCTTGCTGGATTACACCCAGGTCAAGCACGTAGTGCTGTGACTCCGGCTGTCGGCGGCGACGGTCGTCAAGGTCCTACGAGTCCGGCCCTCGGGCGGCGGCAGGGGCCTGCGGTGTATCCGGCTCGGGCGCCCGGCGCAGTGCCTGACGGGCCGACCAGAGGACGGACACCAGCGGTACGGCCACCACCGCGCCCAGTACTCCGGCCGCGATGGCGCCGCCGATGACCGAAATCGCGACCACCAGCGGGTGCAGCCGGACGGCCCAGCTCATCACGATCGGGTGCAGCAGATGGCCCTCGATCTGCCCGATGATCACGATGAGGGCGACGACCATGGCCGCGATCAGTGGACCTTTCGCCGCGAGGGCCACCACGGCGGCGATCGCGAGGGCGATGGGTGAGCCGATCAGCGGGATGAAGGCGGCAAAGAACTCCAGCAGGGCCAGCGGGATGGCGAGCGGCACGCCGAGAGCGAAGAGGGCCACGCCGACCAGGATCGCGTTGGTCGCGGCCACCAGCACGATGCCGTGGGTGTAGCCGGTGAAGGTCCGCCAGGCCGCGCTGCCCGCGGCCGATACCCGATTCCGGGCGGCCGGTGGAAGCTGGGCCACGAACCAGCCCCACTGCCGGTCGCCGGAGTGAATGAAGAAGACCGAGCAGAACAGGGCCAGGGCGAGCACGGTCAGGACTTCGACCAGCCGGCCGGCGCCGCTGAGGGCCGTACTGATGATGGTGGAGCGGTGGCTGGACAGGAACTGCCCGATCCTGGACTGGATGTCGGTGAGCGCCTCGGGGTTGAGCCGGAACGGCGGCTCCTCGAGCCAGCTCTCGATCCTGCCGACGCCTGCCTTGAACTCCCGTGCCAGCCCGGCCCGCTCTCCCGCTACGGCCTCGCCGACCAGGGCCAGGATCCCGAGGACGAGGACGATGCTGCCGAGCAGGGACACGGCGACGGCGAGCGGTCGGGGCAGGACGCGCCCCAGGAGGTCGGTCACCGGCCGGAGCATCGCGGTGATGACCATGCCGAGGAAGACCGCCACGGCGATCTCGTGGAACCGCCCCAGCACCGAGAAGACCGCGTATACCAGGACGCCCACCACGAGGATCCGCCAGGCGTAGGCCGCAGCCGTCTGCAGGGCGGGGATCACCCGCAGTTCGCCGCCGGAACGGGAGTGGGGCGGCGGGAGCCGGGTGCCCGGGTTCCCGGCCGGCCGGCGGGTGATGCTGCGCAGCGCCTGACGCGATGCTGCGCGGATCCGGTGCCGGCGCCCGGCGGACGGCGCGCCGGGGTCCGGGTCCCTGGGCTGCGGATCCGATGGCCTGGACATCCACAAGCTCGTACCACCGGGAGCCCTTCGTGCCACGCCAATGGCGGGATATTCGCCCGAAGGCACCCGGAAGCCCTACGGCTGAGCCGGAACCGCCGTGTCAGCGGGCCGGTGGTTGAAGGGGGAGCGTCGCCCAGACGGTCTTGCCCCGCGGCGGTGTCAGTGACCACGACCAGGTATTGCTCAGTGCGCTGATGAGCTTGAGGCCCCGGCCGCCGACTGCGCAGGCGTCGGCGTCGCGCGGACGCGGCGGATCGGAGCTCGGGTCGGTGACCGCGCAGACGAGGTCGTCGGGGTGGAGGAAGATGCCGAGCCAGACGGGGTAGTCCCCGTCGTCCGGCGAGGCGGGGTCCAGCGCGTGCTGGACGGCGTTGGTGACAAGCTCGCTGACGACCACCGCGGCGTCAGGAACGAGACTGTGCAGTGCCCATCCGTTGAGGGTCGCGGCGACGAAATGCCGTGCCTGAGGAGCGTTTCTGAGCTGTCCGTCCAGGCCGCATGCGGCGAATCCGACCGGGCTGTCGCCTTGGACCAGTCCCCGTTCCGGATCGTCTGAACGGGGTAACCCGGGTGGCAGTTCCGCGCCAGGCTCGGCACCGCAGAACCGGCTTCCGTGCCCGGTGCTCGTGCCCATTGAGGCTGACAGGTGGGTCGTCACTGGTCATGTCCCCCTGGGGGCTTGGGACTTCGACGCTGTGGCAGCCGCCGTGGAGCGAGTATGGTCTAGCACCACCGGAGAATGCAATTGCATCTGGGATTGCATTCGATGGAGGTTTGGGAGAACGAATGTGCGAACGGTAAGGGGCTGTTGCAGTGGAGCACTTCTTCAACGGCATGCAGGCAAGTGCACTGGGCTCGGCGACGTGGACCAAGAGCAGTCACAGCAACGCGACGGGGAACTGTGTGGAGATGGCGGAGTTGCCTGGTGGGCATGTGGCGATTCGCAACTCCCGTGATCCGCAGGGGCCGGCGCTGATTTATACGCGTGATGAGATTGCGGCGTTCGTGGCGGGTGCCCAAGATGGCGACTTCGACTCTGTCATCGGCTGAAAAAGGCCCGTGGGAATGTCAGATTCCGCGTCGGGGGAGTGTAGGTGGTGGATACTGGCGTCTCCCTAGAGTCCGCAGGAGCGCCTGATGGCTGCAGCCGACCCGAATGCGTCGTTGTTCGTACGACCGCTAGGGGCGGTTGAGAACAACCCGACTGCGCTGAAGCTGATCCTCGGCGGCAAATTGCGCGAGCTGCGCATTGAGGCCGGGCTCGACCCCGTGGACGTCGACGGCCGGCTCGGGTTCTCGCGGTCGAAAACCAGCCGAATGGAGCTGGGGCGGCACGGCTGCAAGTCGACCGACGCCCTGGCCCTTTTGAGCCTCTACGGAGTGGACAGCGAAGAGCGCATCGCCGAGTTCCTCCACCTGGTGGACCAGTCCCGTCGGCCCGACTGGTGGCGCTCGTTCAGCGACGTGCTGTCCGACTTCTTCACCCCGCTGGTCGCTCTGGAAGGAGCAGCCGAACGCATCCGCACGTACGAGCCGTTCTACGTGCCCGGGCTGCTGCAGACCCCCGCGTACACCCGCGCCGTGATCCAGGCCGGCCCCGGCCAGCTCCTCGCGCATGAGGTGACGCGCCGCGTCGATCTGCGGCAGGAACGGCAGCGGCAGCTCGACCTGCCGGATGCGCCGCGACTGTGGGCGGTGATCGACGAGTCCGTCCTGTTGCGGGCGGTCGGCGGACCTGAGGTCATGCGCGCGCAGCTCGAGCACCTCGTCAAGATGATGGAGCGTCCCCGGGTCACCCTGCAGATCGCCGCGCTGGATGTGACAGCCGCGGTCGGAGTCGGCACCGGCGTGACCTGTCTGCGCTTCGCCCTGAGCGATCTCAGGGACGCCGTGTATGTCGAGCACCTGACCGACTCGACGTTCACTCAGAAGCCGCAGGTCGTGGAGCAGTACCGGAACATGCTGGACCGGCTGGGGGCATGTGCGCTCACGCCTGCGGAGTCACTCGCGGTGCTGCGCGAGCGCATTCTCACCCTCTGACGTGAAACGGTGGCGGCCCGGGTACGGCGCGCCGAGGGCGCTGTACCCGGGCCCGCACACGGCCGATGGCGGGCGTGCGGAGTCAGCCGACCCGGGCGAGGCCGCCCCACTCGATCCATTCGTCGGTCAGCTGGGTGGGGGCCAGATCGTTGTCCGGTCGCCACGTCGAAACCTCCACCAGGCCCGGTTCAAGAATCTCCAGGCCGGTGAAGTACTCGGTGACCTCGCGCTCCTCACGCACTCGGCCCCAGTTGCCACCGGTGGCCTCGGCCATGAAATCGGTGACGAACTTCCGGATTTCCGGTCGGTCGCTGACGAGCTGGCACACGACGAGAAAACTGCCCGGCACCAGACGCTCCGCGACGCGCCGGACGAGGCCGGCCGGGTCGTCCTCGTCCGGGATGCAGTGCAGTACCGACACGAAGAGAGCCGCGACAGGTTGACTGAAATCAATCAGTCCCGTCGTCTCCGCATGGCCGAAGATGCCATCGGTGTCCCGCATGTCGGCCTGTATGACCGCAGTGCGGTCGTTCTCGTCGAGCAGCGCTCGGCCGTGCGCCAGCACGATGGGATCGCTGTCGACGTAGACCACCTTCGAGGTGGGATCGATGGCCTGGGCGACCTGGTGGACGTTGTCCTGGGTGGGAAGACCGGAGCCGTGGTCGATGAACTGCCGCACGCCGTACTCGCTGGCCAGCAGCCGCACCACACGCTGCAGGAACCGGCGGTTGTTCACCGCCAGCACCTTGGTGCTGGGCACCTGCTTCAGCAGCTGCTCGCACGCGTCGCGGTCCGACTGGTAGTTGTCGTCGCCCCCCAGAAAGTAGTCATACATGCGTGCCACGCTCGGCACTGTCGTGTCGATGGCGCTTGGGCGCAACGGCTCCCCTTGCATCCAGTTCCCACCCGCGTCTGTCGAGATCAGGTTTTGTAGGGCGACCATGCTAGGGAGAGCGTGGGACGTGGCATAGGCCACACAAGGGGGGAACAGGAGCACGCCATGCTTTTCAGCCATGCCCCCGCGCACCGCCGCACGCGCTCGTGGGGCGTCCGCGCTCCGGAGCGGGCGGTGGTCGCGGCGTGCCGCTGACCGTGTGCCCGGCCGGGCAGGCGCCGCCGCAAGCGTCAGAGGGCGGCACGCTCCGCAGGGCTGCCGCCGTCCGGGGGCCCCATCGCCCCGGCGAGTTCGGTGCGGGACGTCACACCAAGCTTGCTGTACGCCCGCTGCAGGTGGTTGTTGACGGTCCGGTGCGAAAGGACCAGCCGCTCCGCGATCTCCTTGCTCGCCGTACCCCGCGAGGCCAGTAGGGCAACGTCGAGTTCGCGCCGGGTCAGCGGAATCGCCGAGTCCACTCGGACCAGTCCGGGGGTGCGTGCCCCCTCGCACTGCGCCGCCAGCTTGGAGGCCCGGAAGGACATGGCGGTGGTCGCATTAGGGAAGTTCGACAAGAAGGCGATCCGCAAGTGGTACGCGGACGATGAGCTGGACGTCATCCGGGCCTGACCCCGCACCGGCGGGGGCAAGCCATCCGAGGGATCTCCCGTCTCCGCCACGACGCGTTGCCCTGGTAGCAGCGGGGCAACGGCTACGTTCGCCGGGACGACGGCGCTGCGCGGTGTGACCAGCCACCCGGTGACCGCCGGTCCGGGAGGTGAATGGTGGGGCGCACGAACGGACCTGTCCAGCCGCCAGGGGCGCGCGGCGAAGCCTCACCGCGCGCCGCCGGTCGAGGTGGAGCGCGGAGGCTGCGATGCCTCACCGTGCTTCCCCTGCTGGCCGGGCTGTTGTCCTGCGGCTCCAGTGAATCCGGCGGCCCGGTCAGCCTGAACTGGTACAACTTTCCCGACGACTCAGGCGCCCTGGCCGACGCGGCGGTCAACTGCACCCGCGCCTCAGGCGGGCGGTACCGCATCGCCTACAACAAGCTTCCGCGCGGCGCGGACGGCCAGCGTCAGCAACTCGTCCGCCGGCTCGCCGCGCACGACGCCGCCCTCGACATCCTGGGCCTCGATGTCACCTGGGCCGCGGAGTTCGCCGAGGCCAAATGGATCCTGCCGTGGACGGGAAGCAACCGGCGCGGCGCCGTCGAGGGCACTCTTGAGGTGCCGCTGCAAACGGCCACGTGGAAGGGCAAGTTGTACGCGGTCCCGTACAACACCAACACCCAGTTGCTGTGGTACCGAAGCGACCTCGTGCCGAGGCCCCCCAAGACCTGGGCCGAGATGCTGGACATGGCGCGCGACCTCGCCAAGGAGGGCAAGCCCCACTACGTCGAGATCCAGGGGGCCCAGTACGAGGGGCTGACGGTCTGGTTCAACACGCTGGTGGAGAGCGCGGGCGGCTCCATCCTCAACGCCACGGCCACAGCACCCTCGCTCGGCCCGCCCGCGGTCGAAGCGGCCACGATCATGCACGACTTGGCCACCTCACCCGCCGCGGACCCCTCCCTGTCCAACCAGATGGAGGACCAGAACCGGCTGGCCATGGAGTCGGGCACTGCCGCCTTCGAGCTGAACTACCCGTTCGTGTATCCGTCGATGAAGGCGAATCAGCCCGAGCTGTTCAAGAGTTTCCGCTGGGCGCCGTACCCCGGCGTGGACCCGGACCGGCCCTCGAAGCCCACGATCGGCGGCATCGACCTCGCCGTCGGCGCCTACTCGCGCCACCCGGACCTCGCGTTCGAGGCCGCGCTGTGCCTGCGCAATCGGCAGAACCAGATGGCCGCGGCGCTCAAGGGTGGACTGCCGCCCACTCTGCGCGCGCTCTACTCCGACAAGGCACTCGTCAAGAGCTACCCGTTCGCCTCCGAGGTGCTCTCGGCCCTGGAGAACGCCAGCGTCCGCCCCCAGACCCCCGCCTACCAGAATGTGTCCATCGCGATCTCGCACACGCTCTCCCCGCCGTCGGGGATCCAGCCCCGGAGCGACGTCGAGAACATCGGCGGCCAGATCGAGGACGCCCTCCAGTCCAAGGGGCTGATCCCGTGAACACCCCGACTCCCGCTACGCCGACGGCTCCGGCCCCGGCGCCCGGCAGGACCGAGGCGCTGTCCGAGGGCGCACGACAGGAGCGACGGCTCGGGTGGCTGCTTTGCGCGCCCGCGGTGGTCGTGATGCTCGCCGTCACGGCCTACCCCATCGGCTACGCGATCTATCTGTCCCTGCAACGTTACGACCTGCGCTTCCCGAACCAGGCGCGCTTCGTGGGCCTGAGCAACTACGCGGCCGTGCTCTCCTCGGAGTTCTGGTGGCAGGCGTTCTGGGTCACCCTGTTCATCACCGTCGTCTCCGTGGCCGTGGAACTCGTCCTCGGCTTCTCGCTGGCCCTGGTCATGCACCGCACCATCTTCGGCCGGGGGAGCGTGCGTACCGCGATCCTGGTCCCCTACGGCATCGTCACCGTGGTCGCCGCCTATTCCTGGCAGTACGCCTGGACCCCGGACACCGGCTACCTCGCCGCACTCCTGCCGTCCGGTGACGCCCCGCTGACCGAGCAGTGGCCGGCCATCGGGCTGATCATCCTCGCCGAGGTCTGGAAGACCACCCCCTTCATGGCACTTCTCCTGCTTGCCGGACTCGCCCTGGTGCCCGAGGAGACACTGCGCGCCGCCATGGTCGACGGTGCGTCCGCCTGGCAGCGCTTCGCTCTGGTCACGGTGCCGCTGATGAAGCCGGCCATCCTGGTCGCCCTGCTGTTCCGCACCCTGGACGCGTTCCGGATCTTCGACAACATCTATGTGCTGACCTCGGGTGCTCATGGCACCGGCTCGGTGTCGATCCTCGGCTACGACAACCTGTTCACCGCGCTCAACCTCGGCATCGGATCGGCGATCTCCGTGCTCATCTTCCTCTGCGTCGGCGTGATCGCTTTCGCCTTCATCAAACTCTTCGGGGCTGCCGCCCCCGGCGCACGGGAGGCGGGACGCTGATGGCCGGAGCAGGCAAGAGGCATCTCACCGGCTGGGCCATCGCCAACACCGTGGTGATCGCCTATGCCCTGTTCCCGGTCTGGTGGATCGCGGCCCTGTCGTTCAAGGAGCCCAGCACCCTCACCGACGGCAACTTCGTCCCGGAGAAGTGGACGATGGAGAACTACCGCGGCATCTTCGAGACCTCGGAGTTCACCCGTGCCCTGATCAACTCGATCGGGATCGCCCTGATCGCCACCGTGATCGCCGTCGTACTGGGAACCATGGCCGCCTACGCGGTGGCGAGGCTGCGCTTCCCCGGCAAGAAGCTGCTGATCGCCATGTCCCTGTTGATCGCGATGTTCCCGCCGATCTCCCTGGTGTCCCCGCTGTTCAACATCGAGCGCATCCTGGGGATCTTCGACACCTGGCCGGGGCTGATCATCCCGTACATGACCTTCTCGCTGCCGCTCGCGATCTACACCCTCTCGGCGTTCTTCCGGGAAATCCCGTGGGATCTGGAGAAGGCGGCCAAGGTCGACGGGGCCACGCCCGCCCAGGCCTTCCGGCTGGTGATCGCGCCGCTGGCCGCGCCCGGTGTGTTCACCACCGCGATCCTGGTCTTCATCTTCTGCTGGAACGACTTCCTGTTCGCGATCTCCCTGACCTCGACGACGAGGGCCCGCACAGTGCCCGCGGCGATCGCCTTCTTCACCGGGAGCAGTCAGTTCCAGCAGCCCACGGGTTCGATCGCCGCAGCCGCGGTAGTGATCACCATTCCGATCATCGTCTTCGTGCTGCTGTTCCAGCGGCGCATCGTCGCCGGACTGACGTCCGGGGCCGTCAAGGGCTGACCGGCAGCAGCCGGCCGTCAGGACAAGGAGCACCGACCGTGGCCGAGATCGTTCTCGAGGGCATCACCAAGAGGTTTCCCGACGGCGCCCTGGCCGTGCAGGACGTCAACCTCACAGTCGGCGACGGTGAGTTCGTCATCCTGGTCGGGCCCTCCGGTTGCGGCAAGTCCACCACGCTCAACATGATCGCCGGACTCGAGGACATCACCGACGGGACCCTCCGCATCGACGACCAGGTCGTCAACGACAAGGCGCCCAAGGACCGCGACATCGCGATGGTCTTCCAGAGTTACGCCCTCTATCCGCATATGAGCGTGCGCGAGAACATGGGCTTCGCCCTGCGCCTGGCCAAGGCCGACAAGGCCACCATCAGGAACAAGGTGGAGGAAGCCGCCCGCATCCTCGACCTGACGGCTCATCTGGACCGCAAGCCCGCGAACCTCTCCGGTGGCCAGCGCCAGCGCGTCGCCATGGGCCGCGCCATCGTCCGCGATCCCAAGGCCTTCCTGATGGACGAGCCGCTGTCCAACCTCGACGCCAAGCTCCGGGTACAGATGCGTACCCAGATCTCCCGCCTCCAGCAGCGGCTGGGCACCACCACCGTCTACGTCACCCATGACCAGACCGAGGCGATGACGCTCGGGGACCGCGTGGTCGTCATGCGCAGCGGCATCGTTCAACAGGTCGGCACCCCGCAGTATCTCTACGACGAGCCACGCAACCTCTTCGTCGCCGGGTTCATCGGCTCACCCGCCATGAACTTCCTCCACGCCACCCTGGAGGAGAACGTGCTGCGCACCATCATCGGCGAGATTCCCCTGACCGCCGGCGTGCGCCAGAGCCTGGAGCGCCAGAACGCGCCCAGGGACCTCATCGTGGGCCTGCGGCCCGAAGCCTTCGAGGACGCCGCACTGATCGACCCGGGTCGGCCGGGGACCACCTTCACCACCACCGTGGACGTGGTGGAGTCCCTGGGTTCGGACGTCTACGCCTACTTCACCGAGGAGGACTGGCAGCCGGCCGCCACCACGGAACTGGAGGAGCTGGCGGCCGATTCCGGCCTCACAGAGACCGGTGGCAGCGGCCACCAGATCGTCACCCGGCTCAATACCGCGACACGGATCCGCGCGGGAAGCCGGGCCGAGCTGTGGGTGGACACCTCGAGGATCCACGTCTTCGACCCACGCACCGGTGTGAACCTCACCCACCATGAGAACAACGGCGGATGAGCCCAAGGATGAGTGGCGGGCTCAGAGCGTGGTGATGAGTCCGCCGTCGATGACGAAGTCCGAGCCGGTGATGTTGCCTGCGCGTTCGCTGGCGAGGAGCAGGACGAGATCGGCTACTTCCTGTGGGCGGGTGAAGCGGCCGGTGGCCGACTCGGTTGCCGCCTGCTGCGCGACGGCGTCGGGGGTCGTGCCGCTGTGCTGCGCGACTGTGGCGGCGACGCCGTCCTGGCCGAACCACATGGCCGTTTCGACTGGTCCCGGGCTGACGGTGTTGACACGTACTCCGCGCGGTCCGACCTCTTTGGACAGTGCCTTGCAGTAGTTGGTCAAGGCGGCCTTGCTCGCGCAGTAGTCGATGATGGACGGGTTGGGCAGGAAGGCGTTGACCGAGCTGACGGTCACGATGGCGCCGGCGCCACGGTCCGTCAGGTGGGGCAGGGCCGCTCGGGTGGTCCGGACGGCGGCGAGGAAGTTGATGGTCAGGCTCCAGGACCAGTCGTCGTCGTCGACGGACTGGGAGCCGCCGAGACGCGGCCGTACGGCGCCGACGTTGTTGACGAGGATGTCCAGCCCGCCGAACAGGGAGACGGCCTCGTCGACGAGCTGGGCGGGGCCGTCGGCGGTGGAGAGGTCCACGAGTACCGGGCGGACCTGGGAGCCGGCCGTGAGCTCGGCCAGGGGGTCTGTGAGGGTGCGGGCGCCCGCGGCCACGCTCACGCCTTCGGCGGCCAGAGCCTGCGTGACCGCCAGGCCGATCCCCTTGCTCGCGCCGGTGACGACGGCCGCCTTGCCGGCCAGGTGCAGCTCCATCAGGACTCCAGGGGTGGTGGATGCGGGGCAACGCCGGACCGTGGGCGGCCCCGAGGCCATGGATGCTGCCCCATCCATGGGCGTGATCGGCGCTTTTGCGGCGCGTGCCACGCCGCGGTAGCTCACCTGGCTGCCGCCTCTTGCCGGACTCTGTTGTTGACGGTCCGTCGGGAGATCAGCAGACTCGGCGGATGCCGATGCCGAACTTTCCCGGAAAGCATGAGTTGACCGCCTTGTTCCAGCCGGCCGACTTTCTCGGCCGGCTACGAGCAGGGAAGTCTCCGGACGGAACCTCCATGTCCGAGGGGGCCGTGCTGGTCTACAGCCGCAAGCTGCTGCGGCAGATCCTGGAACGCCACGAGGTGAGTGAACGCCACGTCGGCCCCGGTTACTTGAACGTCCATGATGTCCAGGTGCCCGGGGGAAGGGTCGCCCTCGCGGGTGGATTCGGCATCGGGGGGCCGGCGGCCGCCACCGCCATGGAGGAGATGGCAGGAGTCGGCGTGCGACGGTTCGTCAGCATCGGCGGAGCCGGCGGACTGCATCCGGCCCAGGCGATCGGCGACCTCGTAGTCTGCGATCGAGCTGTACGGGACGAGGGCGTCTCCTACCACTACCTGCCACCCGATGAACGATATGTCCGCCCGGACGCGGCGTTGACCTCCCGGTTGCTGGAAGCCGTCGAGCAACGTTCCGACGGCGTGGTGACCGGGGGAACCTGGACCACCGACGCTCCCTACCGTGAGACCCGCGAAGAGGTGCTGCACTACCGCGCAGAGGGCGTGCTCACCGTGGAGATGGAAGCCGCCTCACTGGCAGCCGTCGCGCTGCACCGGGGCGTGGAGTTCGCCACCGCGTTCGCCGTCATGGACTCGCTGGCAGAGGAGTCCTGGCGCCCGGAAGGGCTCGGCCACCCGGACGCCCTCACCGCGTTGAACATCCTCTTCGACGCGGCGGCGGCTGTACTGGTCTGACAGCCTCGGACCAGGCCTGAGCCGAGTGGTGACACAGGTCACTCGGTCTGCCGGTGCACCCGATGGCTCATTCCGGCGTCTCTCTCTGTGTCAAGGAGACGTCAGCGGGCCGCGCGAGCAGGTGTGCTCGCGGGCTCGGCTCGCGCAGGCGTCCGGATCTGCCTTCGGGCTGGCGAACAATTTCCACATTATGACGGTATGTGATGAAACCATCACGCCTTTGATACGTACTGTTACTCATGTGGAGTGTGGGCTGTGGGCGGGCCCTGTAGGGGAGGGAGAGAAGCATGAGACCGTTTGTGTGGAACTATGCGCGTCCGGCTGAGCTGTCACCGGTGATCGACCAGTATGCGTATGACCCCATCCTTCAGCTGAACGTTCTGTCCGACGGTCGACCGGCCATCATGGACAAGGCGTTGCTGGCGGCAGTCGGCACCACCACCTCGAAAGCCGGTTCCGCGACCCACTTCGACGACTGAGTGACCGTACGCGATGACGGTGCTGATCCTGACTTCCGAGCAGGATGTGACCGCGGACATGGTGGTGGCTCAGCTGCACGAACGAGGCGTTCCTCTGGTGCGGTTCGATCCCGGTGACCTGCCCGGTGAGAGTGCTCTGTCGGCCGAATACGTACGGGGCGAGTTCCGCGGCTATCTGTCGGCGGGCGGGCGCGTGGTGAGTATGAGCGGACTGCGTTCGATATGGATGCGCAGGCCCAACGAGCCGGCGGCGCACGCCGCGGAACCGTCCGCGTGGCTGTCCGCGGAAAGCGGGCAGGCGCTGTACGGGATGCTGGACTGCACGGCCGCACGCTGGATGAACGATCCCGGCGCGGCGGCGAAGGCGCGTAACAAGTCGTGGCAGCTTCGCCTTGCCCACCGGAGCGGGTTCCCGGTGCCGGCCACGATCATCACCACCTATCCGCAGATGGCGCGTCAGTTCGCGGAGCAGTACCGGCACGTTGTGGTGAAGACCGTGTCGGGCAAGCCGCCCAGCAATCCGCCGATGGTGCTGCCCACCACTCTGGTGCCGCCGGATGCGGACTTCGCCGGTGTTGCCGCCGGTCCCACGCTGTTGCAGCGGTACATCCCCAAGCGCGCCGACATCCGGCTGACCAGCGTCGGTGACGAGCAGTTCGCCGCGCGCAAGGTCTCGGAGCCGGGACAGGTGGACGGACGGTACGGAGACACCGGACACAACTGGGAACCCGTCGAGGTGCCCGCTCGCGTCGCGCGCGCCGTTGCCGCCTACAAGGAGCTCGCCAATCTCGCCTACGGCGCCTTCGACTTCGCGGAGGACTCGGAGGGAACGTGGTGGTTCCTGGAGTGCAACCAGGGAGGTCAGTTCGGCTTCGTGGAGTTGCAGACCGGGCAGCCGATCGCCGAAGCGGTGGCCCGCTGGCTGAGTTCGCCAGTCGAGTGACGCGCGGTGCAGGAGTGGCGGTGACTCAGGAGCCCCTGCCGGATTTCCCGGCAGGGGCTCCTCGTTGCCGTCTTGGGGTGTCAGGCGACGGTTCCGCCCTTGCCCTGTGCCAGCAGCCATTCCCGGTGCAGGGCCCCCAAGGGGATGCGGTGCTCGAAGATCGGCGTGCCGAAGATGGACAGCTGTAGTTGCAGCCACCCTGTCAGGTCCACGCCGCCGTATATCTTCCAAGCCCCCACGACGGACCCGGGCGTGGCCTCGGCGCGGGCTTCGCCTCGTACGTACGGGGCGAGATCCGCGGTGAGGCCGACCGCGCCGTACAGCCCGACGGTGGCCTCCGCGCCGAGGGCGGCTTTCACCGTGCCCGCGGCCGCAATCTTCGCCTGCACCGGGGTGCCGGTCATGTCGGAGGTGCTGACCGGCTTCCAGCCACCCGATTTCGAGTAACTGCCGCCGATCCGGAAGCCGCCCTTGAGGTCTTGCTTGACGTCGACGCTGACGGAGCCGTCCGCGGCGACCTGGACGTACGCCGTGAGGTCGAGGTTCACCACGACCGGCACCGGCCCGACCTGGATCACCGGATCGGCATGAAGCTTGGCGAAGGGAATCCGCACCGGCTTGCCGCCCGCCGCCGCCCTGCCCTTCAGCGCCCACTGTGACGTCCAGTCACCGGTGAGGCCCAGGAATGCCGAGTCAGGTGTGAGGGCGGAGGACCCGTCGTACGAGAACTCGACCTCGGGGGCCAGCTGCACGTAGCCCGCCACCGACGCCGATCCCGACACCGGAGCGCCCTCGGTGACCGGGAGCGGAACCGCCCCCCCGACGTCGATCCGCAGGCTGCCCAGGGGCACCTTCGCACCCTCGGGACCCACACGTATGTTCCCGGCCTTGGCCCAGGAGACCTTCACGCCCCGGACCAGCGGTTCGACGTCGACGGTCGCCGGATCGACCGGTACGGTCCCGTCAGCCTTGTCGTCGCCCAGCAGCGCGCCGAGCGTCGCAGGCTCGGTCTTGACCTCGGTGCCCTTCCCGGTCTTTCCGGTCACGTCGGTGACCTTGGCGAGCAGCCCGTCAGGAGCCCCGGGCGCGGGTCCGCTGGCGATGACGTCCCCGACGGCGGGAACGTCATCGGGGGAGGCGGCCGGGGATGACGCCTTTTCCGTAACGGATATGACGGCCCGTCGGCTGCCGCGGTCGTAGGAAGCGACCTTGAGCGGCGACTTCTCCGCCTTCCCGTCCTCGCCGACCCGGGCGACGGCGGTCGGTTCCCCTTCGGGCGTCCCGGCGACGGCCAGCTGCCGTGTGGGGTCGGGGGCGGGGCTCGCGATGCCCGTGGGACGCGGCGCATCGGCGCCAGCCGCAGCTGGGGGCGACGCCCCGGTCTCGGCCGAACACCCGGTGGTGAGCAGGGAAACGGTGGCCAGAGCCGCCAATAGGGCATGCCTGGCAGACAGCTTACGCACGTGAAAATCCTCAGAGCGTGTGGTGGGGGGTTACGCGCAACATGAAGAAACTCGCGAATACCAGCGAGTAACAACTGGCCTGACGATCCCACACGACCGCGCCCCCCGCGGAGAGTCTCCGCAACCTCGCCGATGATCTACGTCACACCAGCTCCACGCCGCTGTGAACGGGCGGTCGGGTGGCGTCGGTCGGGCATCAGCAGAAGCGCGCTGTCGTCTCGACGCCGCATCCAGCCGGGCGCCCGGCTACACCCACGTGCCCGGCCACACCCACGTGACCGGTACACCCACGCCCGATGCGCCCACCCCCGCTGCACCCACGCCCGGCCGCTCGTCAGCCGCACCCCGCGGCTGCCTCGACCTCGCGAACGCCGGATCGCCCCCAGCAGGGCGCCAGAACAGGACAGGAAGGGCCGGGCCGGGGCGCAGCACGCCTGCCCCGGGCTGCCGTTCTCAGGTACGAGCCGGTCTCGCGGCAGCCTGGCCGCTACCGATCGGCAAGGCGCCGGCGGCCCTCGCTGATGTCGTGTGAGGCGTCCAGCACCACCTCGGAAACACCTCAGAAAGGGCCCCTCAAATCCTCACCCGTACGGGCTAGCAAACGCGGGGGAGCCCTTCTCCCCGTTGGGCTGTCCCCAGGTCGGAGTTGCGTGGCCACGGGAGCCATGAGTCGGTGGGAATCGTGTTCTGCCAGATCTCACCATCAGGAGGAGACATGAGCACTGCGCAGAAGGGCCAATCGGCCGAGAGGCTGTCCGTGGTGTACGCGGTCCACGTCGTCGAGGGCGGCGAGCAAGGGTTTCGAGACGTGTACGAGCGAATACGCAAGTCCGTCTCCCGCGTACCCGGACACCTCATCGACCGACTGGGAGAACCCCTCGACGACTCCCGGCAGTGGGTGATCACCAGCGAGTGGGAGACGCCCGAGCACTTCTTCGCCTGGCAGCAGGGCGAGGACCACCGCGCACTCGTGGCTCCGCTGCGCGAGTGGGTCGACCAGACCCAGTCGCTGCGATTCCGGGTCATTCAGGAGACCGTTGGGGGCAAGGCATGACGCGCCCCAGCGGCCCCGTCGCCGTCCTCGGTCTCGGCACAATGGGCACCGGCCTGGCCACCCGCCTTCTCGACCAGGGTGTTCAGGTACGGGTCTGGAACCGCACCGCGGAGCGGACCGGCCCGCTCGCCAAGGCCGGCGCCTTCGCCGCGGCCCATCCGGCAGATGCCGTCGAGGGTACGAGCGCCGCCATCTGCACCGTGGCAGATGGCGAAGCCCTCGGCGCCGTGCTGCGTGGACCGGACGGGGTCCTGACCCGGGAGCCGTATCCCGGCGCCCTGGTCTGTGCCAGCACGGTCGCCCCCGAAGAGGTCGTCCGCCTCACCGGGGACACGCACTCCGTTCTGGACGTCGGCATGCTGGGCAACCGGGAGCACGCCCGCACGGGCGAGCTGCGGCTGTTCGTCGGCGGCGAGGAGCGGGTCTTCACCGCGGGGCGGCCGCTGCTCGAACTGCTGGGCAAGCAGGTCGTCCACCTCGGCGAACTCGGTTCCGGCATGCGGATGAAGCTGCTCCTCAACCTGCTGATGGGGATCGAGGTGCAGGCTCTGGCCGAGGCGGTCGAGTTGGCGGCGGCCACCGGACTCGACAGAAAACTCGTCCTCAGCACCATCGCGGGCAGCGGCTTCGCCTCGCCGGTCATGGCGTTCAAGTCGAAGCGCCTGGCCGCCGGTCACTTCGACAAGCCCGACTTCCGGCTGCGCCTGATGGCCAAGGACCTCATGCTCGTCGCGGACCAGGCAGCCGCGGCCGGACTGCGACTTCCGCTCGCAGTCGCAGCCGCGGAGACCCACCTCCGCGCCACCGAGCAGGGACTCGGCGACGAGGACTGTGTCGCCGTCGCCCACGCACTCACACCGAACCCGGGAACTCACACATGATCATCGACATACACGGCCATCTGTCGCCACCTGAGGCCGCCAAACGCTTCCCCATGCCCCCCAGCCTGACCGACGTCGACGGAATGCTCGCCGCCCGCGCTCAGGCCGGGATCGACCTCACCATTATCGGCAGTCCGGTCGGCGCCGGCGCGATGGCGCGAGTCCCGGGCGTCGACAACTACGCGCAACCACGAGACCGGCTGCGGGGCTTCCACGCCTGGATGTCAGGCCTGATCGGCTCGTTCCCGGACCAGTTGCGCGGGTACGTGTACGCCAACCCGTTCGGCGACGACGATCACCTGGAAGGGGTACGGGAGACGCTGGCAGACCCCGCCTTCGTCGGCCTGATCACCACCTCCAGTGTCCACGGCGAACTGCTCGGCTCTCCGCGAGCCGACTCCTTCTTCGCGCTGGCCGCCGAGATGGGAGTGCCGGTCCTGGTGCACCCACCGGCCGAACCGATCGGCACGGAGCGGGTCGACGACTTCGGCTTCGTCGAGCAGATCGGCCGGTTCGGAGACGTGTCCATGGGCATGGCCATGATCGCGTTCGCGGGATGGCTGGACAAGTATCCCGGCCTGCGACTGATCGGTGCCACCGGCGGCGGCGCTCTGTCACTGCTGACGGAACGTCTCCAGACGGCGGCGCGTCCCCGGCACTGGGGCGGGGGCGCCCCGTCGGCGTCGGCCTCCGCCCCGCCGGCGGCCGACCCGGGCGCGGCGCTGCAGCGCATGTACGTCGACACCAGCACATTCAGCCCGGCGCACCTGGGCCTCAACGCTGAGGTACTGGGGCCGGAGCGGATGCTCTTCGGCACCGACTCACCGCCGATGTCCGTGCCACTGGAAGAGTTCATGCGCATGATCGAGAAGCTGCCGATCGACAAGGCGTCCCGGCAGCTCATCCTCGGTGGCAACGCCGAGGCCCTCTTCGACCTCAGGAGCCGTCCGTGACCACCGTGGAAGACCCTGTCGCCGCAGCCGCGCGCTGCACCCCCGAGTTCAGACGGGACCCGCACCCCGTCTACGCGCACCTCAGGGAGACGGCGCCCGTCTGCCCCATGAAGCCGCCGCACGGTGTCGAGACCTACCTGATCACGCGGTACGAGGACGCGCGGGCAGCCCTGTCGGATCCGCGGCTGAGCAAGGACATGTACGGGGCCATGGACGCCTACCGAAGGATCTTCGGTGACTCGTCGGTGGCTCTGGACGACAACATGCTCAACTCCGACGCGCCCAAGCACACCCGGCTGCGCAAGCTGGTCAACTCCGAGTTCACCCCGCGCCGCGTACAGGCGCTGCGGCCGCAGATCCAGGACGTCGTCGAGACGCTGCTGGACGAATGCCCGACCCGGGAACCGGTCGACCTGCTGCCTGCGTTCGCGTTCCCGCTGCCGATCACCGTGATCTGCGAACTGCTCGGTGTGCCGCAGGACGAGCGGTCGCAGGTGCAGGGCTGGTCAACCACGGTGGCGAACACCGGGTTCGGCGAGGAGTCCAAGAAGGCCCAGCAGAAGGCGGAGGAGAGTCTGCACGCGTACTTCGCGGATCTCCTTGCGCGCAAGCGCAGCCACCCGGGTGAGGACCTGCTCAGCGCCCTCATCGTAGCCCGGGACAATGACGGCGGGCTCACCGAGAACGAGCTGATCTCCACGTCGTTTCTGCTGATGTTCGCGGGTCACAAGACGACCGCCTACCTCATCGGCAACGCCGTCTATCATCTCCTCGCCAATCCTGCGCAGTTCCGCGCCGTGCAGGAGAACCCGGAGCTGGTCGGACAGGCGGTCGAGGAACTGCTGCGCTACGACGGCTCGGTGGAGACCGCGACGTTCCGTTTCGCAACCGAGGATGTGGAGATCGCCGGGACGCGGATTCCGAAGGGCGCCCTGGTTCAGATCTCGCTCACTTCGGCCAACCGCGACCCGCTGAAGTTCGACTCCCCGGACCAGTTCGACGTGACGCGACCGCAGAACGCGCAAAGTGCGCACCTGGGGTTCGGGCACGGCAGTCACTACTGCCTGGGAGCGCCTCTGGCCAGACTGGAGATGCAACTCGCTCTCACCGGCCTGTTCAGCCGCTTCCCGAAGCTGGCACTGGCCGCCCCCGCGAGTGAAGCGCGCTGGATGGAGGTTCCCTTCCCCGCCTTCCGTGGTCTCGCGGAGCTGCCTGTCGTGCTCGATCCCGCTGTGCCGTGACCGACGGTGGGGAGATGTCGAGGTCATGCTTGGCCGCCCCGTGCCCCGGGGCGGCCGAGCGTGTCATTCGCGATTGAACTTCGCCGGGTCTTTTCACCCCGTCCGGGTCATCGCGGCACCCGCTGGAGGGCTTCGGCGGCCACCCGCAGGTCCGACACGAGGCCGGTGTAGGCGGCTTCGCGGTCGTCCGAGCGCAGGACGGCCGAGGGATGAAGGGTCGCCACGACGTACGCCTTCGGCTGCTCGCCGGGGAGCGGGATCAACGCGCCCCGCTCCTTGCTCACCCGGAACGACGTGCCCAGCAGGGCCTTGCCGGCCGTCGCACCCAGCGCGACGACGACGTCCGGGCCGACCACGCGCAGCTCAGCCGCCAGCCAGGGGCGGCAGGCGGTCATCTCACGCAACTCCGGTGACTTGTGGATACGTCGTTTGCCCCGGGTCTCGGTGAACTTGAAGTGCTTCACCGCATTGGTCACGTACGCCTCTTCCGCGTCGATGCCCGCCTCCCGCAGCGCCTTCCTCAGCAGGCCCCCCGCGGGTCCGACGAACGGCTCGCCCTGCCGGTCCTCCTGATCGCCGGGCTGCTCCCCGACGAGCATGATCCGTGCTGTGGCCTTTCCCGCTCCGAACACGGTCTGCGTGGCGTTCTCGAACAGCGGGCAGCCTTGGCACTCCGCCGCGGCGCGTCGGAATGCCGGAATACCGCCACGGTCGGGCAGGTAGGGGGTGGCGTCGTACTGCTGTCCAGGGTTCTCGGTGCCAGTGCTGCTCATCCACGTCACCTCCTGGCGCGAGGGACCGCATTCACTGCTTCGGGGTACCCCGTCTGCCTCGAACATCACGCAAACCCTTGAAAGCCTGCAAAGTGGGCACTCGCCATGACTGGACCTTGGTCGGCCGGCGGCGATGAACAGTGATTTGCAGCTTTGCATGGCGTTTCGTGGCGGGACTTGCGGCTACCCGCAAGTCATGGCAGGGATTCAGCGACACCGGCGCGAGGATGGGCAGCCCCAGGAGGGCCGCCACGAGGATGGCCGGCGCGAGCCCGGGGGCGGGGGACCGGGCGCCCTGGCGGACGGGGATGTGGGGCCCGATCCGCAGGTGGAGCGGGAGGCGCCGAGCCAACCGACCGACATGCCCAAGAAGTCGTGGTGGGCGGTGCTTCGGCGGACGGTGGCGGAGTTCAAGGACGACGAGCTGGCCGACCGGGCGGCGGCGCTGACGTACTACGGGGTGCTGGCGCTCTTCCCCGCGCTGCTGGTGCTGGTCTCGCTGCTGGGGATCGCGGGTGAGTCGGCGACAAAGAGCATCCTGGACAACCTCAAGCAGCTCACTCCCGGGTCGGCCCGCGACATCATCACGCGCGCGGTCGAGCAGCTGCAGGCCAGCAGCGGCACCGGATCCGTCCTGGCGATCGTCGGTCTGCTGGTCGCCCTGTGGTCGGCGTCGGGGTATGTGGCCGCGTTCATCCGCTCCTCGAACGCCGTCTACGACATCCCCGAGGGAAGGCCGGTGTGGAAGGTCACCCCTTTGCGGCTGGCTCTTACGCTGGTGCTGATGATCGTGGCGTGCGTCAGCGCGCTGATCGTGGTGTTCACCGGCGGTCTCGCCAAGCAGGTGGGTACGGCGCTCGGCATGGGAGAAACGGCGCTGACGGCATGGTCGATCGCCAAATGGCCGGTCCTGGTCCTGCTGGTCACCTTCATGATCGCGATCCTTTACTGGGCGTCACCGAACGCGAGGGGCCGCGGCTTCAAGTGGGTCACCCCGGGCAGTTTCCTGGCCCTGGTGATCTGGATGATCGCCTCGGCCGGCTTCGCGCTGTACGTGGCGAACTTCGCCTCCTACAACAAGACCTACGGCACCCTGGCCGGGGTGATCGTCTTCCTTGTCTGGTTGTGGATCACGAATCTGGCGATCTTGCTGGGCCTGGAGTTCGACGCGGAGCTGGCCCGTGAACGCGCGATCATCGGCGGCCACCCCGAGGCTGAGGAGCCCTACGTCCAGCCCCGCGACACCCGCAAGTGGAGTGAGGAGGAGCGCAAGGAGATGGGCAGCGACTGACCTGGGATGTGGATGCTGGCTGAGCAACGAAAGGCAGGTCACGACGATGAGCAGGACAGTGGAACATGCACCGCCGCGGCAGTACACAGAGGCCACGGTGAGCGATCTGGTGAAGCAGGCATCTGAGCAGGTCTCACAGCTGATGCGGCAGGAGCTGCATCTTGCGCAGGCGGAGATGAAGCAGAAGGGCAAGCGGTTCAAGACCGGCGGCGGTCTGTTCGGCGGGGCCGGAGTGATCGGCTTCATCGCCCTGCAGGCTTTTGCGGCCACCGCGATCGTGGCGCTGGACCTGGTCTGGCCGCTTTGGGTCTCGGCGCTTGTCGTAGCCGCCGTCCTGCTTGCGGTGGCGGCCGTACTCGCCGCCATGGGCAAGAAGCAGATGAAGCAGGCCGTCCCGCCCGCCCCCGCGCAAGCCATCGACAGTGTGAAGGCCGACGTGGCCGAGATCAAGGAGAGGGCACACCGATGACGGACAAGCCCCAGAAGGACTCCACGCCCACCCCTGAGCAACTGCGCGAGCAGGTGGAGGTCACCCGCGAGGAGCTCGGTCAGACGGTCGAAGCGCTGGCCGGGAAGGCGGACGTCAAAGCACAGGCACAGCAGAAGGCGGCGAAGGTGAAGAGTCAGGTGCACGACAAGGCCGCCCACGCTCTGCACCGGGCCCAGGACAAGACCCCCGAGCCGGTACGTGAGAAGGCCGCGCACGCCAGGCAGCAGCTGACAGAGACTGCCCACGTCCTGGGAGAGAAGATCGAGGGCAGCACTCCGGAGCCGGTACGGGCCAGGGCCGGTCATGCAGTCGAAGTGGCGCGCGGTAACCGGCTCCTGCTCATCACCGCCGGCGTGGCCGTGCTCGCCGTGTTCGTCCTCATGCGACGCAGCAGGAGGAACTGATGCAGGCGTCGAAGGTCGCCTACAAGCCGGTCGGCTTTGCGCTGGGTGCCGTGAGCGGTGCGGTGGCCAGCACAGTCTTCAAGCAGGTGTGGAAGGCCATCGGCCACGAGGACGATGCCCCGGACGCCACCGACCAGGACCGCAGCTGGCGGGAAGTACTGATCGCCGCGACGCTGCAGGGCGCGATCTTCGCGGCGGTCAAGGCTGCGGTCGACCGCAGCGGCGCCAGCACCGTGCACCGCCTGACCGGAACCTGGCCCGGCTGACCCGGCATCGGCGTGGCCCGCATGCGTGAGGGCGTCCGCGGGTCCGGATGTAACCCGGCAGGCGGGGCGCGCGCTGGGTTCAGCACAGGCTCAGCCGACTCCGCCCCGGCTTCCGCCCCTGCCCCCGCTTACGCCGCCGTTCTCGCGTTGTGCGTCGCTGAGCTGGGCTGATGCGCTGTCCAGGAGCATCTCCAGCGCGGTGGGATACGCACTCTGGTTCATCCGGGCGACCAGCAGGTGCGCGGTCGCCGCGATGTGCGGATGGGTCGCGGCGGGCAGCCGTGCGTATGTGGCCTGCCAGACCTCCTCGTCCGCGGAGCGTGCCGCCGCAGGCAGCGCCAGCGAGGCCGCGTCCAGCGCGGCGAACGCCAGGCTCTGGTCGATGAACGCCTGATAGATCCGGACCGCGTCGGCGTCCGCGAAGCCGGCTGTGCGAAGCAGCCCCAGGATCGTTTCGTCAGCCGCCACTTCCCAGCCCTTGCCGCTCACCCGGCTGGCGGTCAGCACCGCCGCCTGCGGGTGTCCGAGATACGCGCTGTGGATGCGCAGCCCCAGTTCCCGCAGGTCGGCGCGCCAGTCGCCGGTGGCCTGCCATCCCGCCAGGGCGCGTCCGACGAGCACGTTCCCGATGGCGAGCGTCAGGTCGTCGATGCCGCTGAAGTACCGGTACAGCGTGCTCGGGTCCGCCCCCAGGGCAATGCCGAGGCGGCGGACGGTCAGGCCCGCGCTCCCGTGCTCCCGGAGCATGCGCAGCGCGGTCTCCACGATCAGCTGCTCCGAGAGCACCGCGCCGTTCTTCGTGGGTCGCCGCCGCCTCCGGGCGTCCTCCGGTACCACGGGCTTGGGCACGGCACGCTCCCTCCACGATCGCCGCCATGACCCTTCGAGCTTATGCCAACAGCATTGACGTTAACAGCGGTGTGCGCGTTGGATCGGGTCCGACAGACACCGCGCCCACCAGCAGCGCCCTGCACGCTGTGTCTGGAAATGGAGTTTGGCCATGCGTGTTCTTCTCGTGGGGGCCGGCGGCGTCGGTACCGCCATCACCCGGATCGCGGCCCGCCGGTCCTTCTTCGACCATGTGGTCGTCGCCGACTATGACCTCTCGCGCGCCGAAGCCGCCGTCGCGGCGCTGGAGCCGGACGGTCGCTTCAGCGCCGAACGGATCGACGCGAGCGACGAGGCCGCCGTCACCTCCCTGCTGCACCGGGAGCGCTGCGACGTACTGCTCAACGCCACCGACCCCCGCTTCGTTATGCCGCTGTTCCAGGCGGCCCTGGCCGCCGGGGCGCACTACCTGGACATGGCGATGTCGCTCTCCCGCCCGCACCCGGAGCGCCCCTACGAGCTCTGCGGCGTCAAGCTCGGCGACGCCCAGTTCGAGCGCGCCGCGGACTGGGAGAAGGCCGGATCCCTCGCCCTCGTCGGCATCGGCGTCGAGCCGGGACTGTCCGACGTCTTCGCCCGCCACGCCGCCGACGAACTCTTCGACGAGATCGAGGAGATCGGCATCCGCGACGGGGCGAACCTCACGGTCGACGGCTACGACTTCGCGCCCTCGTTCAGCATCTGGACCACCATCGAGGAATGCCTCAATGCGCCCGTCGTCTACGAGGCCGACCGCGGCTGGTTCACCACCGCCCCCTTCAGCGAGCCCGAGGTATTCGACTTCCCCGAGGGCATAGGGCCTGTCGAGTGCGTCAACGTCGAGCACGAGGAGGTCCTGCTCGTGCCGCGCTGGGTGGACGCGGGACGCGTCACCTTCAAGTACGGCCTCGGCGAGGACTTCATCCGTACGCTGCAGACGCTGCACCTGCTGGGCTTCGACCGCACCGATCCGGTCCCGGTGCCCGCGGCGGACGGATCGGGCACGGTCCACGTCTCCCCGCGTGACGTGGTCGCCGCCTGCCTGCCGGACCCGGCGGCCCTCGGAGAGCGCATGCACGGCAAGACCTGCGCCGGCACCTGGGTCAAGGGCACCAAGGACGGCCGCCCGCGTGAGGTCTACCTGTACCACGTGGTCGACAACCAGTGGTCCATGCGCGAGTACGGCTGCCAGGCGGTCGTGTGGCAGACCGCCATCAACCCCGTCGTGGCCCTGGAACTGATCGCCGCCGGCAGTTGGTCCGGCAGCGGCGTCCTCGGCCCCGAGGCCCTCCCCGCCCGGCCCTTCCTGGACCTGCTGACGGAGTACGGCTCACCCTGGGGCTTGCGCGAGCAGTGACCCCCGATGACGGCGAACGGGCCGCACACGCCCACTTCCCTGGCCGACTCGCCGGACGGTGTACGAGCGGTGGGTGCGGCCCGGATGCGCGTCTGCGCGCTGTCCGGTCGGATACCGTTTGGCCCTGAAATGTGCGCTTCGCGTACGAGACTTCACGGCGGAAGGGTGCACTCATGACTCCGATCCTGGCCGGCGCTGTGCTCGGCACGTCCGAACCCGTGTCGGTATGACGACACCGGACCCGGATCCGCGTCCGGTCGCCTCCAAGCGGAACGCCACCGCCGCCCGCGCCGGCGACACCGCGGCCGCGCGACTCAAGGAACGGATCTACGCGACCATCACCCTCGTCGCCGTCGTGGTGACGCTCGCCGAGGCGGAGGCGACCGACCACGCCGAAGCGGCGCTCACCGTGGCGTCGACCGCGCTCGGGGTCTGGCTGGCCACGTTGGTCGCCGACGAGCAGGCGCACCGCGCCATGAGCGGGCGGGGCGCGAGCCGGGCGGAAATCCGGACGGCGATGTATGTCTCCAGTCCTCTGCTGCTGAGCGCCGCGGGGCCGCTGGTGCTGATCGGCATGTCGGCAATGGGCGTCATGGTGCTGGTCACCGCGCTGCTGATCAGCGCCGTCGTGGAAGTGGCGAGCCTGTTCCTGTTGGGCTGGCAGACCGGCCTGCGGATGGGCAACGGGCCGCTGAGCGCAGTCGTCTCAGGCCTTCTGGACACTGCGATCGGCGCATTCGTCGTGGCGGTGAAGCTCCTCGCGGGTCACTGAGCGGCGTCAACGCGTCATCTCCGCGAGGATGATGACGCGCTGACAGACCACTCGCCCTACGACGCAGAGCCCTTGGCTGCAATCGCAATGCCGGTGTCAGAGCTGACGCGACTCGACTGTCAGGGGGACACGGTCAGCATGCGCCACCGCCGACGCCACTTCTTTGGGCGTGTGCCCTGGCACCGGGACCAGCTGCCATCGGGCGAGCCACGTTGCCAGGGCGATGGTCGCCTCCGTCCACACGAACGTGTCCCCGATGCACTTCCGGTTGCCCGCCCCGAACGGGATGTACGCCTCACGCCGGATCTCCTCCCGGCGTCCCGGCAGCCACCGGCCGGGGTCGAAGCGATCGGGATCCTTGTACAGAGTCGGGTCCCGGTGCAGGGCGTAGAGACTGAAGCCGACCTCTGTGCCGGCAGGGAACGTGACGCCGCCCAGTTCCACCGGTGCCGTCGTGCGGCGCATCAGGAACGTGACGCCGTGCAGCCGGATCACCTCGTCCAGCACGCGCCGGATCCCTCTCAGCCGGGGCACATCCTCGATGGCCACCGGCCGGTCGCCGACGACTTCCTCGATCTCCGCGACCAACTGCTTCTGGACGTCGGGATGGTGGGCCAGCTCGTGGAGCGTCCAGGCGAGCGTGGAAGCCGTGGTCTCGGCGCCGGCGAAGAGGATGGTGCTGAGTTCGTCCCTGACCTCGAGGTCGGACAGCGACTCTCCGGTGTCGGTGTCCTGCGCGGCGAGCAACAGCGACAGGAGATCGTCCCGGTCGGTGTGTCCGGAGCGGCGGGCGGTCGTGACGACCTCGTCGATGACCTTGCGCAAGGTCGCCGCCGCGGCGTCGAAGTCACGGTTGGCACGGATCGGCAGCCGGTCCAGGAGCTTGGGCGATGCCGCGCGTATCAGCAGGTTCTTCAGTAGTACGGGCAGGTTCTTGCGGACGGCCTCCACCGCCGGCAGCCCTATGTCGGTGGAGAACATCGTCGACGCGAGCGTCTCGATGGCGTACTCGGCCATCGCCTGCTCCATCTCGATCTCCTGCCCCGCGGTCCAGGAGTCGGCCAGGGCGCGCGCGTGGTGACCCATGGTGTCGGAATAGACCGCGATGCGCTCCTTGGAGAACATCGGCTGAACCATGCGCCGGTGCTTGCGGTGCACCTCCCCGTCGGCATTCGCCAGGCCATTGCCCGCAAGCGGCCGCAGCCGGTCGAAGAACCGGCCCTTCTCGAAGCTGCGCGCCTGGTTCACCGTCACCTCGTGGACCAGCTCGGCGGAGGTGGTGACGTACACGGGCATCGTGCCGAAGTCGACACGGACCAGATCCCCGTGTTCCCGCAGCGACTTCAGGAACAGGAAGGGATCACGCAGCAGCTTCGGGACGTGCCCGAGAAGTGGCACCGCCCCGGGAGCGCGCGGAACCGACTGCAATCCGACCGACTGCAACCCAACTGACACCGAGTGATCCTTTGCTCTGAGCGGTGCGGCGCACCATCCGGTGTGCCGCGCGACGTGCGGTTTCGTGCTGGAGGAGATCCCATCACCTGCGGTCAGGCAGCGCGAGGGGGCATCGCCCCGCTGAGAGCACGCGCCCATCGGCTGAACCAGTCGCCGAGCGGGGGCATGTGTGGAGAGAGAGCTGCCCCGGCCGAGCGGTCACCGGCCCGGGCGAGCTGAGGGATCGCCAAATATGCAGCTACGCAGGTGAGTTCACCGTGGACTCGCTGCGTGAGCGGAATGCCACGGGGGATATGCTGCGGGCGCTTCGCCGTACCGTCCAAGCGTTGCTTCTCGGAGGCCTCGTGACCACCCCGTACTCAGACCCGACCGGCACCTCGTCCGCGCCTGTCCCACCTCCCGGGTGCCCCGCGCATTCTCCAGCGCCCAGTGGGCTTCGGCGGCTGTACGGGCCGGAGGCCGAGGGTTCGCCGCAGGCGCTGTACGAGAGGCTGCGCCAGGAGCACGGCCCGGTGGCGCCGGTGCTGCTCCCTGGTGATGTGCCGGCCTGGCTGGTCCTGGGGCATCGCGAAAACCTGGAGGTCATGCGCACCCCGTCGCTGTTCTCCTGCGACTCGCACAACTGGAACGTCAAGCTGCCTGCGGACTCCCCGCTGCTCCCGATCACCGCATGGCAGCCGCTGGTGGCCTTCACCGACGGCGACGAGCACGCCCGGCTGCGGAGCGCGATCACCGACAGCCTGGATCGCTTCAGCCGTCACGGAATCCGCCGGTACGTCGTGCGGTATGCGAACCAGCTGATCGACGACTTCGCCACAACAGGCCAGGCCGATCTGGTGGCAGGCTTCGCCGAGAAGCTTCCGGTTCTGGTCCTGGCCGTGCAGTTCGGCATACCCGAGAAGGACGCCCTTCCACTGGGCGAGGCCGTGCGCGACATGGTCAAGGGCACCCAGACGGCGCTCCAGAGCAACCAGTTCGTCGTGGACACCATGTGGGAGCTGGTCAAGCGCAAGCAGGAGAAGCCCGGCGAGGACTTCGCCAGCTCGCTGCTACGCCACGAGTCGGATCTCAGCGACACCGAAGTCATGGAGCATCTACGGCACGCGATCGTCGCCGCGGTCGAGAACACGGTCAACCTGATTGCCAACACGCTGCGGATGGTGCTGACCGACCGCCGCTTCCGCGGGAGTCTGTCCGGCGGCCAGATGACGCTGCCGGACGGGCTGGACCAGGTGTTCTGGGACGCCCCGCCTCTCGGGGTGGTGCCCACGCGCTGGGCGACCGGCGACAGGGTCCTGGGCGGCCAGCAGATCAGGGCCGGAGACATGGTGATGCTGGGTCTGGCTGCCGGCAACGTCGACCCCGAGATCCGTCCCGACCTGAACGCGCCGGTGCACGGCAACCGTTCACACCTGGCCTTCGGCGCCGGACCGCACGAGTGCCCCGGCCAGGACATCGGACGGGCCATCGCGGACACCGGCATCGACACGTTGCTGATGCGGCTGCCCGACGTGCAGCTCGCCGTGTCCGAGACCGAGTTGCACGTGACCGCTTCCTTGGTCTCCGGTCGACTGGACAACCTGCCCGCGCGGTTCACTCCCCGGCGCCCGGGGAAGGAGGGCGAAGCCACCGCGGCCGCGACCGTCGCCGCCGCGCGTGCGGCTTCGCTGGGTCAGCCGCTGCCGGCGGCCGCGCCGACGGCTGAGCCCTCGTCTGCGCGGGCCGGCACCGTAGCCCGCGGGCCCTGGTGGCGCAGGCTCACTGGACGGCGGACATCGCGTTAGTGCGCGACAGAGGCCCGGACCACGGTGCGTTGTGGTCCGGGCCACGATGCATTGTGGTCCGGGCCGCGGTCTCGGTTCCCGGGCGGTGGTGATGCCGGGAGCTCGCAGCCGCCTCAGCGCCGGGTTCGCTCGTCGGCGTGGAGATAGACCGGCAGAGCCTCAAAGCCCTGGAGCGGGATGGAGCAGAGGCGGTCGGGGTCGGAGGCCGGCGTGAGGCCGGGGTAGCGGCTGAAGAGGGTGGCCAGTGCGATCTCGGTCTCGAGCTTGGCCAGTCGAGCGCCCAGGCAGTAGTGGGCGCCGAAGCCGAATGCGACGTGCTCGCGGCTCGTCGGGCGGGTGACGTCGAAGTCGTCGGCGTTCTCGTGCCGACTCGGGTCCCGGCCGGCGGCGACCAGGCTGGCGATGACGGGATCCCCCTCGGCCACCCGTACACCCGCAATCTCGGTGTCCTTGACGGCATACCTCATGAGGGCGTGCCGCACCGGCGAGGAGAAGCGAAGCCCTTCCTCGACCACGGCGGCCCACGTCCGGTCGTCGTCGGCGTCACGGGCGACGGCGAGCATGGCGGGGTTCTGCAACAGGGCGTGCACCGTGTTGGTGATCGAATTGATCGTCGTCTCGTGTCCCGCGATGAGGATCAGGAAGAGGGTCTCGACCAGCTCTTGCTCGCTCAGCCGGTCGCCGTCGTCGCGGGCCCGGATCAGCGCGGTGGTCAGATCGTCCCCGGGATCCGTGCGTTTGATCGCGATCAGCGCCGAGAGGGAGCGGTAGATGTCCGCCACGGCCGTGCGGATGTCCGCCTCTCCGGTAGCCCCGTCCTGAGGCGTCACCAGGCGGTCGAAGCGGTGGCGCAGTTCGGACACGACGGTGTCGGGTACTCCGAGGACCTTGCAGATGACCCGCACCGCAAGCGGATATGCGAAGAGCTCGCGCAGGTCGACCGGCTCGCCCGGGTCGGGGGAGTCCAGAGCGTCCAGCAACTCGTCGGCGATCTCTTCGATGCGCGGCCGGAGCGCTTCGATGGGCGCACGGTTGAATGCAGAGCTCACCAGCTGCCGCAGCCGGCGGTGATCGTCACCGCCCTCGTGGAGCATCGCAGCTCCACGGACGAGGACGATCAGCTCCCAGTCGTCCGGTATCCGGCCGGCCTGCAGGGCAGGCCAGTGCTCAGGGTCCTTGGTCAGATCCTCGTGGCAGAAAACGGCCTTGGCGGTGGCGAAGTCCGTGGCTGCCCAGGCTGCTACGCCGCCGGGCAACTCCACCGGAACCAGGGGGCCTTGAGCACGAAGCTGTCTCGCCTCCTCACCGGGATCAGCGTTGGGATCGAGCGAGAAGAGCTTGCGGTGGGTCAGGTCCACGAACACTCCATCGGTAAGGCAACAGACTCGGACAACGCGCGATTCGTAGAGCAGTTCTGATCCAGATTCTGCCAACTCGCCATGCGACCAAACGGCCAGGCCCTGTGGCGGAGGCCGGGCGAGAGTCTTTGATCCAAGCCTCCACCGGCGTTCCCGTGGTGTCCCTGACGCCCGACCGTCGCGGGACCTGTTCAGACGACCGGCTCTCCGATGCCGAGCATGTTCCCTTCGCTGTCGCGGAACCAGGCGCCGCGTTCACCCCGTGCGCCCTTGCTCGGGTAGTTCCCGTCGATATCGGCGATCCCGTCCCTGGTCCGCAACCCGGGCAGGTCGACCTCCTCGAACACCACGCCGCGCCGTTTGAGTTCCGACACGACCGCCTCGATGTCGTCGACCTCCCATCCCATCTGAGTGAACGTGCCTGGTGACTCTCCCGCCGATTGGAACAGGGCGAAGTCCACGCCTCCGCACCGGTACAGCAGCCCACCGGGCCGCTCGTCGACCGGCTCGAGACCGAGCTGTTCGGAGTAGAACCGGCGTGCTCGGTCCAGGTCCTGGGCGGGCAGCCTGGTCGCCACGCGTGCGCGGCCGAGACTGATTCTGTCGTCTGCGTTCATACCCCCACTGTGCCGCGAGCACTGGCGAAAGGGCTGGAGGCGAACGATAACTGTCGGCGGGTTGGCAGGCTGCGCGGAGCTGTTCGGCCGGCGGCGTCGCCCCGGACACAGGTCAGGCTCGGGCGCGGGCGATGAGCAGGGCGACGTCGTCGTGGTCTCCTGGCTGGCGCAACGCATGCAGGAGCACGTCGCAGGTCTCCTCGATGGATCGCTGGGGCTTTGCGAGGAGGGCAAGGAGAGCGTCCAGACGTTCATCGATGGCCTGGTCGCGTGTCTCGACGAGGCCATCGGTGTAGAGGACCAGTTCGTCGCCGGGGTGCAGAGTGACCGCGGTGGTGTGGAAGGCAACCTCGCCGCCGACGCCGAGCGGGGCGCCGGTCGGCAGGTCGAGCAGTTCGGGGGGTCGGCCGTTGCGTACCAGGGCGGGCGGGAGGTGTCCGGCGCTGGAGAGGAGGCACTGCCCCTGGTGCGGGTCGTATACCGCGTAGATGCACGTCGTGATGGTCTGCCCCATGCGGTCGGTGATGCGGTCGAGGTGCCGCTGCACTTCCGCAGGGTCGAGGTCGAGCTCCGCCAGGGTGCGGGTCGCGGTGCGGAGTTGACCCATCGTGGCTGCCGCGGTGATACCGCTGCCCATGACGTCGCCGACAACGAGTGCGGTCTTGTCGCCCGTCAGCGGGATGACGTCGAACCAGTCGCCGCCGACCTCGATGGCAGCCTCGGCGGGCTGGTAGCGGTAGGCAATCTCCAGGCCCGGCTGGTCCGGTGGCTGCTGCGGGAGCAGGCTGCGCTGGAGGGTGAGGGCGGTGTTGCGTACCTGCCGGTACCAGCGGGCGTTGTCGATGCAGACGGCAGCACGAGCGGCGAGCTCGCCGGCCAGGACCTCGTCGTCGGCGTTGAACGGCTCCGGGTTGCGCGTGCGCTTCAGGTCCAGCGCGCCGAGGACTTCGCCGCGAGCGATCAGCGGCACGGCAAGGTAGGAGTGCACGCCCGCGTCGGCCAGCAACGCGGCGGCTTCGGGACTCCTGGCGATACGGGACAGATCGTCGCTGTCCACCCGGGACACGCGGACTGGGCGACCCGTATTCACGCAGTGGGTGACCAGCCGGTCGGCCTCGTACCGGGCAACCTCGCCGGGCGGATCAGCTGCGCGTATGGCATCGGTGGCGTACGCGGCGGCCACGGCGAGAGCGCGGAATTCCGCGGGCCCTTCGTTCATCGCGACGGCCGAGCGGCCGTTCAGGACGCTGTCGAGCACATCGACCGCCGCTACATCGGCCAGCTCGGGTACCGACACCCCGGCGAGTTCACGGGCAGTCTGGTCAAGGTCGAGCGTCGTGCCGATCCGTATGGACGCGTCGGCGACGAGCGAGAGCCGCTGCCGAGCCTGGGCAGCCTCGGATGTGGCGAGATGCCGCTCGGTGACATCGACGACTGAGGTGGCCAGCCCGAGGACTCTCCCGTTGGAGGACTCCAGCCGGTAGAACGAGACTGACCAGGCGTGCTCTCGGTCCGGGTCGGCCGGGGTGCGCGCGACGGACTCCCGGTCAAGGATCGGAATGCCGGTGGCGAGGACCTCGCGCATTGCGGCCTCGATGGCCTCGGTGTCCAAGAACGGCACAGCCTCGCGGACATTCCGGCCAACATGCTCAGCAGCCGGCAGGCCGTTGATGCGCTCGAGCGCCGGGTTGACCATGACATACCGCAGATCTGTGTCCACGACCGCCAGCCCGATGGGGGACTGAGAGATCAGCCGGGTGGACAGCGCCAGGTCGCGCTCCACGCTCCGCAACGTCGTCTGCTCGGTGGCCAGGCCCAAGGCGTAGAGGTCTTTCTGGTCGTCCTCCAGCCGCATGTTGCGGAACTCCACCAGCAGCGTGCTGCCGTCCTTGTGCCGCACGGGAAA
Source organism: Streptomyces sp. NPDC002870 (assembly GCF_042888505.1). Taxonomy (NCBI): domain Bacteria; kingdom Bacillati; phylum Actinomycetota; class Actinomycetes; order Kitasatosporales; family Streptomycetaceae; genus Streptomyces; species Streptomyces sp. NPDC002870. Next base: position 93,673 of record NZ_JBIAPW010000026.1, read on the forward strand.
GACACCTGTCCAGCCCTCTTCGTCCGCCATGACCTCCGCGAACAGGCGGCGCACCAGTGCCAGGTGCTGCTCATGCACGAGCAGGCGGCCTGCGTACCGGCCGAGTGCCTCATCGGCGGTGTACCCGAACAGCTCCGCGGCCTGCGGGCTCCACAGCACGATCCGGCCGTCCGCATCCAGCACGACGGCGGCGACGCTCAGTACGTCCATCAGGCCGCCGGGCTCGGATGTGCTTCTGATCGGCTGGGCGGGGTCGGCCGGGAAGGATTCGATTGACATCCCAGACCCTCCGTCCGCCTGTCGCCATCCTTGCCCAGTTCCGAGCCCAGTTCCGAGCCCAGTTCCGAGCCCAGTTCCGGTCTCCGCCCCGGGCGACGCCCGCGGCTCCCGATCGCTCCCATCTGTCCCCAGTGTCCTCGCCGAGGCCGTACCGCTGCCGACTCCGTACCTCCCGCGTGCCCGCCCGAAACGAAAATATGGCTCAGAAACGCCGCCGTCGCGGGCCAGGCTCCTCTATCGGCGCTGTCGGCTCTGTGAGTGCCGAGCATGAAGTTTGCTCCACGCTCGGTCATGAGACGCGCAAAATATGCATCTCGCGAGGGATAGACCCTATAACTCTGCCGATAGGTTTTCTGGGTGGCGAAGGGGAACACGCCGACCTCTGCCGAACACGCATCCGAAGGCGTACGTCTCTCTATGATGTTCGAACCGTGGCGCGGGCAGTCGGTCAGCCGGACCGGCTCAGGCTCTATGCCGTCCGGCCCGCGTCAGCCCTCAGCCCTCAGCCATGCCCGGCCCGCGGGTGCGAGGGAGAGGAAAAAGGGGGGAAACCTGAATGCCCGCTGCCCATTCCAGTCATGAGTTGGTCCCCGCCGACGGCCACACGGTGATCCAGGTCCGTGGAGCCCGCGAGAACAACCTCAGGAACGTCGACATCGATCTGCCCAAGCGGCGCCTCACGGTCTTCACCGGAGTCTCCGGATCCGGGAAGTCGAGCCTCGTCTTCGGCACCATCGCCGCCGAGTCGCAGCGCCTGATCAACGAGACGTACACGGCCTTCATTCAGTCGTTCATGCCTAGCCTCGGCCGTCCGGACGTCGACGGGCTGCACAATCTGAGCGCGGCGATCGTCGTCGACCAGGAACGGATGGGTGCCAACTCCCGCTCCACGGTGGGCACCGCCACCGACGCGTACACGATGCTGCGGATCATCTTCAGCCGCCTGGGCACCCCGCACATCGGCACCTCCGGCGCCTTCAGCTTCAACCTGCCCGAGGGCATGTGCCCCAGGTGCGAGGGGCTCGGCCAGGTGTCGGACATCGACGTGGACCAGCTGGTGGACCGCGAGAAGTCGCTGAACGAGGGCGCGATCACCGTCCCCGGCTACGCCGTGGATTCCTGGCCCTGGTCGATCATGGTCGCGTCCGGTTTCTACGACCCGGACAAGAAGCTCGGGGACTTCACCGATCAGGAGTGGAAGGATTTCCTTCACAAAGCGGCCGTCAAGGTCAAGGTGGGGTCCAACAACTTCACCTATGAGGGTCTCCTCACCAAGATCCAGCGGAGCTGGCTCGTCAAGGACCGTGAGGCGCTGCAGCCCCACATCCGGGCCTTCGTCGACCGGGCCGTGGTCTTCACCCAGTGCCCGCAGTGCGGCGGCACGCGGCTCACACAGGCCGCTCTGTCGTCGAAGATCGACGGCGTGAACATCGCCGAGTGCTCGGCGATGCAGATCAGTGATCTGGCCGCGTTCATACGCTCCATAGACGACACCGCCGTCGGCCCGCTGCTCGGCAATCTGCGCCATCTACTGGAATCTCTGGCCGAGATCGGGCTCGGCTACCTCAGCCTGGACCGCCCCGCCTCCACACTGTCCGGCGGTGAGGCACAGCGCGTGAAAATGGTGCGGCACCTCGGCTCCAGCCTCACGGACGTCACGTACGTCTTCGACGAGCCGACCATCGGCCTGCACCCGCACGACATCCAGCGCATGAACGATCTGCTGCTGCTCCTGCGGGACAAGGGAAACACCGTGCTCGTGGTCGAGCACAAGCCCGAAGTGATCGCGATCGCCGACCATGTGGTGGACCTCGGTCCAGGTGCGGGCGAGGCCGGCGGTGAGGTCTGCTTCAGTGGGGACGTCGCCGGGCTGCGCGCCTCCGGCACGCTCACCGGCCGGCACCTGGAGCACCGGGCCCGCCTGCGCGAGGCCGTCCGCACATCGCAGGGACAGCTGTCCATCAAGGGTGCCGATCTGCACAACCTGAAGGACGTCGGCGTCGACATCCCGCTCGGCGTGCTCACCGTCGTCACCGGAGTCGCAGGCTCCGGCAAGAGCTCGCTGATCCACGGCTATCTCGCCGATCGGGAGGGCGTTGTCGTCGCCGACCAGTCGCCGATCCGTGGTTCGCGCCGCTCGAATCCGGCGACGTACACCGGGCTCCTGAACCCGATCCGCACCGCCTTCGCCAAGGCCAACGGCGTCAAGGCCGCCCTGTTCAGCGCCAATTCGGAAGGCGCATGCCCCAAGTGCAACGGGCTCGGGCTCATCTACACCGACCTCGCGATGATGGCAGGCGTGGCCTCGGTGTGCGAGGAGTGCGAGGGCAAGCGGTTCACGCCGGAGGTGCTCACGTACCAGCTGAACGGCAAGAACATCAGTGAGGTGCTCGCGATGTCGGTCGCGGAGGCGCACGCGTTCTTCCCCTCCGGGCAGGCACACACGATTCTCGGGCGGCTCGCCGACGTCGGCCTGAGCTATCTCCGCCTCGGACAGCCGCTGAACACGCTCTCCGGCGGTGAGCGGCAGCGGCTCAAGCTCGCCATTCACATGGCCGAGAAGTCCTCGACGTACATCCTCGACGAGCCGACCACGGGCCTGCACATGGCCGATGTGGACAAGCTGCTCGCCCTGCTGGACCGGCTGGTCGACGAGGGCAACACGGTCGTCGTCATCGAGCATCATCAGGCCGTGATGGCGCACGCCGACTGGCTGATCGACCTCGGTCCGGGCGGCGGCCACGACGGCGGGCGTGTGGTCTTCACCGGTACGCCCGCCGATCTCGTGGCCTCCTCGGACACCCTGACGGCACAGCACCTGCGCCAGTACGTGGGTGCCTAGCCACTGCGAACCGCCTTCCGCGGCAGCCCCGTCGCGCAGTGAGCTGCCCTCCGGCTGCCGCGGGTGCGGGTCAGTAGTCGGTGTCGTTGCCGCTGTACAACTCGGCGAAGGCTGCCGCGGCGGCCGGCGAGCCGGTCCTGTGCTGTACCACAACCGAGCGTCCACAGGGCGGAGATGGCGCCAGGACGGCTTGATCCGCCATGAGCCGTCCGTTTCCGGACAACGATCAGGAACTTGCGAGTCGGCAGGCAACCGGTCGAGGTTTCGCCCGATCTCACAGGCCGGCCCACGATTCTGCTCAGCAGCCGTCGGACCGTAGCCGGCCGATGATCTGCCCGTGCGCCGCCTGTTCAGCCTCATGTCCTAGTGGCACTCGCAAGCGAGGAACTGATGACCAGACAGCACCGCAAGCGTTTATGGCGTTCGGCGCTCGCCGCCTCCGCAGCACTCACAGTGGTCGCCGGCGTGGCAGCCGCCTCGCCCGTCGGCAAGCCGGCGGAGGCCTCACCCAAGCTGCGTCTGATCGCCGCGTCGACCTCGGTGACCCTCGACCGGTGGGAGGGCGAACCGGGGGTGTACCTGGATCTCGGTACGTACATCACCTCCGAGGGCAGTCCCCTTGAGTTCAACGTGACACGTAAGTCCTACAAGGACCCCGTCGTCGCCAAGCAGATCATCCGGGAGGGGAAGAAGACCCGGACCAGGACGCTTCCGGCGGGTCTGGTGAAGGACTTCTCCGGCCTGCCGGGATTCGTTGAGGTCACCCTCACCGACACGCGCGGCAAGGTAGTGGCGAAGCGGGCGGAGACCTTCTGCCCCAACAATGCGTCCGGACGGATCCACCCCGACGCCCCGGCCAAGTCGAAGTATCCCGAGAGCTGTCCCACGAACCCGTTCACACTGGGCTCGGTGTGGGGTGTGGAGAAGGGCTGGGCGTCCAACACCTATGCGGGTTACTACTCCAGTCCGGTGGACGTGCCGGCCGGGAAGTACACCGCCAAGGTGTCCGTGACGAAGCGCTACCGCGACCTGTTCAAGCTGCCGGACGAGCCCAAGACGCTCACGGTGACCGTGCGCGAACGCAAGCCTGAGGAGGGAGGCGCAGGCGCCCGGGGCTCGCACGATTCCATGGTGGCCGGACACTCTGGCCACGGAGCGGGAGCGCCCGGGCAGCCGGCGAACGGGTCGGGCCACGCCTACCACGAGGGCCGCGGTGCCGACGCCCCCGCGCCGCCCGCACTGCCGTACGCACTCAAGGCCGGCCGTTCGATGGCGCATCTCGGCGACGGGCCCGGGCACACCGACGGCTCCCGGATCGCGCCCGCGCTGAAGGCGAACGCGAAGCGCCCCGCCGGCCGGGCGAGCGTGCCGAACGTACCCAAGCCCGACCTCCGTTCGCTGCCCGCCTGGGACATCGGCATCTCCGACGGAGAGGACGGGGACGTCCCGGGCAAGGACTACATGGTCTTCAGCGCCAATGTGTGGAACGCAGGCCCCGCACCGCTGGTCGTGGACGGCTTCCGCACCCCGGGCAAGGACCTGATGGATGCCTATCAGTACTTCTACGACTCCGCCGGAAAGCAGGTCGGCTACTCGCCCACAGGCACCATGGAGTGGGACCCGCGCGCCGGCCACGAGCACTGGCACTTCACCGACTTCGCCAGCTACCGTCTGCTCCGCGCCGACCAGAAGGAGATCGTGCGCAGCGGCAAGGAAGCCTTCTGCCTCGCCAACACCGATGCCATCGACTACACGGTGAAGAACGCCAACTGGCACCCGAACAACACGGACCTGTCCACCGCCTGTGGCCAGCAGAGCTCGCTCTCAGTACGGGAAGTGCTCGACGTCGGCTCCGGTGACACGTACACGCAGTACCGTCCCGGTCAGTCCTTCGACGTCACCGATCTGCCGAACGGCACGTACTACATCCAGGTGATCGCCAACCCCGAAAAGCGGCTCTTCGAGAGCAACCTGAACAACAACGTGGCGCTCCGCAAGGTCGTACTGAGCGGCACCAAGGGCGCCCGTAAGGTGACCGTCCCTCCGCATGAGCTGATCAACGCCCCCTGACATCCAGGTGGTTCACGCTGACGTGAAGTCATGGGCCCGGTCGCGCTCTGGCGTGACCGGGCCCGTGGCACGTGACCCGCCGCGGGGACATGAGTGTGTGTCTCAGGATGACGTGTGCAGCGGCGGTGCGTAGGCGGGCAGGGACTGGAGCCAGTCGATCAGGAGCCGGTTGACCTCGTCGGCCCGCTCCTGTTGCACCCAGTGCCCGCAGCCTTCAAGGATGTGCGAGGAGACCAGGCCGGGGAGGGTCGTGGGGTAGGCCTTGATGGCGTCGGCCATCCAGGTGGTGGTGGCGTCGAGGTCTCCGCCGATGAACAGCGAGGGCTGGGTGATCGGTGCCCCGTCCCATGCGGCGAGGTCCTCCCAGTCCCGGTCGACGTTGCGATAGCGGTTGAGCGGCCCGGTCAGTCCGGTCCGCTCGAACTCGGCTGCGTAGAAGTCGAGGTCGGCCTCTGTGAGCCAGGAGGGCAGGGTGTCGCTGACGAAGCGGTCGGAGAGCTTTGCTCCCTTGGGGACGAAGAAGAGACTGCTGTCGCCGACCGGTGGCATCGTGTCGGCGGAGAGCCCGGAGTAGAACCCCGCCAGCCAGGCACGGACATCGAGCTCGATCTCCGTCTCGGCCCGTCCGGGCGCCTGGAAATAGCTGACGTAGAACTCCTCGCTCCCGCCGATGCGGGCGAACGCATCGGTGGGACGGAGCCCGTTCCGCGGCGTGTAAGGAACGCTCAGCAGCCCGACGGCGGTGAAGATGTCGGGCCGTAGCAGCGCCGAGTTGGCGGCGATCGGTGAACCCCAGTCGTGGCCCACGACCACCGCCGTCTGTGCGCCGAGCGCGTTCACGACTCCGACGTTGTCGGCGACATGGGCCAGCATCCGGTACGCCTCAACCTCACGAGGCTTCGATGAGCGGCCGTAACCGCGGACGTCGATGGCGACCGCGTGAAATCCTGCCGCGGCGAGGGCCGGGAGCTGGTTGCGCCACGAGTACCACGACTCGGGAAAGCCATGGACCAGGAGGACCAGAGGGCCGCTGCCCTGCTCCACCAGATGGATACGACCACCGGGGACCTCCAGCAATCGGTGCTTTGCGTCCGGAACCGGGGCCGGAGCCGAAGGGGCGGGCTGCGACATGTGTCCTCCTGAAACCTTTGATGACGTCGTGCGGGCGGCGGAGGGGCACCCTCTTCGGCACGGGACCTGTGTCACGCCCTCCACCACGATCATGGGCATGCGCCGTGGCGGTCGCGAGAAAAGTTGCTGGTTCCGCAATCCGAGCCGCCCCCCGACCCGTAGTAGTTCAGAGCTACGCGACAGGTCCGCTCCCCAGCGGGACGCGCCGCGTTCGTCACCGCATCGGTGGTGTGCCCGTGTCGGGTGCGGCCCGTCCCACGGCTGTCCCGGCGCCCGCCCCGGCCGTCCCCGCCCCGATGCCGGCCGCGAGGCCGAGGCGCTGCGCGCGCGCCGAACTCGCCCAGGCGGTACGGATACTGAGCCGCTCCGGCGTTCTTCCTGATGCGTCAGTCCTGCTCTTCCTCCGCTGCCGCGGATTCCGCTGCGGCCGCGGCCGATTCGGCGGCATCCACGAGCCTCTTCATCTCGGTGACATCCGCCGGTCCGGTGGTCGCGGTGCTGTCGGTCGTTCCGCTGCCTTGCCCGGCGCTGTCCTGCCCGCAGCCGGTGAGCGCCGTGAGGAGCAGAAGGGCGGTCGCGACGGCCGTAGCGGTACGTCGGCGTGGCATCACTTCTCGCTCCCGTTGTTGTTCGCCTTGCACCAGGTCTTGACCGCGACCAGGTCCTTCTGGCGCTTCTCGAGGGTGGGAACGAGGGAGCGGCGGAAGGTGAGCTTGTCGTTGAGGAAGGTCTCGATCTCGGTATGACCGGCTGCCTTGGCGTTCTCGACCCGCTTCGCCAGCCGGGCGATGGAGCCGCGCTGAGTCGCATCCCCGTCGAGGCGGTCCAGCGCCCGCTCAAGACGCTTCTCGATCTTGGGTACCCGCTTGCAGAGGGCTTGCGCGCCGTCACCGGTTGGCGCGGTGTCCGGCGAGGGTGTGCCCCCGCCGGCGGAGGCTGTGCCTGCCGCGGTGGCGAGAAGTGCGGTGGCGCTGGTCAGAGCCAGGGCAGCGGTCCATGCAAGCCTCATGACGGCTTCTCCTCCGGGAACGGGAACGGGACGGGAACGAGAACGAACGGCGAGGCCCGATTGCCTGCGCGTGCCCAGAAGTTAGGAGCCGTCCTTGTGGAAACCTTGTGGGTGCTCCGCAGCTCCGATCAGCCAGTCCCGCTCGGCCGGCAAGGGGATCTCGGTCTGCCTGCTCTCTCGGACGGGGATCCGGACCTCGATCCGAGTGCCCCTGCCGCCAGGCCGGTCCTGGAGCTGGACGCTGCCTGCATGCAGTGCGGTCTGCTGTGCGACGAGGGTGAGGCCGAGCCCGGAGCCGGGGCTGCCCGGCCCGCGCTCGAAGCGATGGAAGACCGAGTCACGGCGTGACGGCGGGATGCCGGGCCCGCGGTCGTCCACTGTCAGCACCGCGACCGATCCCGCGGGATGTCCGCCCGCTCGCAGGCCCAGCTCTATCCGGGCCCGACCGTCCCTGTCCCGCCCGTGAACAAGGGCGTTGGCCAGAAGGTTGTCGATGATCGTCCGTATTCCAGGCTCCCAACCATGCACCCTGAGACGTGGCATGACCGGCACAGTGATCTCCGACGCGGAATGCCTGCGCCGGGCGTCGGCGACCGACGCGTCGATCACCTCCGAGAGGTCCACCGAGCCGAACGCGTCGGCCTCGATCAGGTCGCCCCGCCCGAGTTCCCTCAGCATCACCAGCAGGCCCAGCAGCCGGGAGTGCTCAGCGCGGAGATCCTCCAGCACCTCCGCCCTGTCTGCCGGTCCGAGTCCGGGATGTTCGGTGAGGATCTCCAGGTTGGTCTGCATGCTCATCAGCGGGGTGCGCAGTTCATGCGCCGCGGCGGCCGCGAACGACCGGGCGGTGGCCAGGGCGCCCGTGGTCCGGGCGGCCTGTTCGTCGTAGCGGGCAAGCACCGTCTGCAGCGTCCGGGCGAGATCATCGACCTCGGTGACCCCGGTCCGTGTGTGGTCGAGCCTCGCCGTATCCGCCCTCGGGTCAAGACCGTTCGTGCTTTGCTGCAGCCGGCGCAGCGGGCGGCTCGCCCGTGAGGCGACAGCCAGAGCCAGCAGACCGGAAACCGGAGCGGCCAGCAGCGCCACCGTCACCACGCGCCGACGTACGAGAGTCAACTGGTTCTCGCTCGCGCTGTCAGGGGAGAACAGCCACAGCGTGCCATCGACGCCAGGACGCGAGCCCTGCACGCGGACCAGTAGCACCCGCCAGCTCCGGTCGCCGTCTTCGATGGTGACCGGCCCCCGCGCGCTGTCCGGCAGGGGCACGGAAGCATCGGGTTGCGGTCCGCCCGAGACGGTGCCCTGCGGTCCGGTCAGCCGGATGCCGACATCCAGGCCTGAGGCGTACAACTGCCGCTCACGCGCCTGCTCGACAGCCGCGGGACGGTCGGCGGCGGTGGCCCGCAGCAGCCGCCGGGCGTCCTTGGCCACCACGAGCGCGCGCTCGCGCAGGTGCGCGTCCTGCTCGGCATGCAGATCGCGGGCGACCAGCTGGAGCAGCAACCATCCCGCCGCCAGCACCAGGACGGGCACGGTCAGGCCAACGGCGAGAGCGATACGCGCGGACAGCTTCACGTGCTCCGGCCCCCGCTGTCCGACCAGCCGCTGTCCGAGCGCAGAACGAAGCCGACTCCCCGCACGGTATGGATCAGGCGTGCCCTGCCGCCGCTCTCCAGCTTGCGCCGCAAGTAGCTGACGAAGGTGTCGACGGCATCCGTGCGCACGTCGAAGTCGTACCCCCAGACCCGCTCCAGCAACTGGCTCCGGGTGAGCACGATCCCCGCATTGCGAGCCAGGACCTCCAGCAGCTCGAACTCCCGCCGGGTCAGCGTCAGCGACTCATCGCCCAGCCGCGCCTCGCGCGCCGCGGGATCCAGCACCAGGCGGCCGATGCGCACCACGTCCGTGGCCCTCGGCGGCCGCCGGCGCAACAGCGCTTCGAGCCGCAGCACCAACTCCTGCAACGCGAACGGCTTGACCAGATAGTCGTCGCCACCCGCCTGCAGCCCGGCAATCCGGTCCGTCGTCTCGTCGAGCGCAGAAAGCATCAGCACAGGCACGTCGTTACCGTCCTCGCGCAGCGCCTGGCACACCTGAATTCCGCTGAGATCCGGCATGGAAATGTCCAGCACGACCACATCCGTCGGCCCCCGGCGCACATGGACCAGGGCGGGCCGCCCTCCCTCGGCCAGGGCCACGGTGAAACCGGCCAACCGCAGTCCCCGCGCAAGCGAACGCCGGATCGCCGGATCGTCATCCACCACCAACACCCGTCCCCCGCCAACGTCACCACCCATCCGCCACTCCCGCCCTCTCAGCGCTCTGCGCCACGCCGGTACCCGTCCCATCGTGCGCTACCCGGACGACGTCAGCGAGGCGCGTACACGATCCAGATCTGTCCCGGGACGAAGGCTATGGCCCTGCCGTCAGAGGTCGTGAATGCGGTCCCTGACTCGACGGTGCCCCGTTCCCACTCGGCCTCGTGTGCCTTGCCGTTGCGCAGGACGAGGGCGGTGCCGGAGCCCACGGTCTCGGTGTACGGAGACGTGTTCCCCCCTCGGTCCCGGAAGCGCGACGAGCGCACGGTCACGTACTGCACGACGACGGTGGCCGCACCCAACTGCTGCCCTGCCGGTGTGCGGGAGGGGGACCCGTCCATCGCCACGAGCCACTTCTGCCGGGCTGCCGACCAGGTGAAGCCGAAGCGTGCGGCCGGATAGTTGACGCTGTACTCGGTCACCGGTCTTCCGCCCGGCGGCGGGGGACCGAAGCCGAAGCCGGCGTAGTCGGCGGCGTTCACACCGGACGTGTCGCGCAGGGCGCGCTCAGGGCGTAGATAGAGGTTGTGCGGGGCGGCTCGGTCCGGGCTGCGGAAGTACGCGTCCGGTGCCTCCTCCGGCAAAAGCGCCTCCACTGGGGCTGCCTCGATGAGGGGCAAGAGCTTGGTCTGTGCCCCGGAGAAGGAGAGGGTCGGCCGGTCGAACTGCCGAAGCAGCTCCAGGTCGCTTTCACGGGCGCTGCGCACGGGACCGATGACGGGCGGCAGCTGGGAGGAGTAGACGGCGAGTATCCGGCTGAGTCCCGCCTCAACTTGTTCGACGTAGACGATGTCCGCCTTGTCGAGCCCTGTCTGGGGCCGGGCCGACGCAACGTTGTCGATTTTGACCGCGAGGACGTGGGAGCGGGGCGCGGATTCCCCGGTGGACGGGGCGCGGTGATCGGGCGGCTGCGTACTCTGGCCGCCCTGGCACCCCGACACGGCAAGGGCGAGTGCGGCCATCAGCATCGCGAGTGTGGCTATGGCTGATCTCGGTTTCGCGGGCATGGCCGACGCCCCTTCAAGGCGACCGACGGAGCCGATGCTGACTGGTGACAGCGGCGTCGGCAGGGGGTGGCACCTTCATACACCCTCGAACGCCCATCCGAACAGACTTCACGAGGCGGCACTGGCGGACAGCGGCCTCGTGCCGCGGTCATGGCAGGGCAGGGGGTTCCGCACCACCCATGTCCAGCCTGAAGGGCGGGTACGTGTCGGTCATCAGGCTCGCATAGGCGGCAACCCGCAGCACCCAGCGGTTGAGCCCGATGATGAGGTCGAACAGGTCCTTGGGATACTTGCCGGTGAAGGCGAGGATGATGGCCAGCACGGAGACGAGCCCACCGTCGCACCAGCCACCGTGGAAGCCGCCGACGAAGAAGCCGATCACGATGTAGTGCGGGATGGCGAGCAGCCACCACTTCACCAGGACAAGGCCGCGCGACAGCCGCTCTGGGTAGGCGATGTCCAGCCGGGCCGGGTAGCCGGGCTCCGCGCCGAGACTGAACGGCGGGTAGCGGTCGGTGGCCAGCGCTCCGTACCCGTAGTACGTGACCCGCCAGGTCCAGCGCAGCACCCCGACATTGAAGTCGAACAGCGGCCGCGGATAGTGCTCCGTGATCAGAATGGCGAAGAACGCGACCACGCTGACCAGCAGGAAGGCGATCCACAGGAAGATCAGCACAATGTAGTGCGGGATCAGGAGCAGCCATTTCACCAGCCACAACCAGCGCGACAGCGGTGCGTCCAGATTCGCATCCACTCTCACCGGGGGGTAAGTCGCCGGTGTCATCGTCATGGCTGTCAGCTCCTTCGTACACGAGGCTTCGTAGATCGAGGGGCTGATTCCAGGTTGGGCCGGATCCGAGCCGGGCGCGAGTTCCGGACGGGCTGCTCAAACAGGGCAGGCCTGACCTCCACCCGGACGTCAAGAAGCCGCAGACCCGCCACTGGGACGAGGTCCGGGCCGCCTTCGATCTCCTGCTCCGAGTTCCGCGAGACTCATGTCGCCCCCTCGACACCGGATCCGTCAGCCATGACGGTGTGTCAACGGCGTCCGGCGACGGCGTGGACGAGTTCGGCCGACGGGCCGGCGTCGCCGGACCCGGCCTCGCCGAGCGTGTGGCGCAGTATCCGTTCCCGCTCCCGTGGGTCGGTGGCGGCAAGCAGCGCGGTGAGCACGCCGATCCGGGCCTGGCCGGCCCGCAGCGTGCCGGTCGGCACGGCGCCCGCGGCCACGAGGTCGACCGCGCCGCCTTGGGTGTAGATCTCGGTGACCGGTCCGGCCTGGACACGGGTGGTCAGGGCGACGAGCACGCCGCGCGAGGTGACGGAGGCGACGGCCTCGGCGATCTCGGGGGTGGCGTTGCCGGCGCCGGTGGCCACCAGGACGATTCCCTGGGCCCCCGCGCTCACGGCCGCCTCCAGCAGCACTGGGTCGGCGTCGGAATGGTGCATCACCATGTCGACGCGGGGCAGGTCGTCCGGCACGTGGGGCAGGGCCAGCGCGGCCGGGCGCTGGGGGTGGCGCAGTACGAAGACCCGGCCGAAGCCGACGTTTCCGATGCGGGCGCCGGACGGGTCGCCGAAGGCGTCAGCGGCGAGCGTCTGCGTCTTGACGGTGCCGCGGGCTGCGTGCACCTTGCCGTTGAAGGCGACCAGCACCCCGAGACCACGCGTCGTCGCGGCGGTCAGCAACGCGTCATGGAGGTTGCCGGGTCCGTCGCCGTCGGCCGCGTCGAGCGGAAGCTGGGCGCCGGTGAAGACGACCGGGCGCGGGTCGTCGTGGTGGAGGTCGACCAGGAACGCCGACTCCTCCAGGGTGTCGGTGCCGTGGGTGACGACGATGCCTTGCACGTCGGGGTCCCTGAGTACCTCGTGCACCGTGCGGAGCAGGGTGAGTTGGTGAGCGGTGGTGAGACGCGGGCTGTTCATGCTGAACAGATCGACGACCTCGATGGTGATGCCCTCGGGCACCGCGGCGGTCGCCATGACCTCTTGGCCCCCTGCGTCGGCGGCGAATCCCGAACCTTGCCAGCGGCTGGCTATCGTCCCGCCGGTGCTGATGACGACGACGCGTCCCACAGTGCCCACTCCTCGTTCGTGCCGCGGGTGTGGCGGCGAATTCGGCGGGGCACGCTGCCCGGCCCTGCTCGTGGCCCCGGCCGGGCTGCGCCCCATGGCTGACCCGGGGATGCCGGGGCAGTCCGACGCAATGATAGGAGCCTTTCCCCGCAATGTGATCGCCAAATTCTGGCCCTTCCGCGGCACCGGCTCGTGGATGATTGCGTCATGGACGCGATCGACCGAGATATCTTGCGTGAGCTTCAGAGCGACGGACGGCTGAGCAATCAGGAGCTGGCGCAGCGGGTGGGGCTGACGCCCTCACCGTGCATGCGCCGGGTCCGGCAGCTGGAGCAGGACGGGGTGATCCAGGGCTATCGAGCGGTGATCGATCCGGAGGCGGTCGGCCGGAGCTTCGAAGTCCTCGTCTCCATCGAGGTGAAGCGCGACCGTGAGGTGGTCGAGGCCTTCGAGGCCGGCCTCCAGGACATCCCCGACGTCATCGAGGCGTACCGGCTCTTCGGCAGCCCGGGATGCCTGCTGCGTATCGCGGTCGCGGATCTGCGCGCGTACGAGCGCCTGTGGATCGAGAAGCTGACCACGCTGTCCGGCGTCACCGAGGTCAACTCGCAGATCGTCATGAAGCGGATCAAGGAGCCTCGCGGCCTGCCGGTGGACGGCTGACGCCCCCGCGCTCCGGTCCCGGCCCCTGGCCGTAGGCGGTCAGGAAGCGGTCGCGGAAGGTGTCCATCCGCCAGACCGGGGCCTTCGGGCCGGGCTTCAGGCCGTCCTGCCAGCCCCAGCCGGAGATACGGTCCATCACGGCCGGGTCGTGGGCGACGATCGCGATCGGTACGTCCCGGCCGGCGTCGTCGCCCGTGACGATCGGGGCGGGCTGGTGGTCGCCGAGGAAGACGAGCACCGTGTTCTCGTCGCCGTACTTCTCCATGTAGGAGATCAGGCTGCTCAGCGAGTACTCGATGGAGCGCCGGTACTCGGTGCGCACCTGGTTGGGGTCCTTCCACACCTCTTTGGGGTCCTTTCCCGCCATGTTCATGGCGTCGTAGACCGAGCCGTCACCGACCTCATCCCAGCCGATCATCTTGGGGAGGGGCGCCCAGGGGTTGTGGCTGGAGACCAGGATGATCTCCGCCATCAGTGGCTCGCGGGTTGGCCGTGCTCCAGGCGTTGGACCGCGCTGCGGCCGTAGCTCTCGACGAAGGCGAAGATGACGTCCTTGCCGCGCAGCCCGGTCAGCAGCTGATCGGCCGGAGTGTCGCGGAAGTCGTCGTCGGCTGCCTCCTTGGCGAACGCCCGCTCGTCCGTCAGGCCCGCACGCACCTGGTGCGCACGGTCCTGGACGAGCACGGCCGTTGCTTCTGGAAGCGAGCGGTGCGCCGGCTATCTGCACGCCGAGCGCCGCGCAGGTGATCCACGCGGTCCCGAGTACCAGGATGGTGCGGGTGGCCGTGGTGCTGTGCCGGACCATGAGGTGGCTCAACCGGACGACCGCCAGCGTCATGAGGACGAGCAGGGCGAGGACGAGGACGACGACCCCGATCACGGCACCGATCGCGCCGGCCTGGCCGACCGAGTCCCTGAGGAACGCCTGTGCGTCGTCGAACAGGATCCAGTCGAGCATCAGGTCGAACGGCCGGTCGAGAGACGAGTAGAAGCCGATGTCGAGGAAGTTCAGGATGGTCAGCACGCCCAGGCCCATGCCGGCGAGCACCGTCGCCACCCGCCTGGCCCTGGGCGGCAGGACGAGCAGCAACGCGGCCCCGAGTATCCCCTCCACCGGAATGCGCGCGAACGCGCCGGGAGTGAGGCGGGTGAGCTCGTTCGGCAGGAGGAGGGCAAAGATCACAAGCATGGCGGCCAGGGCAGTGGTCACCCACGTCACGGCCCGCGCCGCGGCCGGATGCCTGCCCCGCCGGCCGTCACCTGCGACAGCCTCGTCCGGGTCGTCCTGATCCGCGGCGGTGTCGTCCGGCGTCAGGCCCTCCTCGGTGGTTGCCTTGTCCGTATCCGGCAGTTGACAAGAGCGCGTGAAGAGCGACAACCCGAAGGTCCTTCCGTGCGAAGCCCGGTGGTGGCACGACGGACCAGGCTCGGGAGGCCGGGGCCGCGGGCCGCAGTTGAGGCCGAACCATAAGTGCCCTGAACTGCCGCTCGCAGACGAGCAATTCGGTGCGCTGGACACACGACGGGGTACTGGGCGACGGCGGCGCCTCACTCGCGCCGGCAGTGGGGTACGAGACTGACCAGCTACTTCACCGTTCTGTAAATGGGGTGAGTGTGGGTAGCATCCGCCATCAACATACCCACGAGGAAAGAGAGATCCGGCGTGCCGGAGGACAACCCCACCCTGAAGTCTCAATACGCGAAGCAGGTCGCTGCCGACATCGAGGCCAACGCGAGAGAACAAGAACGCCTCAAGTCCGAGGCTGCCGAACTGCAGGAACAGCTTGAGGCGCTGCAGCAGGATCACGAGCTGCTGTTGAGCATGCAGACGGCCCTGGGGGCCGCCCCTGCAACGGAATCCACAGCGGCAACGACCGCAGTGGTTCCCGGCGCGCGGCGCGCCAACACGGCTGCCGGCAAGGCCAAACGCCCCAAGAATGCGCCAAAGACGAAGGCCGATGCAAAGGCCCAACCTGCCGGGCCGCCGCTGCGCGAGCTCGTCGTCGCCCTGCTCGCTGAGCACCATGAACCGCGGTCAGCGGCCGAAGTCACCAAGGAGCTGGCGCAGGCACACCCGAAGCGCACGGTGAACGTCACACTGGTGCGCAACGCCTTGGAAGCATCGGTCGCAAAGAACCAGAGCGAGCGCACCAAGCAGCAGAATTCCGTCTACTACAGCGCAATCACCGGACCGGCCGTGGAACAGCCGGCTCCTTCGACCGGGTGAGACCGGACGTTCAGGAGCCTGTGGTCTCTGGGGCTATCGCGCTGCGGGTGTGGTAGGTCGCCAGCCCCCACTGGTGATGGACGACGAGTGTCAGTCCGTGATGGGTAAAGACAGGCAGTAGTCGTTGGATTCGTGCCTTGAGCGCCCGAAGTGTCATGGGGAGGCAGGGTGTTCCCAGGAGCAGTCTGAGGTGGTGGCAGCAGATGGGGGCCTGCGCTCTGGCGATGACGTCGAAGAGCAGGCGTTGACCGGAGGTTCCTGCTGCTGACGGAGGTGGTGCGGGCAGTGGCGGGCGACGTCTGAGGTCGGCGTGGATGCGCCAGGCGAGTTCGGCGGCGGGTCTTTGCCGGTCGAGCACGTCTACTGCTCCGGCGGTGAACGCTGCGACGGCGTCGCGTCCTTGGTGGCGCAGGACGGCGACGGGGGCGATCAATGACGCGGCGCGGACGAGTCGTGCCAGCCCGTCGGCCTCGGTCGTGGGGACATCGAGCAGGATCATCGCCGGTCTTCGTTCCAGCATGGCGGCGCAGGCCTCTTCGCTTCCCCAGCGCACGGCCCCGCCGAGGGCGAGACCGGCCTTGCCCAGCCTGAGAGCCAGCGTCGAGCTCGAGGTCTCATCAGAGGTCTCATCAACCGACAACAGTGTCGGCAGGTGTGGGCGGGCCGGTGGGTCAAGGTGGATGCGCCGTGTGGTCTGGGTTTGCATCGTCTTATGCCTCTGTCCTGGGCTTGGCCCTGTTGCGTCCGGCACTCGTCGCCTCTGCCGGGCGCCGCCGGGCGCTGCCGGGCACCGGCCATCTCGGCCCAACGCACGGAGCCGTACGCCAGACCTGCGCGTACGGCTCCGTGTGTGTTGCCAGTTGCGCGTGCGGGTTACGTGTCGTCCCAGCTGAAGAAGCGCCAGGCGATCGCGGTCATCACGGCACCGAAGAGCAGCATGCCGCCCATCGTCGGCAGTACGTCCATGACGCCGCCGCCGCGACTGAGCACGGATTCGCTGCCCGTCACCAGGTACCGCAGGGGCATCACGGAAGCGATCCCCTGCAACCAGCCCGGAGAGTCGTCGAGCGTGAAGAACGAGCCCGACAGAAACGACATCGGCAGCACCAGCAGCTGCGCGAGGCCGCCGGCCGACTCCTCGGTCTTCGTGACCGCACCGACCAACAGGCCGATCGACATGAGGGAAAGGGTGGCACAGGCGATCAGCGGCAGGATGAGCCACCAGTTGCCGGACAGCCGGAGCCCGAAGAACGGCAGCGTGGACACGCCGAGGAAGAGCGCCGTCTGGCTGAAGGCGATGAACATGGTCACGCCGATCCTGGAAGCCACGACCGATCCCGCGCTGATCGGGGACAGGCGCATCCTCCGCAACACCCTCTTGCGGCGCAGGGACACCAGCGTCAGTGCCGTGCTGAACACCGCGCCCGAAGCGATCGCCCAGCCCAGCAGCCCCGGGGTGATGTACTGGATGGGCTTGAGGGACTCGTCCTCGACCGTCTGACTGCTCAGGGTATAGGTCGGCGGCTTGCCGGTGGCGGCCACATTGGCCCGCTCCAGCAGTGCGTTGACCGCCCCCCGGACGGTGCCCGCCTTGACCTGGTCGGTGGCGCTGTAGTGGAGCACGACCGTGCCACCGGAGCCCTGCTTGATCAGTGCGTCGTACTCGCCCTTCCTGACCTTGGCCAGCGCATCCGCCTCGTCCGTCACGCGGGTAATGCTGAGCACCTTGTCCAGCTCTGCACGGTCCTTGCCCCGCACGGCGTCCAGCACTTGCACGCTGCCGACTTCCGCGACCTTTGCGTGCCCGGTCGTTTCCCCTCTGAAGAGGGTGCCGAAGAGCAGCAGGAACAGCACGGGAAAGACGATCAGGAAGAAGACCGCTGCCTTGTCACGGGCGAAGACCAGGTACATCACGCGGGACAGCTCGCGGAAGGCGCTGAGCCGCTCGGCCTTCTTCCGGTCCGACCCCGGTTCCCCCGCCGGCGCCGTACGCCTCTCCGGCGCCGGGTCCGCCTGCCCCTGCGTGCCTTCGGCCGTCGCCTCCTCGGTGTGATCGATGCTCACGTGCGCAACTCCCGTCCGGTCAGCTGGAGGAAGACGTCCTCCAGGGTTGCGCCGCGTACCTGCAGGCCACGCAGCGCGCCCTGGGCGGCCAGGACCGACAGCACCGGCCCGGGCACCCGGGTGGACAGCGTCAGTGACACGCCGTCGTCCTCCACCGACGAGATCTCGGCATTGCCCGCGGCGAGGAGCTCGCGCACGGCGTCGGTGGAGACCAGCCCGGACTCCACGCTCACCCGCACCGTGTCGTCCAGCTCCCGGACCAGTGCGGCCGGGGGGCCGGTCCTGAGCACCTTGCCGTGGTCCATCACCGACACCCGGTCACAGAGGATCTCTGCCTCGTCCATGTAGTGCGTGGTGAGGACCACGGTGCGGCCCTCCCGGTTGATGTCGCGCAGGAGATCCCACAGGTTGCGGCGGGACTGCGGGTCCAGGCCGGCGGTGGGTTCGTCGAGGAAGACGAGTTCCGGGTTGTGCACCAGACCGCAGGCGATCGACAGCCGCTGGGCCTGCCCGCCGGAGAGTTTCTCGGCGTGGACCCCGCCGAACTCCGAGAGTCCCACCCGCTCCAGCCACATGTCGGCATCGCGGGCGCTGATGCGGTAGAAGGAGGCGAAGAGGCGGATGGTCTCGCGTGTGGTGAGCCGCTCGTAGAACGACGAGGCCTGGAACTGCACACCGATGCGCGGCAGCAGCTTGGTGTTGCGGGGCCAAGGGCTGAGACCGAAGAGTTCGATATGCCCCTCGTCGGGCCGGCGGACGCCTTCCATTATCTCCAGGGTGGTGGTCTTGCCCGCGCCGTTGGGGCCGAGAATGCCGTAGAACTCGCCGGTCTCGATCGTCAGCGACACCCCGTCGACGGCCTGGATGTGCCCGTAGCGTTTCTTGAGATCTTCCGCCTTGATTGCCGCTTTGACCGCGGTGGTCATGACATGCCGACCGGGACGGGGCAGGCGTGCTCCGCAGGCCGGTCCGAGAGTTTCTGCAGGTCCATCACTCGACGTCGCTCTCTTCGTGGTCGGTGGGGTTCGGGTGCCGGCGAACCGGGGCATCCGTCCGAGTGCCGGCTTCCGGTGGGCCAAGCCGAGGCGAGGAGCCGATCGGCGGTGGGACGGCCCCAGCCCAGCACGGTTGGCGGAACCCCGGCCAGCGACTGCCCCGAACTCTAGGGAATTGCTGGAACGCCGCCGGCCCGTCGAACCGGGTCGGCCCGGCCCGGCATCCGTCGGCTCATCAGGACCCGGGCGGTCCTCACGCCGCCTGTGGCCAGGGATGCCACGAGGGCGCGACGGAGCCACTGCCGACGCGTCGTTGCCCGGATTTCCCTAGACAACGCCGGACGGCATACGCCGCGTCAGGACGGCGGTGCTAGCGTCCGATTCCGTTCGGCCGTGCGAATCTCCGATTCCCGGTCGTGGCTGCCAGACCTGTGTCTTTCCGTATGCCCGTCCCGGTGCATCGAGGGCCGCCCCGGTCTGCCTTCGTCAACATCAGGAGACACTTGTGACTGATGTACAGCCCGCTCCCGACATTCCCGCTGCCACCGAGCCGGTTCCCATCGGCAAGGTGAGGATCAGGGACTTGCGCAAAATGACGGCTCATGTGCCGCGCTTCCTCACCGGTCTGCGTGAGGAGTACGGGCCTATCATGCGCGTCCCGTTCGGGAATCAGTACGCCTTCATAGTCAGCGACCCCGACGTGGTCCAGGACGTGATCATCGCGTCGAGCCGTAAGTTCGACAAGGATGCGCAGAAAGTCGGGCCGGGTCCCGACGACTGGGGTTCGACTCTGGAGCGGGTCCTGGGCAAGGGACTGGTCACCAGCGCGGGCGACTATCACCGCAAGCAGCGCCGGCTCATTCAGCCGGTTTTCCACCGGCAGCGGATCTCGGGTTACGGCGAATCGTTCGCCAAGATTGCTTCGGAGGCCTCCGACAAGTTCTCCGACGGAAAGCAACTGGACTTTCAGGAGGCGATGTACGAGCTGGCTCTGGGCATGGTGACCAGGACCCTCTTCGATGTTTCACTCGACAGCGACGTCGCATCGACCATCCGCACGGCGTTCCCCCGCAAAGGTGGGCCCCTGCGGTGGGAGATGAGCCCCATCTGGAAGTTCCTGCTGTACCTGCCGCTGCCGGCGAACCGTCAGTTCAAGCGCGGCCTGAGGAACGTCGACGCCATCCTCTACAAAATGATCGAGGAACGTCGCCGAGGTTCCGGCGACGGCGAGGATCTGCTGTCGGTGCTCCTCACCGTGCAGGACGGCGACACGGGCGAGAAGCTGGACGACAAGGAGCTGCGCGACGAGGCGATGACCCTGCTGATGGCCGGGCACGAGACCTCGTCCGGAGCCCTGACCTGGGCCTACTACCTGCTGGGCACCAATCCCGAAGCGAGGGAGCGGCTGCACGCGGAACTGGACGAGGTGCTGGGAGACCGGCTGCCCGAGGTTTCCGACCTGCCGCGGCTGAAGTGGACCGATGCGGTGTTCACGGAGGCGCTGCGGCTGTATCCCCCCGCCTGGATCCTTGTCCGGCGCGCGGTGACCGAGTTCACCGCTCTCGGGTACCACATTCCGAAGAACAGCGTGATCATGGTGAGTCCCTACATCGTGCACCGCGACCCGCAATGGTGGCCGGAGGCCGAGCGCTTCGCCCCGCAGCGGTGGGTCGACTCCGACGACGGCGACCCGCTGAGCGGCAATGCGACAGCTCCCGGACGGCCCAAAATGAGCTACCTGCCCTACGGTGCCGGACCCCGGCAGTGCATCGGCAACTCCTTCGCGCAAATGGAAGGGGTCATGGCGCTGGCCACGCTCAGCAGGAAGTGGGAATTCGAGCCGGTCGGCCCGCCCCCCGCCCGGGTGACGAGCGACATCACCCTCCAGCCCCGGGGCGGCCTGCAGATGATCCCGCGGCGTCGGCGCTGACCGGAGGCCGTCCGGCCACGGCAAACAGTAGGAGTACCCCTAGATGCCCCGGGGCCTGGGCGACGAAGGCCGCAACCAAGCTCCAGTATGGAAAAGATCAGAGCATCGATCGTTTCGCAGCCGCGCGGCAGTCGGACCCGGCCGGAATGCGCAGTCGGCGGTGAGTCGGATCCGTCCGTAAGGTGGAGGCTGTGGCCGTGTTGCCAGAATGCGGAATTTCTTCGGAAGAAGCCGTGGCGGTTGTCGGAATATCCTGCCGACTTCCCAAAGCGCCCGATCCTGCTACGTTCTGGCAGTTGCTCAGGCATGGCGAAAGCGCCGTGACTCAGACACCCGGAAACCGGTGGGACGCGGATCCACTCCACGATCCGGCCGATTCGTCGGTGGACCGGACGCACCCGCGATGGGGCGGGTTCCTCGACCACGTCGATCGATTCGATCCCGGCTTCTTCGGCATATCGCCCCGCGAAGCCATGGTGATGGACCCTCAGCAGCGGCTGATTCTGGAACTCGGCTGGGAGGCGCTGGAAGAGGGCGGAATTGTTCCCCGAGGGCTCCGGGGAAGCAGGACCGGCGTATTCATCGGAGCGATCTGGGACGACTACGCCACGTTGGCGCGCAGGCTCGGGGTGGAGGCCATCGGCCAGTACACCCTCACCGGGCTGAACCGTGGCATCATCGCCAACCGGCTGTCGTACCTCCTGGGTCTGCGTGGTCCCAGCCTCACCCTGGACACCGGTCAGTCCTCTTCGCTGGTCGCCGTTCACATGGCGTGCGAGAGCCTGCGTCGAGGCGAGTCCGACCTCGCGCTCGCGGGCGGCGTCAACCTGACTCTCGCATCCGACAGTGTTATCGCCTCGGCCAAGTTCGGCGGGCTTTCCCCGGACGGCCGTTGCCACACATTCGACGCGCGCGCGAACGGCTACGTCCGCGGTGAGGGCGGCGGCCTCGTCGTCCTCAAGACACTCTCGCGCGCCCTCGCCGACGGCGATCAGATCCACTGCGTGATCCGCGGCACCGCGATGAACAACGACGGCGGTGGCGAAGGCCTGACCGCGCCTGACCGCGCCGCTCAGGAGGACGTCCTGCGGGAGGCCTACCGCAGGGCCGGTGTGAACCCCGCCGATGTGCAGTACGTGGAACTGCACGGCACCGGGACGAAGCTGGGCGACCCCATCGAAGCGGCGGCCCTCGGTGCCGTGCTCGGCGGTGCCCGGCCCGCGGACTCCCCGCTGCTCGTCGGATCCGTGAAGACCAACCTGGGGCACCTGGAGGGCGCGGCCGGCATCGCCGGACTCATCAAGGCGATTCTGGCGGTCAGCAGGAGAGAGATCCCGCCCAGCCTCAACTTCCGTACGCCCAACCCGGACATTCCGCTCGACAGCCTGAACCTGCGAGTCGGCACCTCGCTGACCCCATGGCCGCGGAAGGACGCATCCCTGCTCGCCGGGGTCAGTTCGTTCGGTATGGGCGGCACCAACTGCCATGTGGTGCTGTCGGACTGGACCGCCGCGCAGCCGGCCGTCGGCCGCAACGCCGACGCCGACGGTTCGGAAACGGGCGGGCTGCTCGCCCGCCGACCCGGGGCGGCCGACGCCCCTACGATGCTGTGGGCGCTGTCGGGCCGCAGCGAACCTGCCTTGCGGGCCCAGGCCGGTCGGCTGCTGGCCCATGTGAAGGCGAACCCCGGTCCGTCGCCCGCCGACGTGGGGTTCTCCCTGGCCACGGGAAGGTCCTCGTTCGAGCACCGAGGCATCGTGCTGGGCCGGGACCGCGACGAACTCCTGCAGGGCCTGGAAGCCCTGGCTGAAGGCGCGGGGGCCCCCGGCCTCGTGGAGGGACGCCCGGCCGCCGACATCAGCCAGAGCGAGGACGCCCGTGGCCCGGTGTTCGTGTTCCCGGGCCAGGGGGCTCAATGGGCCGGCATGGGAAGGGAGTTGCTGGACGCCTCCCCGGTCTTCGCCGCCTCGATGCAGGCATGCGCAAAGGCGCTCGATCCATTCGTGGAGTGGTCTCTGCTGGATGTGGTGCGGGGCGCTTGTGGTGCTCCGTCCCTGGACCGCGTCGACGTGGTGCAGCCGGTGTCCTGGGCTGTGGCGGTGTCGCTGGCGGCCGTATGGCAGGCATGCGGCGTGGTGCCGTCCGCGGTGGTGGGGCATTCGCAGGGTGAGATCGCGGCGGCGTGCGTGGCCGGTGGGCTGTCGTTGGACGACGGCGCCCGGGTGATGGCGCTGCGCAGCCGGGCGCTTACGGCGGTTGCGGGCCGGGGCGGAATGGTCTCGGTGGCTCTGCCTGCGGCAGAGGTGGAGCGCGAACTCGCCGAACGCTGGCCGGACCGTGTATCGGTGGCGGCGGTGAACGGCCCCGGGGCGGTGGTGGTGTCCGGCGACACGGACGCCCTGGAGGAACTGCTGGTCTGGTGCGAGCAGCGCGGGGCCCGGTCGCGGCGAGTACCGGTGGACTACGCGTCGCACTCGGCACACGTGGAGGCGATCGAGAACGAGCTCGTCGACGTACTGGCCGCTGTGGCACCGAAGTCCGGGCAGGTGCCGTTCTTCTCCACGGTCGAGGCGGGTGTCGTGGACACCGCCACGCTCGATGCCGGCTACTGGTATCGCAATCTGCGGCAGCCGGTCCGCTTCGACGAAGCGGTCCGTGGACTGCTGGAACACGGCCACGGCGTCTTCGTCGAGGTCAGCCCTCACCCGGTGCTGACCGGCGCGCTCATGGAGACCGCCGATGACGCGGGCACCGATGCCGTGGCGATCGGATCGCTGCGCCGGGACGAGGGCGGCAGCGATCGTCTGCTCAACTCGCTTGCCGAGGCGCACGCCTCCGGTGTCGTACTGGACTGGTCGGCGCTGTTCGCCGGAACCGGTGCGCGTCGGGTGGACTTGCCCACCTACGCCTTCCAGCGCCGTCGGTACTGGCTGGAGGGTGCTTCCGGTGACATTGTCCCGGAAGCGCCTCGGCCCCTTTCCACGGCGGACGAGCTGCCAGAAGCTGACAGCACCGATCACTTCGAGCAACCGCAACTGCTGAGCCGGTTGGCCGACGCCTCGGACAGCGAGCGGCGCAGCGCCATGCTCCAGGAGATACGTACGCACGCCGCGGCCATCCTGAGTCACGCGTCCCCCGACCAGGTCGAGCCGCGATGGACGTTCAAGGGCCTCGGATTCGACTCGTTGACCTCCGTGGACCTCCGCAACCGCCTCAAGACGGCGACCGGACTGAGCCTGCCGACTTCGCTGCTCTTCGACTACCCGACTCCGGCGGCGTTGGCCGGCTACCTGGCCGACGAGGCGGTGGGCCGCACGCACGAAGAATCCGGATCCGAGCCGGCCGCGTCGGTGGTGTCGGACGACGATCCGGTGGTGATCGTCGGGATGGCGTGCCGGTTTCCGGGCGGCGTGGAGTCTCCTGAGGATCTGTGGCAGCTGGTCGTTGACGGTGGCGAGGGAATCGGCGGGTTCCCGGCGGATCGTGGGTGGGATCTGGAAGGGGTGTTCGACCCGGATCCGGGGAAGCTCGGCAAGACGTACGTGCAGAGGGGCGGGTTCCTCTACGACGCGGCGTCGTTCGATGCGGGGTTGTTCGGGATTTCGCCGCGTGAGGCGTTGGCGATGGATCCGCAGCAACGGTTGCTGCTGGAGACGTCGTGGGAGGTCTTCGAGCGGGCCGGGATCGCTCTGGAGTCGCTGCGGGGAAGTCGCACGGGTGTGTTCGCGGGGGCGATGGGCCAGGAGTACGGGTCCTGTCTGCGCGGGTCTTCGGACGGTGCCGACGGGTATGTGCTGACCGGGAACCACGCCAGTGTGGCGTCGGGCCGGATCTCCTACACGTTCGGTCTGGAGGGACCGGCGGTGACGGTGGACACCGCGTGCTCGTCGTCCTTGGTGGGGTTGCATCTGGCGGTGCACGCGTTGCGGTCGGGCGAGTGTGATCTGGCGCTGGCCGGTGGCGTGACCGTCATGTCGACACCCAACACGTTCGTCGACTTCAGTCAGCAGCAGGGGCTGTCCACCGACGGCCGGTGCAAGGCGTTCTCGGATGCCGCGGATGGTACGGCGTGGTCCGAGGGTGTGGGTGTGCTGCTGGTGGAGCGGTTGTCGGATGCCCGGCGCAACGGCCACCAGGTGCTCGCGGTGGTGGCTGGTTCCGCCGTGAATCAGGACGGTGCGTCGAATGGTCTGACGGCGCCGAACGGGCCGTCGCAGCAGCGCGTGATCCGTCAGGCGCTGGCAGGGGCGGGTCTGTCGGCGGCGGATGTGGACGCGGTGGAGGCGCACGGCACCGGGACGCCGCTCGGGGACCCGATCGAGGCGCAGGCGTTGCTGGCGACGTACGGGCAGGGCCGGCCGGAGGGACGCCCGCTTCTGCTCGGGTCGTTCAAGTCGAACATCGGTCACTCTCAGGCGGCTGCGGGTGTCGGCGGCGTGATCAAGATGATCATGGCGATGCGGCACGGGGTACTGCCGCGCACTCTGCACGCGGATGTGCCGTCTTCGCGTGTGGACTGGTCCGCCGGGGATGTGAAGCTGCTGGCGGAGAACACGGAGTGGCCGGAGAGCGATCGGCCGCGTCGGGCGGGTGTGTCGTCGTTCGGTATCAGTGGGACGAATGCGCACGTGATCCTGGAGCAGGCTCCGCCGGTGGAGGCTGTCGCGGACGAGGACGCTGGGTCCGGTGAGGGCGAGGGTCGCGAGCTGCCGGTGGTGCCGGTGGTGGTCTCGGCGGTGAGTCCCGATGGTCTGCGGGGGCAGGCTGAGCGGTTGCTGTCGTTCGTTGAGGCTGACCCCGAACTGCCGCTGAGCGATCTGGCCCTGTCATTGGTGACGACGCGCTCGACGCTGGAGCACCGGGCAGTCGTACTCGCCTCGGACCGGAACGAGCTGCGCGCGAGTCTTGCGGCGCTGGCGGCCACCGAACCCTGGCCGGGTGTGATCACCGGTCGCGCAGCGGACGGGGGTCGTACGGCGTTTCTGTTTGCGGGGCAGGGTTCGCAGCGGTTGGGGATGGGGCGGGAGTTGTACGGGGTGTTCCCTGCCTTTGCCCGGTCGTTCGACGAGGTCTGTGAGCGGTTCGACGGTGAGTTGGGGTGTTCGCTGCGTGGGGTGGTGTTCGGTGATGATGCGGAGTTGCTGAACCGGACTGAGTTCGCTCAGCCTGCGCTGTTCGCGCTGGAGGTGGGGCTTTTCCGGTTGGTGGAGTCGTGGGGTGTGCGGCCGGATGTGTTGTTGGGGCATTCGGTTGGTGAGTTGGCGGCCGCGTATGTGGCGGGGGTGTGGTCGCTGGAGGATGCGTGTCGTCTGGTGGCGGCGCGTGGCCGGTTGATGCAGGCGCTGCCCGAAGGCGGGGCGATGGTGGCTGTGCAGGCGTCGGAGGCGGAGGTGTTGCCACTCCTGGCGGGCCGCGAGAGCGAGGTGAGCCTCGCGGCTGTCAACGGTCCGCACTCCGTGGTCGTGTCGGGTGTGGAGGCAGCGGTCGCGGAGGTCGCTGACTATTTCCGCGGTTTGGAGCGTAAGACGACGTCGTTGCGGGTGAGTCATGCGTTCCACTCGCCGTTGATGGACCCGATGCTGGAGGACTTCCGCCGGGTCGCGGAGAGCATTTCGTACGACTCGCCGCCGCGGATCGCGGTCGTGTCCAATGTGACAGGTGAACTCGCCACACCGGAGGAACTCACCTCGCCGGAGTACTGGGTGGGGCATGTCCGTCATGCGGTGCGGTTCGCCGACGGCATTGAGCGTCTGGAGGAGCAGGGTGTCAGCCGGTTCCTGGAGTTGGGACCGGACGGCACGCTGACCGCCATGGCCCAAGCATGTGTGTCCGGCGACGACGGAGTGCTGGTTCCCACGCTGCGGAAAGACCGTGCCGAACTCGACTCGGTGATGTCAGCCGTGGCCGCCGTGTTCGCGCACGGGGGCGAAGCGGACTGGGCCTCGCTGTTTGTGGGAACAGGCGCACGCCGGACCGATCTGCCGACGTACGCATTCCAGAGGCGCAACTTCTGGCCGACCCCTGGGACTGCCTCGGGGGGCACCGTGGCCGGCCTGGGCCTCTCGGCTCCGGGTCATCCGCTGCTGGGTGCGGCGGTGGAGTTGGCGGGGGCCGACGGGGTTCTGCTGACTGGCAGGTTGTCGTTGCAGTCGCATCCGTGGCTGGGCGATCACATGGTCGCGGGCAGGGTGTTGTTCCCGGGGACGGGCTTCCTGGAGCTGGCGGTGCGGGCCGGTGATCAGGTGGGCTGTGACCGGGTGGAGGAGTTGACGATCGCGGCGCCGCTGGTGATTCCGGAGCTCGGTGGCGTGCGGATTCAGGTGGTGGTCGACGGGCGGGACGAGTCCGCTGTGCGTGAGTGCCGCTTTTATTCGCGTGCGGGGGACGCGGCGGATGATGATCCGTGGGTGCTGAATGCCACCGGTGTGCTGGCAGCGGCTCCTGTGCCGGAGTCCGGGCGGTTCGACTTTGGTGTGTGGCCCCCGCAGGGTGCCGTGACGGTGCCGGTGGATGGTGTGTACGGGCTGTTCGCCGAGGCGGGGTTCGCCTATGGCCCGGTGTTTCAGGGACTGCGGGAGGTATGGCGGCGGGGCGAGGAGGTGTTCGCCGAGGTCGGGCTTCCCGAGCAGCACGAGGATCTGGCCGGTGGATTCGGTGTGCATCCGGCGTTGCTGGACTCGGCACTGCACGCCGTGCTCCTGAGTCTGTTTGACAGCGGTGAGAGTTCGCTGCGGTTGCCGTTCTCCTGGGGTGGTGTGTCGTTGCTGGCTTCGGGTGCGCGGGCTTTGCGGGTGCGGGTGGTGAAGGCCGGGCCGGAAGCGGTCTCGCTTCAGCTGGCGGACTCCGCCGGTCGCGCTGTGGCCTCGGTCGATTCGCTCGTCCTGCGAGAGGTCTCGGGCGAACTGGCCGCAGGCGCGCATGGCGAACATCGGGACTTGTTCCAGGTGGACTGGGTGGAGAAGCCCTTGGTGGGTGAGCCGGTCCCTCCCGTGGACCGCTGGGCCGTGGTCGGGGAGGGCGCGGAAGCGCTGACTGCGGGTTCGATCGACGCGGAGGTGTACGCCGACCTGGCCGGCCTGAGTACGGATGTCCCGCGGTTGCTGCTGCTCCCGTGTGGCCCGAGCCCATCCGGTGGGGCCGACGTGCCGGGGGCGACGCGTTCGGTGTCGGCTCGGGTGTTGGGTGTGGTGCAGGAGTGGTTGGCGGAGGAGCGGTTCGCGGGTTCGCGGTTGGTGGTGGTCACCGAGGGGGCGGTGGCGGTTGATCATGGTGCGCCGGATCCGGTGCTGGCGGCGGTGTGGGGTTTGGTGAGGGCGGCGCGGGCGGAGAATCCTGGCCGGTTCGTGCTTGTGGATGTGGATGGCACGGCCGAGTCCTGGGCCGGGCTCGGAGGTGCGCTGGCCCTGGACGAGCCCGAGTTCGCGCTGCGCAGAGGTGCGGTGTTCGTGCCTCGTCTGGACCGGGTGGCATCCAAGGGAACTGGTTTGGAGCCACCCGAGGGGCCTGCCGACTGGCGGTTGGACATTGCCGAGAAGGGGACCTTGGAGGGCCTGGTCACTGCGTCCTGCCCCGAGACCGCGGGCGAGTTGGGGGCTGGCCAGGTTCGGATCGCGGTGCGGGCTGCCGGCGTGAACTTCCGTGACGTGCTGAATGTCCTCGGCATGTATCCGGGTGACGCAGGGCCTTTGGGCCTGGAAGGCGCCGGCGTGGTCACGGAGGTCGGCCCGGGAGTGACTGGATTCGCCCCGGGGGATCGGGTGATGGGGCTGTTCCCGTATGCCTTCGGGCCGGTGGCGGTGGCTGACGAGCGCACCGTCATCCGTATTCCGGAGGGATGGTCGTTTGCGCAGGCTGCGGCTGCGCCGGTGGTGTTCCTGACGGCGTATTACGCGCTGGTGGACTTGGGCGGGCTCCAGGCGGGTGAGTCGGTGCTTATCCATGCTGCTGCGGGTGGTGTGGGTATGGCTGCGGTGCAGTTGGCGCGGCATCTGGGTGCTGAGGCGTTCGGTACCGCGAGTCCCGGGAAGTGGGGGACGTTGCGCGGGTCGGGCCTGGACGATTCGCACATTGCGTCTTCGCGTGATCTGGATTTCGAGCGGTCGTTCCTGGATGTGACCGGTGGCCGGGGTGTGGATGTGGTGCTGGA
>NZ_JBIAPW010000027.1:0-119109 GCF_042888505.1 Streptomyces sp. NPDC002870
CAACTTCGCCCGAGCACGGTTCACTTCGTGTGCGTCCACACCCCCAACATGCCCCCAAACACGACCAAGAGGAAGACCTAACGGAGTCCTACTAGGGGTGCTGCGGTTCACTGTGACCGTCATCGTCATCATGATCGCGTTCCGCTGGCTGATGGCTCTGGGCTTGCTCGGATACGCCAGGCACCTGGGCGAACATCGCGTCACGGTCGACCAATCAGGGATCGGCACTGTGTCCGAGCGCCATACGAACCACACAAATTGGGAGTTCTACGGGCGCTGCGTCGAGGGTCGCCGGGTCTTCGTGCTACTCACCCCAGATGTATGGGGCGCCG
The DNA here is from genome assembly GCF_042888505.1 of Streptomyces sp. NPDC002870. Lineage (NCBI taxonomy): Bacteria > Bacillati > Actinomycetota > Actinomycetes > Kitasatosporales > Streptomycetaceae > Streptomyces > Streptomyces sp. NPDC002870. The sequence goes on from NZ_JBIAPW010000027.1 coordinate 333, forward strand.
GAGTGCTGGTACTGCCCAAGCGCGGCTTGAGCGCGCCGCAGGACACGGAACGCATGCGGGAGTTGCTCGCCGCCGCGCTGATCGACCAGCACTCAGTCCGGGCCGCGCGGAAGAAGGGCTCTGACCAGCCGGAAGAGGGCCCAAGTGGTGCGGGAGCGGTGCGCGATGCATAAATCGGTCTAGACAACACAAAGGCCTGGATTGGACTTCGGCGGATGTTGGTTGCTGCTCCTGCCGGCTACCGCTGTTCCCCGTGACTCCCCGCCCGATCTGGCGCGGTTGTGGCACGGGGAAATCTGATCCGTAGCTCTAGCAGGATCGGTCAGCAACGGTCATACCGGCCGCCTCTCCGCCCTGGAGAGACGTCACCGGACAGCGCGGTCGCTGGGTTGCGGTACGTCCATGCTGCATAGCGCTCAGGCTGAGTCGCTGTACCACTCATCGACGTTGTTGAGCTTCAGCCTCACGTCGGTACGGAAGACGACTCCGGTGCCGACCCACTTCGAGGGGCCGAAGCAGCCTCGGGTCGCGCCGGGACCGAGAGTCGACTGAGCGCAGTCCTCGTCACCACCAGGGATGTTGGTGCTGATCTCGCCCTTGATGCTGACCTTCGCCTTGGACGCGTTCTGCACGACCAGGACGGCCTGTGCGTAGCCGCCCTCGTTAGGCGTGGCCGAGGTGGTGGCGACCGGTCAGGTTGCCGGGTGGGTGGCGCCGTGCACCTGATCGCGCTGGGCGAGGGTGGCCTCGTACAGCGGGAGGGTCGCCGCAGAGCCCCCGCCGACTCGTACGCGCGCAAGTCCAAGCCTCTGGCCACCACGCAGGACGGTCCGGGATGCTCTTGGGGGAACTCGGCACCCTCTCGTGCCTGCTCGCCAACGGCCGATACGAGGCATTGCAGCTAGGCCGTACCCGGTGGGAACCCGGGGAGGGGCCGCCGCGGCTGCGGGCCGCCGCGGGAACGAACGCCACGACCGCCTGAGGCCGAGGCTTTTCAGCGCTGCGGCCGAGAGCGGTGTTCGAGATACAGGCGGCCGACGACAGCTCCGAGGTGGATGACCACTCCCACCGCGATCAGCCAGGACAGGATGATCATGACGACACCGATGGGTCCGTACTTCTCGCTGTTCGCCACGATCCCCGCGGAGAAGTAGTAGGCGGAGAAGACACCCAGGCCCGTCCAGCACACAGCGGTGACGAAGGCCGACGGCAAGAGCGTGCGCAACGGTACCGCGGTGCTGAGCAGCACGTACATGGCCCCCAACCAGAAGCACGTCGCTGCGGCGAGACCGAATAGGCCCTGCAGCAGGGGCGCGTCCAGTGCTCTGCCGACCACGGCCTGCGCGGCACAGTAGGCGAGGAGGGCCGCGAGCCAGCAGAGCCGGGCCACAACGTCCCGCCACCCGCGGCGCGGGACGTCGAAGAGCGTCTGGTACCAGCTCTGCAGAGTGCCGGCGACAGCCACGGCCCCGACAACCAGCATGCAGGCGCTCGTCACTGTGAGGGTGCCCGAGTCCTCGCCTTCCACGAAGAGCGAGGCCACGGCCTCGGCCGCCTCATGGTTGAGGCCCAGCCACTTGGCGACCGTGGTAGCGGCGTCACGGCCCGCTGCGGCCGTGACGACGATGAGGAAGGGGAAGAAGCACAGCAGGGCGAGCGAGGCGAGCTGGAACGAGTTGCCGAGGAAGTCGACCGCCGAAAGCCGACTCCACAGCCCGCCTGCCTGACTCTCTTTCAGTCGCCGCGCCGCAGCCTGCCTCCTTTCGGCCAGGGGAATGCCTCTGCGGGGAATGGGTCCACGTTTCGGGTGCGGGCGGCGACGGCCTGTCATGGCAGCAAGTGAACCCGCTTCGGGGTGCAGCGGCACGCACAGGGCGGGCATGTCGGCGTTCACGTAGTGCCCGCGGGCGGGGCATGACATCGCCGCCCACCTCGGGATGAGGAGGGGCGCGAGGTCGGTGGAGGGGCTTTCGCCGGTGTCCTGCCCGGTTTGGGGTCGAGCATGATCAGGGGGCCGTACGCTTGCCGGCTACTCGGGCAGGTCTCACCCCTCAGACCGGGATGTCAAAGGCCAGACCAGACTGTCGGCTGCTTGCTCCAGTGGCGTGTAGCGTGCGCTGAGGTCGAATCCCCGCAGGGATGGGGCCACTGCCTGGCCGGCTACGTGGACCGCTTCGCCGCGTAACCGCTACGGCCGGTCCGCTGCCATTGGTTACTGCTCTGGGGCGGCGTTCTCGCTGCCCCAGAGCCGCCACGGCGACGTCGGGTGGGTGGGCTTCGCGGTACCGGTGATGGTGAAGGCATAGCTCGGGCCGGGGTCGGCTGTGGACACCCGGCCGAGGTAGGTGTTGCCGGTCAGGTGGCACCACGCGGCCAGGTCCAATGGCGCGGCGGGATCGTCGGCGATCAGGTGGACCTCGGTTCCGGGCGGCGCCTCGGCGATCCGGGCGCGCAAGTGCAGCAGTAGGACCGCGCAGAGCATGCCGGTGCCGTCGATGACCAGGGGCTGATCCCGTGGGGCGGGCGGGGCCGTGGTCATGCGGAGCCCGCGGCGGTGGCGAGCAAGTCGGCCGCGCGATCGACTTCATCGGGGGTGGTCCAGCGGCCGAGGGAGAGCCGCAGGGCGGCGAGGCTGCGGGCATCGTGCAGACCCATCGCACGCAGTACGGGCGATGGGGTGTGGTCGCCGCTGTGGCAGGCCGAGCCGGTAGAGGCAGCGATCTCGGGCACTGCCGCGAGGAGTTCGTGGCCATGTCTGCCGTCAATGCTGATGTTGAGCGTGTTGGGCAACCGCGGCTCGGCGGGACCATTGAGCAGGACCCGGCCGGACAAGGCACCGGTCAGGAGGGATTGCAGTCGGTCACGTAGGTTCCCGATGCGGTGGTGGCCGCCGTTGGCCAGTTCCTCGACGGCCAGCTGGGCCGCCGCGCCCAGGGCTACAGCGAGCGCGACGTTCTCGGTGCCGGCGCGCAGGCCGCCCTCCTGCCCGCCGCCGTAGACCAGCGGTTCGAGGGTGACTCTTTGACGGACGTACAGGGCGGCGATGCCCTTCGGCGCGTACATCTTGTGGCCGACGATCGTCAGCAGGTCGACGCCCAAGTCCCGTATGTCCAAGGGGATTATCCCGGTCGCCTGGGCGGCGTCGCAGTGCAGGAGCGCCCCGTGGGCGTGGGTGATGCGGGCCAGTTCGGCGATGGGCTGGAGGGCGCCGGTCTCGTTGTTGGCGGCCATGACCGATACGAGGACGGTGTGTTCGGTGAGTGCCGCGGTCAGCGCGGCCGGGTCGACCAGGCCGTCGCCGTCGACGGGCAGGTACGTCACCTCGGTGCCATGGAGCCGTTCGAGGGCGTGACAGGTTTCCAGTACGGCCGGGTGCTCGGTGACCTGGGTGATCACATGCGCGTGGTCGGTCTTGGCGGCCAGGACGGCGCCGCGGATGGCGAGGTTGTCGGCCTCGGATCCGGAGCCTGTGAAGACGATCTCCTCGGCTTCCGCCCCTATGAGTGCGGCGACCTGGGTGCGGGCGCGAGCGAGGGCCCGTTGGGGCTCGGCGCCGTAGGCGTGGCCACTGGAGGGGTTGCCGAACCAGGCCGACAGGTACGGGTCCATCGCTTCGGCAACTCTTGGGTCGACCGGGGTGGTGGCGTTGTAGTCGAAGTAGAGCGGGGCGTCGGCGAGGGCGGGGTGCGCGGGGATCACGCGGCGGCCCCGCTGTCCACGGGCAGCTCGGCCAGGCGCCATTCCAGCATGCCGTCGCTCAGCCGGATCGCCTTGCGGCCATGCTCTTGCAACAGGCGTACGGCGTCGTACGCGAGGACGCAGTAGGCGCCGCGGCAGTACGCGACCACCTCGGCGTCATCCGGCAACTCGGCGATCCGCGCGGAGAGTTCACCGACCGGGATGGAGAGGGCGCCGGGAATGTGCCCAGCCGCGTACTCCTCGGCAGGGCGCACATCAAGGACGACGACCTCGCCCGCCTGGGCTCGGGCCAGCAACTCCTCGCGTCCCACCTCCACCGTCTCGTCCGTGCCGAGGTACGCGGTGCGGGCGGCCTCGACGCCGGCCTGATGGGTCTGGGCGACACGGCGCAGCAAGGCGTAGAGGGCGGCGACATCCTCGCCGGCCAGCCGGTAGTGGATACGTACGCCCTCACGGCGGGTGGCGACCAGTCCGGCCTGCTTGAGGGTCTGCAGATGCGCCGAGGTGGTGGTCAGATTCAGCCCCGCCGCCTTCGCCAGCGCATCGACGGTGCGCTCGCCCTGCGCGAGCAGATCGAGCAGTTCCAGGCGCTTTCCGCTGGCCAGGGCCTTGCCGGTGTGAGCGAAGGCGTCGTACAGCGCCGATTTGTGCGTGGCATCTCCCACGGCATCCTCCATAGATCCATGGAATATTGTATCTGTGGGCATGTGCGGTGACCACTCAGCCCCCACCGTGACACCTGGAGGATCTGATGGGCTTCGCCGACGATCACCTGATATCGCTGGTCGATGAGGGGCTGGGCAACAGCGCCTACCTAGTCGACCTCGGCGACGGGCGGGCCCTGGCCGTGGACGCGAGCCGGGACCTGCGCGCCCTGCGCCAGGTCGCTGACCGGCGCGGCCTGACCGTCGCGTACGCCGCCGACACCCACCTGCACGCCGACTTCCTCACCGGCGCACTGCAGCTCGCCGCCCAGGACGGCGCGGCCGTGCTGGCAGCCGCCGCCGGACACCGAGCCTTCCCGCACACCCCGCTCGCCGACGGCGACGAGACCGACCTGGGCGGGCTGACGCTCCGGACGCTGGCCACCCCCGGTCACACCGACGAGCATCTGTCGTTCCTTCTGCTAGACGGTGCCCGCGAGTTGGGCGTATTCACCGGCGGATCGCTGATCGTCGGCTCGGCAGCCCGCACGGACCTGCTCGGCGTCGACCGTGCGGAGGAGTTGGCCCGAGCCCAGTACCACTCGCTCAAACGGCTGGCCGAACTGCCGGACAGCACGGCGGTGTGGCCCACCCACGGCGCGGGCTCCTTCTGCTCCGCACCGCCCGGCGCCGAGCGCACCACCACCATCGCCGCCCAGAAGCAGGCCAACCCACTGCTCGCCGCGCCGGACGAGGACACCTTCGTACGGCAGCTGCTGGACAGTCTCGGCTCCTACCCGGCGTACTTCGACCGCCTGGCCGAGACCAACCGGCGCGGGCCCGCGGTCCTCGGCTCCGCCGCCACGCTTGCCGCGCTCTCGGTGCCCGATGTGCGCACTCTGCTCGGCCAGGGCGCACAGATCGTCGACGTACGCCCCATCGCGGACTTCGCCGCCGGTCACATTCCCGGCGCGATCTCCATCCCGCTCCGGGGCCAGTTCGCCACCTGGCTGGGCTGGCTGCTGCCCGACGACGCACCGCTCGTCTTCGTCACCGCCGTCGGCCAAGACGTCTCCGAAGTCACTTGGCAGGCACTGAAGATCGGATACGAGCGGCTGGCCGGCCATCTCCACGGCGGCATGGCCGCCTGGACCGCCGACGGCGGACAGCAGCAGACCATCGAACTGCTCGCCGCCGACCGCATCGCCGGACGCCCTGTGCTGGACATCCGGCAGACAGCCGAACACACCGCCGGTCACATCGCAGGAGCGGCCCACATCGAGCTCGGCAACCTGACCGCACACAGCGACCAGGCACCGCAGCGCACGGTCGTGGCGTGTGGGCACGGCGAACGCGCCATGACCGCCGCCAGCCTCCTGCAGCGCGCCGGACACCAGGATCTCGCCGTCCTCCACGGCGGACCCGGCGACTGGTCCAAGGCCACCGGCCGCCCCCTGGAGCAGACCGCGTGACCACCCATGCCCCCGGCGAGACCAGCTCCGGCCCACGTCTTGGACTGCGCGCCAACCTCGCCCAGTTCAGCCTGCTCGTCGCCGTCAACGCCCTGGTCGGCGGCATGCTCGGCCAGGAACGCACCGTCCTGCCGCTGCTGGCCGACGACGTCTTCCACCTGTCCGCCTACACCTCCGCACTGACCTATATCCTCGCCTTCGGCACCACCAAAGCAGTAACCAACTTCTTCGCCGGCACCCTCTCCGACCGCTACGGCCGCAAGCCGGTACTCGTCGCCGGATGGCTGATCGCCCTCCCGATACCCGCGATGCTCGCCTGGGGCCCCTCTTGGGGCTGGATCATCGCCGCCAACGTCCTTCTCGGGGTCAACCAGGGCATGACCTGGTCCACCACCGTCATCATGAAGATCGACCTGGCCGGCCCGGAACGCCGCGGCCTGGCCATGGGCTTCAACGAAGCCGCCGGATACGTCGCCGTCGCCGCCACCGCCATGGCCACGGGAGCCATCGCCGACCACGCCGGACTGCGCCCCTGGCCATTCCTGCTCGGGGCCGCCTATCTCGTCCTCGCCCTGGGCCTGTCCACCTTCGCGGTACGTGAGACCCGCGACCACGCCCGCTTCGAAGCCGCCCGCCACCACACCCCCGCCGGCAGCGAAACCGACGGGGAACTGACCACCGGCCAGATCGCCCGCCGCACCAGCCTGAGCGACAAAGCCCTCTCCGCCGCCAGCCAGGCCGGCATGGTCAACAACCTCAACGACGCCCTCGCCTGGGGCATCTTCCCCCTGCTCTTCACCGCCCACGGCCTGTCCATCGCCCAGATCGGCATCCTCGCCGCCCTCTACCCCGCCGTCTGGGGAGCCGGACAGATGCTCACCGGCTGGTGGTCCGACCACATCGGCCGCAAACACCTCATCACCGCGGGCATGCTGCTGCAGGCCGCCGCCATCGCCCTCGTCGCCGCCGGCACCACCTTCGGCGTCTGGGCCACCGCCCAAGTCCTCCTCGGCATCGGTACCGCCTTGGTCTACCCCACCCTGCTCGCCGTCATCGGCGACGTCGCCCACCCCGCCTGGCGCGCCCGCGCCGTCGGCGTGTACCGCCTCTGGCGCGACGGAGGCTTCGCCGTCGGTGCCCTCCTCGCCGGAGTTCTCGCCGACGCCTACAGCCTGACCACCGCCATCTGGGCCATCGCCGCCCTCACCGCCGCCTCCGGCCTCCTCGTCGCGGTACGCATGTACGAGACCCATCCCCGCACCTGACCACCACGCCCCGGAGGTTGCCGTGCCAGAACCCCAACTGAACGCCATGGGCACCGTCGTCTCCGACATGAACGCCGCCCGAGCCTTCTACGCCCGGGCTTGGCCTCGACTTCGCGGTCGACCAGCGGATGCCCACCCACGCGGCACGCGACCTGCCGAACGGCATGCATCACCTCCGCCTGCTCCAGAGCGAGGACTTGGCTCCCCGTACCTTCAGGTGGTCGGCAGCTCACTGCTGTGCCGACGACCTGTCAGTGAAGAAGTTCAGGAAGTCGGCCCATCCCCACCACAGCCGACGGCCTGCCGTCCAAGTCAGCGGTCCGCCACCTCGTCGTGGTCACTCTGGCTGGAGCCGAGGCCAAGGTCCACGGCCTGCTCTTACTCGCGCTCACCGACACCCACGGCAACCTGATCTGGATCTATGGAGGGCGGGCTGCAGCCCGAGTCGATCGGCGACGTCATCACCCGCGCCTGCGAACGCGCCGGGATCGAGATCCGGTTCACGGGCCACAGCCCCCGCCGCGGACTGGCCACCTCCTCCCGCCTCAAGGGCCACGACCAAATCGTCATCGCCAAGCAGGGCGACTGGGCCCCGCACTCCAAGGTGCTCGCCGACTACCTCGAAGTCGTCGACCGGTGGGAGGACAACGCCCTGATCGGCGTGCGGTAGCCGCAGGTCCGATCCGTGGTAAGTCTGGCCGGACTGCTGGAGTCGCCATCGCCACCACCCCCTTGTCTGGGACGGACCGCGCTGGCGCCACTACCTGGCCCGGAGCTCCTAGTTGAGAAGCCGCTCGTCGAACGGGATCGGGTGCCACGTGTCCTTGTTGTTGTTGTACCTGGGGTCGTCCGCGTAGTGCAGTTGCCAGGCGGTCCTTTGGTAGCCGTCCGACGGGATGGTGCGGAACGGCCGGCCCTGGTGGAGCCACTGGGTTGTGTGGACCTCGCCGTCCTGCGCCCAGATGATCTCGGGCACCCAGGAGCAGTCGCACTGTCGGGTGCTCACCGTGAGATTCACCTCCAGCGTCCTGCCGCCGGTGATCTCCCAGGGGAACTGCGCCGTACCACCGGTGGCCACCAACCGGGCGTACTGGCCACCGCCGTCCAGGTCGGCGTGGGCCTGCACACTCGCCGGGTCTCCGCCGCACCCTGCGGTCAGCAGCCCCAGCACCGTGGCCTCGTCCGGTGCGGGCACCGGATTGCGTTCGACCACCTTGATCCGTACCTCCTTGACCACCAACGGCCTGCTCCCCTGGGGCTGGATCCACAGGTAGAGGCGGGTCTCGTCGGGATCGCCGGCGCTCTGGTACGAGACCAGGGCGCTGTCCACCTCGCGGCCTGACACCGGCGGATCCACCAATGCGCTTGGCGGGGTCTTCACCACCCAGACATCCCACGGGCACAGGTACCCCCGGTTGTTCCGGGTGGCGTTGAGGCCTTCGCCCTGGGCGGTTTCTGGACTGACGGAGTCCGTGGACGTGGACGGCGCGACCGAGGCCGATGAGGTGCCGGTTCCAGGTCCCTCCACCGCCGAAACGTTGCCCGGTATCGGGCTCGCTCTCGGCGACTCCACAGTCCGCGGCGATCGCGACCCCGACACGTAGATGGGCGGGTCCTCCCCCTTGACCATGTCAGCCACCCAGGAAAACCCACCGGTGAACCCGAGCCCGACCGCTGCCGCGACGGCGGCCACGACGATGGGCGCGATGACGGTCGTGGCCATAAAGCTGTGGTCTCGTAAGGGGAAGTAGCTCCTGCCACGCTGTGTGCCGGGCTGAACGGTGGGCTGTGTGCCGGGCTGAGCGATGGGCCGTGTTGGTTCGGGCTGGGCGCCGGGCTGGTTCGGTTCGGGCTGGGCGCCGGGCTGGTTTGGCTGGGCAGGATCGGGCTGACTCCGGTTCTCCGTCACGTCTCCCCCGTTGCATAGACCGCACAGGCTAACCAGGAATACGGGGAGAAGCGGGCGAAACCCAGGAGTGCGGCGCTGAAGCGCGACGCTGCCGCTGCTGGATCGCCAGGACGCTGTCCAGCCGGCTAGCGGACCCGGAACGACGAGCGGCGGACGGTGAACAGTTCCGCCTGCCGTTCCGCCGGCAGATTACCCAGCGCGATCAGATTGGGCGCCTGCGCGACCGCTTGGACCCGGGCCGCCTCCCGGGCCGCCCAGACGGCGCACACGGTGCCCTGTACGGCCGCGGTCGGGTAGGAGGCGATGGTCTCGGCGCTGCGAACCGCGGCCGCCAGTTCCCCGCCGGGGGCCGTCAGTTCGGAGACGAGCCTGATCTCGTACGCCCGCTACGCGGAGAGCCGTTCGGCCGTCCCCATCAGCGACATCCGGGCCACCTCGCCGAACGGCATTCGTTAGGCCATGGAGATCGTCTCGTAGGCGCTGACCATGCCGTACGTCGTGTGCGGGTCGAAGAACGTCGCGTCCCGGGAGGCGACGACGAACTCGGCCTCGCCGAGCAGGTAGAACGCCCCGCCGCATGCCATCCCGTTGACCGCCGCGATCACCGGCTTCCACGTGTCGTTGGCCTTCGGGCCGATCGCGATCAGCGGAATGTCGATCGAGTACGGGGAGGAGGGCTGCGGCACCTCCACCGAGCGGTCGATGCCGGTGCAGAAGGCCTTCGCTCCGGGCCCAGTTCGGCGTCTCCTGAGGCTCGTCCGGCCACAGAGATGGGGGCTGACCGTCTAATCGTTAAGAATGTCCGAACTGTGAGTATTGTGCAGTTCAATGTTCCCAGGGTGTTCCCATTGCGTGCCTGAAGGTCTTCCAGAGAGACTCCCTGGAAGACCGGTGTGGCGTGCGACTGCGCCGACGGGTTCGGTGGGTGTGGTCATGCTCGGGTCTTCAGATCGGGGGGGCGGCCCCGGCCTGCGCCGGGGGCCGCTGTGCGGTTCCGTGCGCAGGTGAACTCCACCGCGCCGGGTGCAGCCCCACCACCTGGACCACCACCATCACGAACCACTCACGCGCACCACGCTCGCTGCCCACGCCCGCACCAGCGTCCGCACCCTGACGCGCAGGTTCCACGACGAGACCGGCATCAGCCCCCTGCAATGGCTCCTCCACCAGCGGGTGAACCGGGCGCAGGAGCTACTGGAGACCACAGATCTACCGATGGAACAAGTCGCCCGTCTCAGCGGCCTCGCAACAACCGACTCCCTGCGCCAACACCTTTCGAGACGAACCGGACTCACACCCAGCGCCTATCGCGCTGCCTTCACGTGGCACCCCGGCCGAGAGAACGCCGGCACCATCGAGTAGGTCGCGAGTGACACGACGGGCCGCGTCCATAGCCCCGCCCTCGCAGGCCCATGAATAGTTGACATCCGGGCGACTCAGTGTCGGTAAACGACCGTCTGCCGACACTCGGCACCGTGATTACGAATGCGCAGGTGGGCAGAGTCGGCATCCCGCGTCGGAAGTCAACGTCGGTGAACGGTACGGCCGATAGATTCCGACACATGCTCATCGGCTACTGCCGCACATCGACGGCCGACCAGAACCCCGAATCCCGGACTTGAGGCAACTGCGCGCTGGCGCCGTCCCGCGCCGGCTCGAAAGCAGTCCAGCCAAGATCCCATGAGCTGCCCGTACGATGAGCCCATGACCAGCCGCACCACAGCGAGTCGCCGCCCCGCGGGGCGGTTGTTCGTACTGCTGGTGATGGCGGTGCTTACCGGCATGCTGGGCATGCATGCCCTGGGCCCCCTCGGGACGTCGTCCGCGCAGCGGAACGCCGGACACGACATGGTGATGGCGCAGATGGCGGGCGCACCGCATGCGAGCGAGGGATGCTCGCACACCGATGGCGGGCCGGGTCATCTTGATCACGCGGATGAGGCGTGCGCGGCGGCCGGTATCGGCTCCCCGTACGCTCCGCCCGCACTGACCGGCACTGTGCTGGATACGCCCTTCGCTTCTGCTCCGGCCGCAAGGGCTGCGGCGGCCGCCGAGAGCGGGCGGGCACCGCCCGACCTCTCTGAGCTGCAACTTCTGCGGATATAGAGCGACCCGCACGGCACCCCCTTGCCCGGATGCTCCGGTAAGCAGTGCCGCGCTTTCGCACGCCCTCATGTCTGCGAAATCCGCGCCGCCCTGTCGTGGCTGCGCGTGAAGGAGTTGCACCATCATGCACAACAAGCGTTCCCTCATCCGCCGTACTGCTGCCGTGGCTGCCGCAGCAGCGGCGGCGCTCGTCCTGGCCGCCTGCGGCGACGGCTCGGCCGGACACGACGGCCACGTCACGAAGTCCCCGTCCGCCTCGGCGCCGGCCTCGCAGGGACAGCACAATGCTGCTGACGTCGCCTTCGCCCAGGGGATGATCCCCCACCACCGCCAGGCCGTTGAGATGGCCGACCTCGCGCCGAGCCGAGCCGCGTCGGCTCAGGTGAAGAAGCTCGCCGAGGACATCAAGAAGGCCCAGGGTCCGGAGATCAAGACCATGTCCGGCTGGCTGACCTCCTGGGACGAGGAGGTGCCCGCCGAGGGTGCCATGGACCACTCCATGCACAGCGCAGGCGGAATGATGACGGCCGAGGAGATGGGCCAGCTCAAGGACTCCTCGGGTAAGGCGTTCGACACCGCCTTCATGGAGATGATGATCAAGCACCACGAAGGCGCGGTGGCGATGGCCAGGACCGAGCAGGCCGACGGTGCCTACGGGCCCGCCAAGAGGATGGCCGGAGCGATCATCACCTCCCAGACCGCTGAGATCACGCAGATGAACAAGCTGCTCGGCAAGGACTGAGCAGGCGCCTGTCATCGGGGGGTGGGGGCGGCGCGTGCGCGCTCCCACCCCCGCCGTGCGGAGCGGGTCCTGGCCGCCGACAGCACCGATGGGGCGCGGCCGGACGTCACCCTTGACCAGTGCCGAGCTCCTCCAGCGCGTAGTCGGCGCGGCGCACCGTCGACACACGCACTCAGCAGGCGCAATCGGCGGTGACCAGACCTCGTTCGAGCGAGTGGCGCGATGGTGAAAACCGTCGGCAGCACCCGGTGCGCCTTACGGTGGCTGCTTCCAGGTAGATGGAGGTTGGATGCCAGCTGCAGCATCTGCACGAGGGGCGGACGCGGCCGGCTCGGCAGACAGCGAGTTGACGATCGCCGGCGGCCTCATGGTCGCCGGCTTCCTCATCAACGTCATTGCGACATCGCTGCACCCGTCGGGAGAAGAAGACGATCACCAGGCAATCTTCACTGAGTACGCCGACAGCGACGCATGGGTTGTGGTCCATCTGGGCCAGTTCGTCGGCGTCCTCGTCGCGCTCGGTGGTCTGCTTGTTCTCTACCGCGCCCTGCGCGGCGCCGGCCGCTCCCCTCTGCTCGCGTATTTCGCGGCTGCGGCGACTGTTGCAACTGCTGCGGCCTGGGCTGTTCTGCAGGGTCTGGACGGCGTGGGGCTGAAGCAGGCCGCCGAGGCCTGGGCCGCGGCATCAGGGCCGGAGAAACAGATCCGATTCGCCGATGCCGAGACGGTGCGCTGGCTCGAGTGGGGGTTTCAGAGCTACTTCCGCATTCTGCTGGGGCTGGCCTTCGCCCTTTTCGGGGCTGCGGTGATCGCTGCCCGTCTGGTCCCGGGCGTGCTGGGCTGGGCGGCAGTTCTGGCGGGCATCTTCTCGGTGGTCATCGGGGTAGACGTGGGCTACAGCGGTCTGGCAAGTGGGCTTCAGGATGCCCTGGGCATCGCCTTCTTCGTCGTCGCCTTGGTCTTCGCCTTCGGAGTCCTGATGACCGGAATACGACAGCGCGGTCGGCGATCGAGCCGCGAAACCCCGCAGTGAACAGTGAGGGCACTGGGGCGCGGCGAAGAAGTACGGACCGATGCCAGTGAACGAACCGGCCGTCCAGGCGGTACCGCCCCGGTCCTGCCAGGTCGTGCGGGGGAGTTTCACGCACAGTGCCGTCGCCCACGCCGCGCCGCTTCCTTCGCACCGCTGCATCCGCCCGCCCGCACCCTTCATCGTCCTGGCCGAGGATCGTGGGCGGGTCAGTGGTGCCCGCCGCTGCTGTGGCTCTCATGCCCGGTGTCGGCATCGGGGGCGGCGGAGGTGCGGACGGTGAAGGCGGCGGTGCGGACAGTGCCTTCGTGCTGGAAGTCGAGGAAGAGCCGGTAGGTGCCGTGGCTGGGGGCGGCGGCCATGAAGGAGATGTCCGGCCCGGGTTTGGTCGTGTCGTCGCCGGGCTCGCCTTCGGGGTGGACGTGGAGGTAGGCGAGGTCCCCGGAGCGCAGGGCGACGAGGTGGCCGTAGGCGCCGAGGTAGGGCTCGAGATCGGTGACGGGCTTGCCGTTGCGGGCCACGCTCAGTGTCAGCTTGCTCATCGTTGCGGGCGTAAGCGCACCGTCGAGGGTGACGGTGTAGCCGTCGACTTCGGCCGTGGGCTTCTGCGCGGGCAGGTCGCGGGGCTGGTAGGAGCCGGCGACAGCAAGGTCCGCGCCGAGAGTCAGGGCATCGGCGCCCTTCGGGGTGAAGTCAGCGAAGAGGCGGTAGTCGCCTGCCGCGGGCAGGTTGACGGAAGTGCTCCAGGTCCCATCGGGCCCGAGGGCGGGGTGCAGGTGGTCGAAGGCGTTCAGGTCCCGCGAGGCGATGATCAGGTGCAGGTCCTTGCCGTGGACCTTGATGTAGTCGGTGACCGCCTTGCCGCTGACGTCTGTGACGGCGAAGCACAGCAAGGCCTCCTCGCCGGCCGCGATTCGCAGGGTTTTCAGCTCGAGGGTGTAGCCGTCCTGGGAGACCTGCAGGCCCCCAGGGAGCGCAGTGGTGTGCTCGGCGTGATGGCCGCTGCCGTGGTTCATCGCTTTGCTCCCCTGGCGTGCTGGTGTCGTGAGGTGCCGCTGTCCCCGCCGAGGGGTGGGAAGCCGTGCCGACGCCGTAGACCGAGTCAACGCGGCGCGGCACCGTAGAGGGCCGATCTTGACTCCCGTTTCATGGTCTCTCCTTCAGGCTGCGACCGCTCACGGTCGCCGGCCGCCGACAGCACCGACACCGTCTACGTACCCACCAATCCCGTTCGCACCTGGGCGGTCCTCCACCAGCCGTCCAGCTCTGGGTCCACGACGAGGGAATACCCCCTTGGGGTATATGGTTGAGGGGGTGAGGGCTCGGAAACGAGCCACACTGGATGCAATGGGAGGAAGGTCATGGACCACACCGCTCACCACACCAGCGCCGCGCATGACCACGCCGCGTATGAGGGCCACGGTGCTCCCCCCGACCATGGCGCGAACGCGGGAGCGTCCTGGGGTATGGCGGCGAAGGCGACGTTGCACTGCCTGACCGGGTGCGCCATCGGCGAGATCCTGGGCATGGTCATCGGTACCGCCCTGCTGTGGGGCAACGTGCCGACCATGGTCCTCGCGATCGCGCTTGCGTTCCTGTTCGGCTACTCATTCACGCTGTTCGCGGTCCGCCGGGCCGGTCTGGACCTCAAGTCCGCGATCAAGGTGGCGCTGGCCGCCGACACCGTCTCCATCGCCGTGATGGAGCTGGTCGACAACGCGATCATCGCCCTCACACCTGGCGCGATGGACGCCCACCTGTCGGACGGGCTGTTCTGGTCGGCGCTCCTGGGCGGGTTCGCCGTGGCGTTCGTGATCACCACGCCCGTGAACAAGTGGATGATCGGCCGCGGCAAGGGCCACGCCGTCGTCCACGCCTACCACTGACCGCCGCACCGGCCCGTGGCCGCCTCGCCAAGGTCAGTGCACGGCTTCACGCTGCTGACGGCGGCGGCCGTAGCGGGTCATCCCGCGGGGCTTGAATACCGACAGGGCGGCCGCGGTGAGCAGAGCCACAACGGCCGCGCCCGCGTCCGCGATCAACTGGATCCGCATGCCCTCCAGTTCACCTTCAGCCAGTGCGGCCCGGGCGGCGGCGTCGGCGAGGTGGCCGACCGGCTGCATGTGAACGAGCAGGAGCACGGTGGCGAGCACGGTGATCAGCAGTTTGGCGATCACCCAGTAGTGCCGCAGCAGCCCCCAGAGCGTCCCCACCGATTGCACCACGCCGGTCAGCAACGAGGCGCCGGCCAAGGGCACGATCATGCCCCAGCCCACCAGCTCCATCGCCACGTACGCCCCCCCGGACGGTCTGCGGAGCACCACTGACCAGACCGGCGACAGCGAGGGCGAGGAAGGCCGCAACCGCGCCGAGCCAGCCAACCGAAGCGGTGATGTGCGCAGTCAGCGTGGCCTTGCGAACCCGCGCGGGAAACGGGTTCACGGCGTGTGCCCGGCCATGCCGCCCCCGGCCAGGTGCACGATCACGAACACCATGACCAGGGCGACGGCCACGGCTGCGGAGATCTTCACCCAGCGCGGCGTCCGGTGATCACCAGGCGCTTCAGGGCGAGGGGTCGAGTCGGCCATGGCGTCCTCCCAGGATTCGGCGCGACCTGCCGCGCAATGCTTTTTCAATACAGAGTGTCTCTCTTGCGGCGGAGTGTATCCAGACGGAGACGTCCGTATCCTTGAGGGGTGCCGAAGCTGTGGAACGAGACCATCGATGCGCACCGCCACGCCGTACGCGAGGCCATCCTGGACACCACCACCGAACTGGTGGAGGCCGGCGGGCTGCGATCGGTGACCATGTCTCAGATCGCCGAGAAGACCGGCATCGGACGCGCCACCCTCTACAAGTACTTCTCCGACGTCGAGGCCGTCCTCCTGGCCTGGCACGAACGCCAGGTCGCGGGCCACCTGCACCAGCTGACCCAGGCCGCCGACCAGCCCGGCACCGCCGTCGTACGCCTCCAGGCCGTCCTGGAGGCGTACGCGGCCATCGCCCGCCGAAGCCATGGCGGTGAACTCGCCGCACTTCTCCACCAGGGCCAGCACGTAAGCCATGCCGAACGCCACTTGGCGGACATGGTCCAGGCCCTGATCTCCGCAGGCGCCGACAGTGGCGACTTGCGCGACGACGTCCCGCCCGCCGAGCTCGCCCAGTACTGCCTCCACGCACTGACCGCCGCGGCGGGCCTTTCCTCGAAGGCCGCCGTCCGCCGGCTCGTCGAGGTCACCCTGGACGGGCTGCGCCCGGACGCCGGAATTTCCAGCGCACGACCATGATCAATCTCGCCGGGATTTCCTGTACCTCAACTACTCACATCCGACATTGGCGCCGGGCCCGGAGGCGTTCCACCGCCCTGCGGTCGATGTCTTTGTGGACATATCGGTGACGAGACCCGTGCGCTCGACGACAAGGCGCAGGAACTTCGGTACCGTGTTCGTCCTTCAGGCGACATAGGGCAACGGATGAGATGCGCCATCCATTGATCCGAAACTCAAGGGGTTCTACTCGAGGATGTAGCGCACGTGGGGGCCGCGGAAGTAGCCGCGGACGATGTGGGGCTGGCGCTGGCGCCGGTGGAAGAACTTGCGGGTTTCGGCGGCAAGTTGGGCCTGGTCGCGGGCTCGGCTGTGCATCGGCACACTGCGTTGAGGCCGGCGTTGACCAGCTCGTCGGGGTTGAGTTCGGGTGCGTACGAGGGCAGGAAGTGCAGTTCGACCCGGTCGGCGTGCTCGGCGAGCCAGTCGCGGACCGTTCGGGAACGGTGCGCGGAATGGCCGCCAACGACGAGGTGGACCTTGCGGTCGAAGTGGCCGATGAGCCGATCCAGGAAGCGCAAAGATATCTGAAATATGAGCAATGCCCAGTTCAATGTTCCCAGGGCGTTCCCATTGCGCGCCTGAAGGCCTCCCAAAGAGGTTCCCTGGAAGACCTTCAGTGCGCTGACCTGTAATTTTGTGGTGCCCCCGGCAGGATTCGAACCTGCGACACCCGCTTTAGGAGCGAGGTGGGGTGAGTTGGGCCCTGACCTGGGTATTGCTGGCTTCGGCGCCCGCGACCTCTGTGCCCTGCAGACAGCCGCGGTTCCCCGCGAGTCCCCGCCCGATCTGGCACGGTTGTGGCACGGGGACCGCTGGTCCATTGTTCTCAGATTCGGGCGCGCCTGAGGTCAGGCGTCGCGCCACGCTTCGAAGAATCGATTGCGCTCCTGTGCCGTTTCGAACTCCCGTCGACCGGCCAGTGCAACGCGCCATGCGCTCATCTCTGCGTCCCGTAGCCAGAGCTCGCCCCCGTACCGGCCACTGACGCCGATGGTGCCATTGTCGAGAGCCGAGCCGATGACCTCGGCCACGTGTGTGCGCTGAGCTGGCGTCAGCTCCTCCAGGAAGCTAAGGACGCGGGAGGCGATGCCGCCCTCGTTGCCGTCATGGATGCGGTCGAAGAAGGGACCGCCCATGTTGGCAGGATGGATGTTCCAGGCAGCGCTGCCGCCGGCGTCGCGGATGCGCTCCCAGAAGTCCTTCCCCTCTGTGGTTCCCGGCAACGGGAGTGCCGCGAACAGGTCGATCAAGTGACCGTTGGAGGCATGGCTGTACGCGGTATCGCAGGTTGCAGCAGCGGCGATTCTGGCGACGTGGCTGGCAGTGAGGCCGCCATCTTCCGGCCAGCCAAGCGGGACGTTGAGCTTCTCGACGAGGTGCTGTTCTAGCTCGTCTTGCTCATCAGGCTGTTCGCTGCCGACACGCCGGTTCACGATCACGCTGTCCCCCTGGGGCTGCGGTCCGATACTCGGACCTGCCAGCATGCCAGCGTCGAGAGTCTCGGCGTGGATGGTTTCTGGACGAATTGGCTCTGTATCGCGGGGCCCTTGACTCGACCGGGCGACTGCTTCGTCCCGAGGTCGCTGAGGTCTACCAGGCTGGTCAGGAAGGCAGCGACGACCATCAACGGCTGGTGCTGGTCGGCGTGGTTGATGTACAGCACTGCTGTACAGCAACCATTGCGGAATGTCTCGCGTCAGAGCCTGAGACCAGGGCTCAACAATTCGCGCATGACGACACGGAGTTGGCGGAATGCGTCGTCATACGGGACATGAATGGCCTGCCAGGCTGCGGAGTCGTCGCCCACGACGACGTCGGTCGTGGCTATGGCTACTCGTATCGCCCTCAGCCGGTTGTAGGCCTCGCGTGCAGCGCTGTACACGCTTGGTGGTGCCACCAGGAACAGCTCGTAGTGTGCTGCTAGCAGCTGCTGTGAGCGAAAGGCTTCGACCACTTTGGCGTTCGCGACTGGTGTCGAACCACTCAGCGCGAGAGTCTGTAGCGCAGTCTCGGTCTCGGTGAGCGCCGTGAGGTACCGAACGCACGCTGTGCGTTGCAGTTCTGCCTGATGGTGTCCTCGGTCTCGCCTGGCGCGAAGTGCTTCAACGGCCAGTGTCGAGCCCACACCAAGCGCGCCGCCGCTCAATGTGCTGATCAAGGTCATCCATTCCACACCGCCGACAGTATGAGCTAAACACGGTGAGTAACAGGCGTATACCCAGCGCATTGATGGCCCAGGCAACTCCGATGAGGTTGGTGGAGCGACTTTGGCCGGGAGCTGCTTTGGCGCGAGTGATCATGGCCCCGTAAGCTTCCGGCGCGTCGGGCAGTCTGTGGACCTGCCCGGTAAAGCACGACGTTGGGGCCATGATCTTCGAGGCTCGCGCCAAAGTGGCTGGCTAAAGTCGTGGAGCCGACCGCCCCAGCCACAGCGGGGTTCTCCCCACCACCGTGCCGGCCGATTTCTCTCGCGTTGGCGTTCGCGCTCGGTGCGCCGCCGCCCGGCCGGGGGCAGCCGGGCGAAGACAAAGGCAGCCCCCGAGCCGGGGGCTGCGAACGAGCGGCTGCGTGGTGCGCTGGTCGCGGCGAACGTGACGATTGAGGGTCTGTCTCGTCGGCTTGGTGTTGATCCCAAGTCGGTGGAGCGGTGGATCACTTCGGACCGGACTCCGCACGCCCGCAACGCGCACGCTGCGGCGAAGGTCCTGGGCGCTGATCCGTATCACCTGTGGCCGCGTCTGGACGAGCGTCACCGCTCGACTCCGGCTCCGCGTGATGAGCTGGTGGCCTGCTACCCGACCCGTGGCGCGGTCCCCTACGCGCTGTGGCGCTCTGCCCTTGCCGGGGCGACGGCCGTGATTGATCTCGCGGTGGCCAACCCGCTGTTCTTCGTGGACGCGGTGTGGGACCTGCCCGCGCTGCTGGCCGACAAGGCTGCTTCCGGTGTCCGGGTCAGGATCATCACCCCTGCCGAAGGGGCTGGCTCGATCGCAACCCTGACCGAGGTGTTCCCCTCGTTGGCCGACGTGCCCGGTCTTCGGCTGGCCACGCACACGGGCTTACGGGCCGATCTGCTGCGCGCCGATGACGACCAGATGGTCTCCACCCCTGTGGACGGGCTTACCCCGGCGCTAGCTCCGGTGCTGCATCTGCGCCGTCTGGGTCCGGCTCCGCTGACGAGCGGTTACCTGACCGCCCTCGATCACCTCTTCGCGACCGGCACCCCGATCAGGGCTCCCCGGCTTCGGGCGGTGGCTGCGTGAACCAACTCGCTGTTTCCCCGGCGGCTGTGGCTGATGTCGCGGCCGCTGTGGGCACTGACCCGATCACGCTCGCGGACATGCTGCGGGTCGCAAGCGATCCAGACTTCGACCGCTGGCAGCACCAGGTGCGCCGTACAGGCGGATGTGCAAACCCCATCCATCTGACCGGCTGGACCGTCACGCAGGACAAGGCGACAGGCCAAACCCTGCACGGCTACTCCACCGGAGACGAACCTGGGGGCCGTCTGCGGATCACGTGCGGTAATCGGCGGGCCTCCCGCTGTCCCTCTTGCGCCTGGACCTACGCGGGGGACACCTATCACCTGATCATGGCCGGTCTGGTGGGTGGCAAGGGCGTCCCCAACACCGTGGCCGAGCGTCCCCGTGTCTTCGCCACCCTGACCGCTCCGTCCTTCGGACCGGTTCACAATCGCCCTGCCTCCGGCTGCTGCCGCTGCGGCACTGCCCATGGCGAGGACGATCCCGCCCTGGGAACGGCGCTCGATCCGGAGCGCTACGACTACGCCGGGGCGGTGCTCTGGAACAACCACGCTGGCGCCTTGTGGCAGCGCTTCACCATCTACCTCCGCCGCGAGGTCGCCGCCCGTGCCGGTCTCACCCAAGCTGCGTTTCGAGACCACGCCCGGGTCTCCTTCGGGAAGGTCGCAGAGTTCCAAAAGCGCGGGGCGGTCCACTTCCACGCCATCATTCGTATCGACGGACCGGACGGGCCTGAGTCTCTGGCTCCGGCCTGGGCCACGGTCGCACTCCTTGACGATGCGATCCGCGCTGCTGCTTCGCGGGCCTCGGTTCCGGTGCCTGCTGCTGGCCGCTTCCCCGCGCGGACGCTGCGCTGGGGAACCCAACTCGATGTGCAGCCCATCGGCGCTCTCGATGACCAGGACGACGTCACCGAGCAAGCCGTGGGCGCCTACGTCGCCAAGTACGCCACCAAGGCGGCGGAAACGACCGGAACCCTGGACCGCCGCATCGGGGAATTGCGGGAACTGGACGGACACCCCGAACTGCCGGATCACACCCGGCGCCTGATCGAGGCGTGTTGGGACCTGGACGCGGACTATCCGGAACGGCTGCTCGCGCACTGGTCTCACATGCTCGGCTTCCGGGGCCACTTCTCCACCAAGACGCCTCGCTACTCGACCACCCTCGGAGCTCTGCGCGGCGCACGGGCCGACTGGCGCGCCCAGCAAGAACGCCGGGAACACGGTCTGCCGGACCTCGACCAGGACGATGACACGGCAGAGAGCACGACCCTGGTGCTGGCGCACTGGGAGTACGCCGGGCAGGGCCACACCCCTGGTGAATCCTGGCTCGCCGCCTCCATCGCCCGAGAGCTCAAGGAGAGCCGCGACATCGGCCGTGAGATGAGGGCGGAACTTGAAGCCAAGGGGGAGTGGTGACCATGGACCGACTGCTCACCGTGGACCAAGTCGCCGAACTCCTCGGCACCACTGTCCGGTTCCCTCGGCGGCTCATCGACGAACGGCGGATCACCTTCGTGAAGGTTGGCCGACACGTCCGCATCCCCGAGAGTGCTGTTTCGGCCTTCGTTGCGGCCAACACGGTTGAGCCGGTGACGGTTCAGCGGCCTGGCCTGCGGAGGGTTGCCTGATGGCCAACAGGAAGGGCAACCGCCGGCGCTTTGGCTCGGTCCGGCAACTCAAGTCGGGCCGCTGGCAAGTGCGGTATCGCGACCCTGTCACGGGGCAACTCCGCAGTGCGGAGCAGACCTACGCGACCAAGACAGACGCTGAGGTGGCGCTGGCACACATCGAAGCGGACATCTCGCGTGGGCAGTGGGATGACCCCGACAAGGGAGCCGTTTCGTTCGCCGAGTACGCGGACGCATGGCTGCGGGACCGCAAGCTGGCCGACCGCAGCAGGGAGCGGAACGAGGCCGTGATCCGGCTGCACATAAAGCCGACGTTCGGTGCGGGGAATCTGGCTGACGTCACCACGTCTCGGGTCCGGGCCTGGCGCGGCAACCTGCTGGCCGCTGGCGTGGGGGAGCCGACCGTCGTCAAGGCGTATCAGATCTTGCGCGCCATGATGAACACGGCCGTCGATGACGAACTGATCCGACGGAACCCCTGCCGGGTCAAGGGAGCCGACCGATACGACGTACCAGAGCGGCCGGTGCTGACCGTCGCTGAGGTGTACGCGGTGGCTGATGCCATTGCCCCGCGGTACCGGCTGCTCGTGCTGCTGGCGGCCTTCACCACTCTTCGGTTCGGCGAGCTGGCGTCACTGCGCCGCCGGGACATCAACGTGACCGGGCGCGTGGTCCTGGTCCAGCGGGCTCAAGCGGAGCTGCAGGACGGGAAGCTGTTCGACAAGGCTCCGAAGTCGGCGGCTGGCGTTCGTCCAGTCGCCTTCCCGAACGAGATCCTGGCGGACGTGACCGAGCACCTGGAGCACTACGCGGGTGCCGGCCGGGATGGACACGTCTTCCTCGGACCCCAGGGCGGTCGACTCCGGCGCAGTAACTTCCGGGACGACTGGACCAAGGCGCGCACGAGCGCGGGCATCACTGCTGACGTTCACTTCCACGATCTGAGGCACACGGGGAATACCTTGATCGCCGCTGGCGCGAGCACCCGTGAGCTGATGACGCGCATGGGCCACAGCACCGCGCGGGCCGCGCTGATCTATCAGCACATGACGAACGACCGGGACCGGGCCATCGCCGACCGGCTGGGTGCGATGATCCGCCAGCGGCAGGGGGAAGCGGACTCGTAGTGGACTTTGTGGCACGTGCGTGGCACGGCCGCGATCATGCGAAAGGGCCAGTTCAAGAGGATCAAGCCTCTGAACTGGCCCTTACCGGTGTGCCCCCGGCAGGATTCGAACCTGCGACACCCGCTTTAGGAGGGCAACAGGATCCGTAGCCCGTGGCTCCTACCTGCTTCTTTCGTCTTCAGGATGACACCTGGGGTGCCTGGATGTGCAGGTTTCGCCTGTGGTTCACGGCTAGAAGCACGGCTACGCGAGCGGTGCCGCGGAACACGCGGAACCATGCTGCGCAGGCTGAAGTGCGGCACCGTGACGTCGGAGTCCTGTCGTAGCCGACAGGCTGATTCGGAGTTGGAACGCCACCAGCCTCGGCGCTGCCTTCTCGTACTTGCCCGGGTCCGACTCGATGAGTTCCACCGAAGTGCGAGACCAGCGGCGTCGAGGTCGGTGGAGTCTCAATGGGCGAGTCAAGCTCGCCGCGATCTTGAAACCGTCATGGCGGCGATGTCACCGTGGCGGGCGGGGCAACAACCTTTCGCGGTCTCGGCCGGTCGAACAGGCGGCTACGAAGGATGGCGAAAGGATCCGGCCGTGGGGAGAAGGCGATGGACATTGGCGCTGCTCGCCGTGGGCGTGTGTGTGCTCGCCGTGCCGGCGGGGAGCCGGTCCTCGGGTCCGCCCGGGGTGATGGACACCAGGGGATTCCGGCTGGATCCTCCTGTGGCCTTTGGCGACTTCCGCATGACTGAGGGGTACGAGGGCTCGTACGTCGGTGTGGTGGAATGCGCTGGCGAGCCCGCGGACTCGGACTGCCTCTGGAAGGCCCGGTCGAATATGGCGAGTCCCGGCATCACTCCCGAGGACGCCGACAGGATCGTCAGGAATGCCACCGGGACGGGTGCCGACTACATACGGCGGAGTGAAGCCCCGGAATCACAGAACACACTCGTCTTCAGGGGTCTGCAGGGTGAGATCCGTGACCCCGAGGGGGCGGCCCGGCGCATGATGCGGTCGATCGAGCGGAACGAACAGGTGCCTTTCCTGCAGGGCTCGCACACGGAATGGTCAGGCCCCGCCCAGGACTTCCGGATCGACAGTGCCCCCGGCGCTGTGATGATCTGCCGGAACAGCCAATACAGCGAGCTCTTCGAGACGGAGATCGTGTCATGGATGGAGGCGATCTGTGTCTGGGCGGATCAGAGTACGGTGGCCGCGATCAGAGGCTACGACGTAAGTCTCGATGAGTTGGCGGTCCTCACCGCTGAACTCCACCGCACAGCACGTGTACGCGGGTGAGACACCGGGCTGGCCGTGGAGAACTCCGGCGTTTCTGGCCGGGGCCTGCGCCGGAGGATGACGAGGGCGAAGAACAGGACAGATGAGGAACGCGTAGATCTGCGCGGTCCGATCTACAAGGCGTTCCGCACAAATCTCGCGGTCGGCGGAGACTTGAATGACCGAGTCAAGGAGCCCCTGGGGGCGGCTTCTGGCTGTCAGAGCTCTTCGCTGGCAGCGTGGAGTAGGTCCATCGCTTGGTGGTGGAACTCGCGCTCAGCCTGGCGGCAGGGGGCGGCGAAGAACGCGCTTTGTGCCTCGGGAAGTTTGCATTCCAAGACGCTCATGGTGACCAACACGGCATCGACGCCGTGGCAGTTGTGGTCCTTCAGCCACTGCTGCAGCGCGTCGGTGTCGTGTGTGGCTTCCCAGACCGGTCGGGCTGATTCGAGCGTGGCTGCGATGCGGGCTGATCGTTCTGGTCCGATGCTCACTGGCTTGCCTCCTGGTTCGACGGAGGTTACCGGTGAAGCCAGTCGGATGCTGAGGCCCTTGTCAGGCCGGCCGGGCGAGTGGTGGCTGGGTGGAGTAGAGCCGTCCGTCCCGGAGCAGTGCCCAGAGGACGTTGACCCGTCGGCGGGCGAGTGCGATCACGGCCTGGACGTGCTTGCAGCCTTCACCTCGTTTCTTGAGGTAGTAGTCCCGGTTGGGGCCTTCGCGGATGATGCTGGTCTGGGCGGACAGATAGAACACCCGGCGCAGGCGTCGGCTGTAGCGCTTGGGTCGGTGGAGGTTGCCGGTGCGTCGACCGGAGTCCCTGGGAACGGGCACGAGGCCGGCGGCGGAGGCGAGGTGGCCTGCGTCGGGATAGGCGGCCATGTCACCGGCGGCGACGATGAACTCGGCGCCGAGGATGGGGCCCATGCCCGGCAGGGACTCGATGATGTGGGCCTGCGGGTGGGTGCGGAAGGTCTGCCGGATCTGGTGGTCGACGTGCTTGAGCCGCTCGACAAGTGCCAGGAGCTGGGCGGCAATGTCCGCGACGATTCCGGCGGCGACGTCCTGGCCCGGCAGCGTGGTTTGCTGAGTCTTGGCGGCTTGCAGTGCGGTGGCGGCCACCGAGTCGGGGTTGCGCACGTTCCGGCCTGCCAGCCAGGCAGTGAGGCGGGCCTGGCCGCGGCGGCGTAGGGCAGCCGGAGTTTGGTAGCCGGTGAGCAGGATCAGTGCGCCTTTGTGGTCGGCGTAGTCGAAGGCGCGTTCCAGTGCGGGGAAGATGCCCGTGAGCACATCGCGGAGCCGGTTGAGCATGCGGACCCGGTCAGCGATCAGGTCGGATCGGTATCCGGTCAGCAGGGCCAGGTCCGCGGCAAGCTGGGCCGGCACGTCGATAGAATCGAAATCGCGCCGCAGTCGGGCGGTGTCGGCGATCACGTAGGCGTCGCGGGCGTCAGTCTTGGCTTCACCGCGGTAGGCGCCGGACATGCGGTTGACCGTGCGGCCGGGAACGTAGACGGCCCGTTGGCCGTGGGCGGCAAGTAAGGCCAGAAACAGCGCGGATGCGGTGCCGGCGATGTCCACGGCCCAGTGCACCTCGTCCGCGAGGTCAAGGATCTCGCCGAGTGCGGTCAGAATCTCGCTCTCGTCGTTGTGAACCTTCCGGCTCCAAGCCGTTGCCCCGGTGTCGCCGACCGCGACCAGCCAGTGATGGGCTTTACCTGCGTCGATCCCGACCCAAAGCCGGGTCTGATTGTCGGTCATGTGCGTCTCCTCAGCGTCGGGCAGCATGCCGTTCGGTCCGAGGAACGCCCGCCGTCAGCTCCGTAAACAGCGACCAATTCGCACATCTCAATCAGCGGCCAGGGCGTCCCGGAGAGTCGGGCGGCCACTCCACCGGAGCCACGCGTGGGCAAGCGGCTTTAGAGCCACACCCGACTCTCCCGGACCGCCGAACAACTTACGGAGCGGCTTTGGCCGGTGTCCTGCCCGGTTTGGGGGCGTGCATGATCAGGGGGCCGTACGCTTGTTCGGCTACTCGGGCAGGCTTGTCCCCTGCCTGCAATGTGTCGGGGGTAAAGCCGCCCCTTTATGCACCCAGTTGCAGAAATGCCCACCGCGCCCTAGCTGGACGGCTCGGGAGGTATCTCCTCCAACGCGCCGTGCTCGTCCAGGCTCCAACGGACACCAGCATCGTCAGTGAAGAGCAGACGTCTCAGCTCTCCCCGAACCGGCTCTGGCGTTGCCGAGAACGAGAAAGTTCGCCCAGCACCTAGGACAGGAACGGGAGTCACCTGCCGATCGCCGGTCCTGCCGAAGTTCATGCCAGGGGCGAAGAAGATCTCTGCGCCAGAGTCAGCAGCCTGCGTCCCGAACATCATCTGAACGTCGCGCAATGGTGCGCCACTGCCATTCCACACCCGAAGTACTGGGGACCGCGTGATCTCCACCAGCTCGGCTTGAGCGCGGCGTCGGCTCTCGGCTACGGCCCGCAACTCAGATCGCTCCAGCGCGAGGGTGGCTGACTGCTCAGCGATGAACTGTTGCTGTTCACCGATCTGTTGCCGCTGGCTCTTTAATGTCCCCCAGGCGCAGTAGGCCGCGATGGCTGCGAACCCGCCGGCTATCCAGGTGGGCGCGTCGCCCATGTCGATCGGTGCCATCCCCGCAGCGTAGATGTGCGACGGCCCCCGAGCGCGGACACGCGCATGTGCTCCGGGGGCCGTCTGCGGCCCTGGCCTGCCCCAGGGGGACGGGTGGCAGGGCGGGGCCAGCCCGCTGGTGCCCGATCGGCGACGGCCACCAGCGGGAGATCATCGGCGGCGCCTCACCCTGTGGCAGGAGCACCCGCACCGCAGCTCCTCCAGCGGCTTCTCCCACACCGGGCCGCCCGCAAGGCGTATGACGCGAGGGCCGGGGCACTCGCCGCACTCGCCGATCCGGCACGCTGGCGCCTTCCCGTCCGCAGCCACGGCGGTGGTGGTGGTGGTGGTGGTGGGCGCGGTCACTGTGGCTCCGGTCCGCGGTTCGGCCACTCCATGAATCCGATATGGAAGTAGTGGGGGCCATGGTGTCCCGGGCTCAATGTGCAGCGGGTCTCGGTGCCGGGCTTCCGGATCCAGCAGTAGCAGGGGATTACGACGCGGCCAGGGGTGGTGTACGGCACTGTCGCCATCGCTACGCCCCCGACCACATAGCCGTAAGCAGTGCCACCTCTGCCGCCGCTGCAGCATGGTCTCGGCACGGCTCGCACGCCGTGACGCGGATCGGCGGGCCGGACGATGTCTCAGCCATCAGCACGCCAAGAGGGGCGTTGGTCGGGCCGCGGTGCCACTGGCACCACCGGGACGTTCCCGCTTCGGAGGCCCCCGAGGGGCGGGTGTTCGGGTCCATGGCCAGGACCGTAGGCCGGACTGTTTCTCAGAATCCGGCGTGTTTCTCCGTGTTTCTCATCCGCTCCGGCCTGTTGCGGGATGTTGCTCAGGCAGCCATCAGCGACGACCGGGCGCGGGCGATGATCCGATGGGCATCCCGCCCGCGGACCGCACCCGCGGAGAGCGCGTCCCACACCTTCCGGTACAGGGCGACGTCCTCCGGGGAGTCGAGCCACATCTCCGCGTGCCAGGACTCGGCGATGACGAGCCGGTCATCGTGGATCCAGAAGTCATCGCCCGCCGCGACCCGTACATCCGCGGTCAGCGGGATGACGCCGAGCTCAACCGTGCTCAGGCCGTTCACGGACATCAGCCGGTCGAGCTGGTCAGCGAGGACGGCAGGCGAGCAGATACGCGCGAACAGCGCCGATTCGCCCATCAGCAGCCGGTACCTCTTGCCCGGTACGTACAGGCCCTCTTGGCGGCGCAGGCGGGACGTCACCCCGGCCTTGATGTCGCGCGTCACGCCGTGCAGCTCGGCGTACCGGGACAGCACGGCACGCGCGTACTCCGGGGTCTGGAACACCCCGGGAACGACGGATGTGAAGCCCCGGAACATGGTGGTCCTCTCGTGCTGCGCGCCGAGCGCGTCCTGCACCGCGCGATGCCCGCTGGCCAACTGCCGCCGCCACGAACGGTACGTCGACTCCAGCCCGGCCAGACGGCCCCGGAGCTCCGCCGCGGATTCGGGCCGGCCGACGCCCGCGGCCCACGCATCGAGGTCGGCGCCGGTAGCGGTCTGCTTGCCGTTCTCCAGCTTCGAAATCTTCGACGGTGCCCACCCGCACTCTGCGGCCAGGGCCCGGACGGTGAGCCCGGCCTCGGTGCGCAGCTCGCGTAGCCGCGCGCCGAGGGCTCGCCTGGCCTGCTGGTAGTCAGTGCTCACACATCGGAACGTACCCGCGCGGAGAACGTCTCGTACCGCTCCGCGTAATGCCAGGCTGCATCGCGTGCCTGGCAAGCGAGGGCGACCGCTTGCGGGTCGGTAGTCAACCCCATGCGCCGCTCGGCGTCCTCCCAGTTGAAGACGGCGAGGATGCGGGAGTCGAAGAGCCAGAAGTCGAAGGCCGGCAACTCGAGCTCATGGGCTCTCGAGCGGAGCATGTACCGGATGTCCTCGCCCGCGGCAAGGTTGTCCGGGGTGGTCGCCAGTAGGTACCGCTGGTTGTCCGTGGCGGGCTCGTCGACCAGCCGCACACGCTCGATGCGCTTGCCCGCCGCGGTCTGCGTACGGGCGTTGGCGAACCAAGGTCCGTCGGTGTCGCTCGGCGGGGCGATGCCGACGAGGAACTGGCGGTACTCCTCGGTGCCCTCGTCGGCCGCGTAGGACCGTCGGGTCTCCAGCCGCCAAGCCGTGTGCTCGAAGCCGTGCCGGAAGAAGTCGAGGATGCCCGCGGCGGGTACGACGTCCAACGTCACTCCTTCGGCGCGAAGTTCACGAGGAGAGCGCGGTCGACAACGACCAGCGACTCACCCTCCAGCGGGTTCGCCATCTGCGCGAGCACCTCCGGATCGGTCACGGTGTAGCCCTGCACGAGGATCTCGCCAGTCTCAACGTCCTCGTACAAGGTGGGGCATTCGCCGGTCTTGGAGTTGGTGCCGAGCATCCGCAGCGTGCGCGACATGGGTGTCCCCTCTCGTGGTCCGGCGAAATGCCGGGGTGTGCACCGTAGTTCCGTGATCAAGAAACACGAAAGAGCGCCCCGCCCGAAGGTGAGACGCGGCGCTGCATACATCACAGGGCGGCCGGGTCCTCCGCGGACGGCAATGGCACGCGGAAGGCCGCGGCCAGCCGCGGACCAAAGCCGCGGCCTGGGGCAAGCGCTACGCTTTCCAGACATGAGCAATCTTCGAGAGTCCGCGACCCTCACAACGGACGAAGGCCGGGAACTCCCCGTCACCGCGAACCTTCACAAGGGATCCGCTGGCCTCCATACGGTCTGGAGCGGCACTCTTTCCGTGCCCGCCCACGAGCGTTCGACCGAACTCCTCAACCTGCGGCAGGGCCGACTTCGCTTCGAAAACGGCCAGGAGGCAGCGTTCATCCGGCCCGACACCTCCGACTGGCGGGGCTCCCCCGCGGGCCTGTTCCAGATCACCATTGAGGGCAACGGCGACGCTCCGTTCTGACGGTGTCCAAGCAGCAGGGGGCATTCGAAGTTGAGACGCATAGCGATCCTCAGTGGCGTACTCGCCGCCGCCATCGGAGCGCCTCCGCTCTCGGGTTTGTTCCTGGGAGACCGGGCTGCCGCCGCGGCACTGACGTTCGTGGGCGCGGTGCTCACCCTTGGCGGCCTGACGTGGGGCGCCAAGAACCTACGCTCCGAGTTCGTCGACCTGCGCGATCGTCTCGAACAAGCTCAGACTCTCAATCTTTCCGAGCTCCCTCGGGAGGAGCGGGATGCTCAGCGGAACGCGATCCTGACGCCCTCTTCGACATGGAATGACGTGCTCTACATGAGAGAGCTGATCAGGTTCCATGTCTTGCAGCAGGCCGCAGACAACATCGGCATGCCCCTGGGATTGACGCTGCTCGGTGTACTTGCTGGCACCGGGGCCAGTGTCTGGTCCCTGTGGCTGTGATCGGCAGGGCGTGTACCTACTAGGGCGTGTATCGAAAACGGATCTTGAGTGCGCGACCTCCTTGGCGGGCCTGCGAAACTCGCTTCTCCTTCGTGGCGACGGGAGCGATGATCTCCGCGAGGCTCGATGAGGGGCAGGTGAGCATGGGCGACCGACGACCAAGGCTGGTACTCCTGTGTGGTCTTCCCGGTGCCGGGAAGACCACGATGGCAAGGAGGCTGGAGCGCGAGCTGTCCGCTGTGTGTCTATGCCCGGACGAGTGGCTTGCGGGGCTGGGCTTCGACCTCTTCGACGGTGAGGCTCGGGACCGGGTCGAGCGGCGCCTGTGGCAGCACGCTCAGGAGCTGCTGGTTTCCGGTGCCGTTGTGATCCTGGAGAACGGTTTCTGGGAACGGGCGGAACGTGATGAAAAGCGGCTCCGAGCCCGCAAACTCGGAGCCGACGTTGAACTGCGCTACCTCAAGGTGCCGATGGAAGAACTGAAGCGGCGCATCGCTCTGCGGAACCAGGAGCCAGGCTCGGTCGTGCTGACGACCGAACTGCTCAGAAGCTGCCAGAGTCAGTTCGAGGCCCCGACACAGGCCGAGCTGGACCTGTTCGACTCGCCCCTGGCCTAGGGACGCCCCCTGATTCCCTGTCACGTCGTCAGCGGCAGTAGGGGCAGCGACCTCGCTCGTCAAGGTTCTCGGGATGCGTATGCCCACAACCAGCGCAGTCGAGGGGATCTTCCCGGTACGGCTCGGGCGCCCCGTAGACGAACGACCCTCCTGCTGGGGTGCGGACGGGGTCGTCATCTTCGCAGTAGTAGTAGTTCGGTGCCCTCGTAAGGTCGCCCCCGGGCAGGTCGTACTGGGCGTACCAATCCTCAATCGAGTCAGCCATGTGCGTGCCCCCTCGGTTCGCACTTCGCGCCATTGCCGCCCCACAGCCAGGACGAGTTCCGCGGTCGCGTCACAGCCCTGCGGTCATCATGGCCGCCGTCTGCCCAACATCGTCAGGAATTGGGGAAATTGCACTACCCAATGCGCTACTCAGCCTGCCGCCACGATCCGGCCTGTCTCTCAACCTTGGTTGCCGAGCGGCATGTGGCGGGCCTCTCGTCGAATGCGGGCCGCGATCCGCTGCGCCGAGCGGGCCCGCCGCGCAGCAGCGCCGGTGATGTGATGGGGGATGGCCTTCGGCTCACCGCGGTGGTCCACAAGGAAGCTGGCCTTGTGAGGCAGCGGCCGCATCTGGGCGGCGTCGTAGCAGGTCTGCCAGGAGATTGAGTGCCCGGACGGGGGACAGCAGAAGTCGGCGTGCACGGTGGCCAGCAGGTAGTGCGTGGCATCAGAATCTTCGCCGGCGAGGGGAGTCTCGTACGGCTCGGGAAGCACGCGTCCGATGAACTGTGCTGCGTTGACGCGGCGGTAGGGCATGACTCCTCCAAGGAGTTCTCGGCCCCGCGCCCTTCATCACAAGGTAGACGCCACCGCTGACACTCCTCCCCTTGTGGTTCTGTTCGTGAGTTCTGGTGGACAGAGCCACTTGGCTCTGTCCACGCCAAACTCTCGCGCTGGCCGGTACTGACAGGCGCGGTGAGTCCCGCCCCGGTCTTGCTTCGGCTCCGCGCCGTGCTTCACCATCTGTGATCAGGCGGATACTGCAGACCTGGGGGTGGGGATGTCGTCGGGTACAAGCGGGGACTACTGGGCGGACAAGGCGCTGCCCAGCGTGTTCAAGCACGATCTTCTCAAGCGGTATCTGCCGCAGTTCGGCGGGATGACGGGCACACGGTCGCAAGACAAGCGCGTGGTCTACCTCGACGGATACGCGGGCGAGGGCCGCTACGAGAACGGCGAGCCTGCATCCGCAGAGATCGCGCTGGGAGCCGCCTCATACCTACGCAACCAGGCCGGGCTGACACTGGAGTGCTTCTTTTCCGAGCCCCAGTCGAAGTCATTCGACCGGCTACACGAGGTTGTCCAGCAGTACCTGGCTCGAGGGGTGCAGGC
The DNA here is from genome assembly GCF_042888505.1 of Streptomyces sp. NPDC002870. NCBI lineage: Bacteria > Bacillati > Actinomycetota > Actinomycetes > Kitasatosporales > Streptomycetaceae > Streptomyces > Streptomyces sp. NPDC002870. Next base: position 31,826 of record NZ_JBIAPW010000027.1, read on the forward strand.
ACACGCCCACCGCGGCGAGGCCGACAGCGTCCTCGACCAAGTCGTCGAGCGGGCCGTGCGAGAGCCGCTGTTCCTCTTCCTTGACCCCTGTGGACTTGTCCTGCCGCAGAACCGGCTCGTCGACCTCCTCGCCCGGAAGCGTCGGGGCAAGTGGCCCCCGACCGAGCTGCTGATGAACTTCAGCATGATGGCCGTGTGGCGCCTGGGCGGGCACGTCCGCTCCCCGAAGGGTAACGAGAAGTCGCTCCAACGGTTCGACGAAGTGTGCGGCGGGACGTGGTGGCGGGACTACTTCGCCGATGCGATGGCATCTCGCGATAAGGATGGTGCGGCCGAGGACGCGATCGAGGCGGTGGCGGCCGAGTACGCCCGCCTTCTGGAGCGGCGTACCGGCATGCTGGTGCAGTCAGTGCCGGTGTCGCACTCGCCTCGGAAGCGAGCGGTGTACCGGCTGGTGTTCGCGACCCGCAGCTCTTACGGCCTGTGGGTGTTCGGCGACGCCGTCGCCCGGGCTCGTGCGACGTGGTGGCAGACGCTGGAAGAGCGCGAGGAGAGCGACGACATGGCGCTGTTCTCGGAGGCCTCGGTGACGCGCCCGGATCCCAAGGAGATCGAGGCCAAGGCGAAGCCTGTGATCGCCGAGAACCTGGCCAAGCTGCTTGTGCGGACCCAGCGTCCGGTCAAGTTGGTCGACTACCCCCTGGAGATCTTCGGGCCCTTCTACGGCCAGGTCACCGACCCGGTGGTCCGTCAGGCGGTACGGCTTCTGCACGAGCAGGGCAGGACTCCCAGCGACGGGGTGGGGGTGAAGAAGACCCGGGACATCGTCGTATACCCCGGGAACCTCGCGGCCTGACCCCTCTGGCCAGGCCCCGCCCGGGCCCGGCCCATCGAGCGGTCGTGGTCAGGCCACGACCGGCAGCGGCATCTGGTCCCAGGCCCGGCCCTCAAGGAGTCGGCCGCCGGCCTTCGGGGTGCGGCCGCCCCACTGCTTGAAGAAGAAGGCGACGCCAGCGTCCTGGCAGGTGTCGCGGACTTCGGTGACCCACCGCTCGTCGAGCGGCCGGTGGCCCGGGCCGGACTCGCCGCCGGCGATGACCCAGTGGATACCGTCCAGGTTCAGGCCGGGCAGCGGCCCCAGCAGCGGCTCGCAGGACAAAAACCGCACGGCAGCGGGAACCTCACGCAGATCGTCGACGCGCACCAGCTCCTTCGCAGTCTCCACCGAAACACCCATCCAGAGGTTGTCCGGCCAGTCGAGCTTCGGGGCGACCTGCCGAAGTCGCCGAGCCCGCTTCGTGAGGACCTGGTAGGTGTGCTGCGGCGTATCCGCCACGACCTGGAAGACCTGGCGGACGAAGTCGAGCGGCACCCGGGCGTGGAACAGGTCGGACATCGAGTTCACGAACACCGTGCGAGGGCCCTTCCACCCGTAAGGAACGTCCAGCGAATCGGGATGAAGGGTGACGTCGAAGCCCGGCCCTGAGGTACGCGGATCACCATCGTTCTGGTACTTCGCCGCGCCCATGGCCTTCAGGCGCTTCGCCAGAGTCAGGGCGTAGCAGTTGTCGCAGCCGGAAGAGACGCGGTCGCAGCCGGTGGTCGGATTCCAGGTCGCCTCGGTCCATTCAATGGCGCTGCGGTCGCTCACCGGTCTCCTCCTGCCATCTCACACGTGGCGCGCCGCCCGGGACGGTCGCGGCCTGCCTAACGATGCCCCCTGGGCTGGGACACCGGGGCACGTACGCAGGTATCCGCACGTACTCGATCGCTTCTCGTAAACTCACGTATCGAACCTACATTTGGAATCTAAGGGCTGTCCCGTAACTGATCTTTAGCGTCAGGGTCGTTGGTCAGGACTGGATCGCGGGGACCACCGGTGGGCTCCACGACAGTCGCGTCGTTCTGTGGCCTGTCTGGGTTGATCGTTTGGCGTCCAAGGCGACCCAGGGCGCGATGAGGGGCGGGCTGATCCACCTGGGGAGACGTGCGGCAGAGTCCGCCTGCTACGGTGCGCCGATGTCAGCGATCAAGAAGTTCCAAGTCACCTTTGACTGCGCAGAACCTGAGCGTCTCGCTCGCTTCTGGTGCGAAGTGTTGGGGTACGTCGTACCGCGGCCCATTGAGGCGCATCGCGGACCCATACACCGCGCCCCGGTGCGGCATCCCCGAGTGCGGGTGCGGTCCAGGGTTCTTTCGTGATCACCTCGAAGAGATGCTGCACGCGTTGCCGAGGAAGTCGGCCCGGGAGCTGCGCAAGCTCGTGTGGGCTCTCGACAACAAGATCCTGGCCCGAGCGAAGTTTGTCCGCGCCGACTCTCCTGACACCCCGTGGTGGCGAGATCAGCTCTAGCGATCCGACATCAACGGCTGACACCAACAGGTGCGAACGAGAGCGGTTGCGCCTGGAGGCCATCTTCTTGATCCCATCGGCACCGGTCAAATGAGGAGGCCGGCCCCTGGTGTGCGGTGGCGGGGCCCAGCGGGGCCGTACCCAGGGTCTGTCGTCGAAGTGATCTTGGTTCCTGGACCATGGCTGGGCGGTGCGTCGCCATGATTCCGAAGCAGGGTCGTGCCGCAAAACGTCGGCCTTCACGGCCACTGTCGGGGGCGTGAAGGCCGACGTCATGCTGTGTCCCGTATGTCACCGACGGTGTCGGGTGACGCTAGGCGGCGCCCAGAGAGGACTGCCGGTCGGTCGCCAGCGGCCGAGTGGTCAGATCAGGGTGTTGTAGATGTTCCAGCCTGCGCCGATTTTGGTGCGGGTGGCGAAGGGCGTCGCCGTACTGCCGATGCCGCGGTAGAGCCAGAGCGTCCCGGCGGTGTCGCGGGCGACGAGGTCGGGCTTGCCGTCGGCGTTGAGGTCATCGGTGGCTACCAGCTGGCTGTAGATGTTCCAGCCGGGACCGATTTTGGTGCGGGTGGCGAAGGGGGCCGTCGCGCTGCTGGTGCCGCGGTAGAGCCAGAGGGTGCCGGTGGTGTCGCGGGCGACGAGGTCGGGCTGGCCATCGCCGGTGAGGTCGACGGTTCCCGCGAGTTGTTTGTAGATGTTCCAGCCGGGACCGATTTTGGTGCGGGCGGCGAAGGGCGCTGCGGCACTGCCGGTGCCGCGGTAGAGCCACAGGGTGCCGGTCGTGTCGCGGGCGACGAGGTCGGGCTTGCCATCGGCGTTGAGGTCACCGGACCCGGTGAGCTGGTTGTAGATGTTCCAGCCGGCGCCGACGCGGGCGCGGGGTGCGAACGGCCCGCCGTCTACGTTGCGGTAGTACCACAGGACGCCGGAGGAGTCGCGGGCAACGAGGTCACCGGCGGACCTGTCCGCGGACAGCGGTGACAGTTTCGTCAGAGCGTTGTAGCCCTGCCAGCCGCTGCCGATCAGGCTCCGAGCGCGGAAGGGCGCGGTGGCGTTGCCGGTGCCGTGGTAGAGCCACAGCTTGCCTGCGCTGTCGCGGCCCAGGAGCGTGTGACGCTCGCGCACGGGAAGTCCGTCGACGGCGAAGGCGGCGTCTGCCGTCAGGTAGTCCTGGCCCCAGGAATAGACCTTGTAGCGTGCATGGGCGTTGATGCGCCAGCTCTCGGTGCCGGGTGCCGAGGTGAGGGTGTAGGTGATGTCGGTGTCACCGGGCGTCAGATCGCACTGGATCAGGACGATTCCCATGGTGAGCGACTCGGTCTTGTGCGTGCACTGGGCGGACTCGCTGGCGGTCACCGCGGTGACGCGGATGTCGACGCCGTGGCTGTCCCAGCCGTACTGGTCCGGCGCGGGGCCGAACCACAGGTCCAAGTGTCCGCCATCGACCGCGTGGACGTGCAGTGTCTGGGGCGAGGTCTTGCCGGCCTCGATGTCGGGGGTGTTGAAGGCCAGCGTGTTCTGGGCGACGTGCTCGGGCGTCTTGACCGTGAACGTGCCCGCTCCGTGTGTGCTGTCCTCAGGCGTGGCACCGGCGGTCTGGGCGGCCTGAATCGCGGCGGTGAGGTCGGAGCCGGCTGGTGCGTAGACCGCGCCGTAGTAGCCCATGGTGTTGTGGGGCGTATCCGGTGACACCTTGACGAGAGGTCCGGCGTGGCCACCGGTGCCGCCGACCCTGCACAGGTATACCGCCGTGGCCTGCGGGGTGGGCTTGCAGACTTCCTGTGTCCCGAAGGTGACACCTGCGGGCAGGCCGGCGCCGTCACCGGCGGGGCCGATGAGAGGCTTGGTGGCGAATGCGTAGACCATGGTGCCGTCCAGGTAGGCCCCGGGCATGGCCGCGTTGGCCCCCCAGGTACTCGACGGCCGCAGGACGACATCGTTCACGTGAACGATGTCGAGATCCTGAGCGGAGGCCGGTCCCGCTGGGATGCTTGCCGCGGCTGCGACCAGTGCTCCAAGGGATCCGCCGACGGCCGTTATGCGGCCGAGGCGTTTACGTCTGAGCATGTGTGTCCTTCAGTGAATGGGGCGGCAGGTGTGCTGCCGCGATGGGACGGCCATCGGTGATCACGTGCGCTGTCCGGTCGGCATTTGGCTACCGGACGGCGATGCTGTGGGCCGAGGCATCGTCGGCTGCCTGAGACGTGAGGCTCGGGCACCAGGCGACGCCCGGCGAGGGGCTGTTCGGGCTGTTTGCGGGGGTGCTCCTGGAGGTATGCCAGGAGCACCCCATCTCGCGGCTCGTGCCTGGTGGCGGGTGGGGGTCGGCACGAGCTTCTTCTAAAAGATGCCGGTGATGAGCGTGGCCCAGGCGCCGAGACCGACTAGGCGGGGGCTTCGGTGCGTGGTGGGTCCGCCGGGGTAGAACAGCAGGCAGCCGGTGGGGCAGGTAGTGGTTTTGGCTGCGCCGGTGTCGTCGACGTAGGGGACGCCGAGGTCGGGGTCGGCCGGTGTGGTGGCCCACAGATCGCCGTAGGTTTCACCGGTCTTGGGCTGGAACTGCCGGTAGGTGATGTCGGTGCCGGCGTCGGGGTCGCTGTAGGTGGCTGTGGTCACCGTTCCCTGCACGTTGCCGGGGGAGGCCAGGCGAGGGCGGATATCCCAGTCGCCGTTTCCGTAGATGGACCGGGTGCCCAGGGAGTAGACACCGCTGGTGATCTGGCCGGGGTAGAGGTAGAGCTGGCCAGTGGCGGGGTCACGGGCGACGATGTCCTGGACGCCGTCGCCGTTCTGGTCGCCGACAGCGAGGTTGGTGTAGTCCTTCCAGCCGGCGAGGCCGAGGTTGACGCGGTTGTGCAGATCGAACGGCTCGGTCTGCTTCTGCGAATGGGACTGTGCGTCGCCGATGGTGTTGCCGGTGTAGAGCCACAGCGCGGCGTTGGTGCAAGAGTCGTCTGTGCATTCGATGGTGATGAGGTCGTTGCCTCCGACGTGGCCGTCGATCGTGTTGCGGTCGATGTCACCGGGCATGATGATTTGCCGGAGGCGGCGCCAGTCTGTGGCAGTGTCCACGCTCGGGTGGGCCAGTTCGGTGCGGGTGTCGAAGGCGGGGGTGCCGAGGCCGGTGCCGCCGTAGACGTAGAGCTTGTTGTCGCTGAGACGGACCACGAAGTCTTCGTAGCCGTCCGGCTCCGCGGTCGGGCTGGCGAAGCCGCGGAGGTCGCCGCGGTGTGCGATGAGGGCGCCGGTCCAGCCGCCGATTCCGACGGTTTGGGCGGCGGCGACCTTGCCGGTGCCGTCTCCGGCGTACAGACGCAGCTTGCTTTCGTTGTCGGTGGCAACCATGTCGGTGTAACCGTCGCCGTTCAGGTCCCCGGGCAGATCGGTGCGGGCAAGGCCGGTGCCGGGGTCCTTCCCTGCGGCGTAGACGAATTCGGACTTGCTGGTGCTGAGGGTGACCGCGTCGACCGTGTTGTCGAGGGGGGAGTGGTTGTCGGCGGTGTCGTAGGCGACCACGTGCAGCGTGCTGTTCGGCCAGCCGGTGGGAATCACGTCGATGGTGGCGGTGTGGCGGTCGGCTCCGACGTTCACCCAGGTGCCGTTGTGGCAACGGGTACTGGAGGCGGACAGGTATCCGTCCATGGACCAGCAGAAGCCTGCGACGTCGTTGGCGGAGTTGTAGAGCTTCAGCTGGACGCTCTCGCGGGCCGGGTACTTGTCGGTGGCTTGATTGGCCGCTGTGCCGTCGGTGTTCGTCACTGTGACGGCTTCGATGGGGCCGCTTCGGTCGACCGTGAAGGCGCAGGGGGCGGTGTAGTCGCTGGTGGGGCCTTCTCCGTCCTTGGCGCGGACCCTCCAGATGTATGACCCCCCGTTGGTGAATGCGTTCCAGGGCACGGTGACCGAGGCCGTCTGGCCGGTCGACACGGTGTCGGTGTTGGGCTTGCCGTTCCAGTTCACTGGGGTGCCGCCGGGGGTGGTCACGGAGAACTCGCCGGTGACCTTTCCGCCGTCCTTGTCCCGGAGTGTTGCCGTGAGAGCGAGGCCGCTGTTGCCGATCACGTCACCGCATGGCACTGGCTTGTTGCCGTCACCGCCCGGACTCCAGGAACCCTCGTAGGCCTTGGAGCTCAAGACCTCGGGCTTGTAGTTGTAGGTGACTTCCAGAGCAGGGCTGTTGGTGAACCGCTTGAAGCTCTCGGTGTCGCCCTCGTAGCCGCTTGCGGCGCGCAGGCCGAGGGTCAGCGTTCCCCATCCGCCATCGGCCGCCTGCTGGACGTAGTTCGTCAGCGCGGTGGAGCGGTAATCGTGTCCGAGATTGCCCGCACAGTAGTAGGGGTTGCCGTGGGCGTAGGAGTCGGAGTCGAGATTGGCCGCCCAATATGAGTTGTTGGTGTTCCAGGTGGGCGTGGTGGTGATGCCGTTGGTGGACCACAGCTCGGTCGGCCCCGCGGCCGCGGGGTCGCATCCCCAGGAATGCGTCTCGACCACGGCGAAGGTCGCATCGAGGATGTCAGCACCTGCCAGGCCGTTGGTGTTCATCGCGAAGAACGACCGCGTCCTGCCTGTGCCGTTGAAGCCCACCCGCGGCTCGTCGTTGGGTGTTCCGGAGTGCCAGCCGGACCCGTTCGGGTACGCCTCACCGGGGGTCGCCGAGTACACCACGGCCCATTTCTCCCGATAGCCACCGGTGAACGGCGGATCCACCACCAGCGGGAACTGGTCCGCGGTGGCCAGTAGCGTGGGGTCCGGGGTCAGGGTCAACGTGTTGCCGGAGATGTCGACGCCTACCGGCGCGGTCTGCGGCTGATCGCCGGTGTCCGCAGCGGCTACGCGTGCCCCGGCGGCCTTCGGCTGCGCTTCGGCGGCGGTCGGCTGCTCCCACATCTTGGGGCGGGGGGCGCTGAAGACGACGTTGCCGGCCGCGTCTTTGGCGGTCAGGTTGTCCCCGGCGTCGTCGGCGAGGGTGACACCCTTGGTGGCGATGCCGAGTTGGATGCTCTTGAGCGCGGGGTTCGCGGCGGCCTGTGGGGTGTTGATGATCAGGTGTTCGGCGAAGCCGTCGACTTCGGCGATGACCTTCAGGTCTACGTCCGGCAGCACTGACTTGTACAGGGCTGTGTTGCCATCCAGGACCGGCTGCGGAAGCGCGCTGGGCCAGGACAGCGACAGACTCTTGCTGTCCTTGGTCATAGTCGCCAGCGGGCCGGTGCCGCCGCCGGAGAAGGTGATGCCGAAGGCCGGTGAGGCCGGTCCGATCGTGCCGTCGGCGTGCCGGACGATCGTGGCGTCGGCCTTCTTCCACACTCCCTCGTAGCGGGACCACACGGGGGTGGAGTGCTGGCGGCGGGTGGTGGTGCCGTCGGGGTTGGCGAAGACCTCCGCGGTCTCCTCACGCCGGTCGAGGATCTCCACGCGCTGCCCGGTCTTCGCGGCGATGGCATACGCCTCGACTTCGGAGGCGGGAGGGTTCGGCGGGGCGCTGTCTTCGGCCACGGCCGCGGTGGGAAGAGCCAGGGTGGTGACGGCCGTCAGCGGGAGTCCGAGGGCGAGAAAGAACGCTATGGGGCGTCTTCTTCTGCGGCCCGTCGTGTGCGGGTCAGTCATGAGGCGCCTTTCTGGAGCGCATGCGCATGGTGCCGGAGACTCGCAGACTATTCACACTGTGTAGCATTTCCCAAGCACTTTGGAGACAGGGAGCCTTGGGCAAGTGAAAGCAAACCCCCGGACGTTCTCATGGCGTGCAATCGGTGCTGGGTTACGTCCCTTTCACCCCGCCTAGACGCTTCTGCCCTGATCGAGCTCTTGATCCAGGACAATCCACTCCGGATCGACTTCGTTGGCCCTCAAGGTCCCGTCCGCGCCGAACGATGCCCGTTTTGAACCTTGTGCAATGGCCATCAAGTCGGCTTTGCTTTACGGGTTCTTCATAGGATGCAGGTCTAGGGGTGGGGTTTTCATGGCGTTCCGCCGTGGCTTTGGCATGCCGTTTTCCGCTCATCCGCTGTTGCGGTTGCGCAGTGCACGCACCACCTCAGTCGGCCTGCTCTCCGCGGCTCTGAGCCTGTCGCTGCTGTCTGTGCCCGCGTCGGCGAAGCCCGACGATGGGTTCTCGCTGCGGCCGGTGCAGAAGACTGCCTCGGTGCCGGGCAAGGACCTGGTCGTCAGCCGCTCTGTGAAGCTTGCGCCGTCGCAGCGTAGTCAATGGCATCCGCGGGGGAAGATCGCTTGGCCAGCTGCGGGGCAGGCGGAGGTTGCGGTGCCTGGCGCCCCGGACAGCGCAGCGAAGGCCATCGGCCATCAACGGGTCCAAGCGGGGTCACTGCCAGTCCGTATCGGCCGGCCAACCTCCGTTGCTGCCCGGGCCAATGCCGGTAACCGCACCGCTGGAACCGCCAGCTCTGACCGGGTGCGGGTGACGCTTGCTGACCGCAAGACCGCGCAACGGGCCGGGGTCCAGGGCCTGTTGCTGTCGATCCAGCCGGCAGGGGCGGCCGCCGCAGGTGCGACTGAGGTTCAGGTCGACTACACGAGCATCGAGTCGGCATTCGGCGCAGGCTGGTCCTCGCGGCTGCGCCTGGTCCAGATGCCTGCCTGCGCGCTGACCACCCCCGGCAAAGCCGCTTGCCTAAAGGCTGTGCCACTGGCGACCAACAACAACACGAAAGCTCGCACACTGACTGCGACCGTTGCCTTCCCGACCAAGGGCAAGGCCAAGCAGTCAAGCATGGCTGACACGAGTAGCAGCACGGTGGTGCTGGCAGCCGTGGCGGCAGCGGATGGCGGGGAGGGGTCGTTCAAGGCGACCTCGCTGTCCCCGTCCGGGTCGTGGTCGGCGGGCGGGAACTCCGGTGCGTTCGGCTGGAGTACGCCGCTGGGCGTGCCGTCCGTCCCGGGTGGTCTGCAGCCGAAGGTGGCGCTGTCGTACAGCTCTTCTGCGGTGGACGGCCGCACGTCGTCGACGAACAACCAGACGTCGTGGATCGGTGAGGGCTGGGACTACTCGCAGGGGTTCATCGAGCGTAGCTATGCCGGTTGTGAGAACGACAAGCAGGGTGGTAACAACACGGAGAAGGTCGGCGATCTGTGCTGGAAGTCGCAGAACGCAACGCTTTCCCTGAACGGCACGTCCACCGCCCTGGTTTGGGATGCGGGCAAGAGCGTATGGAAGCTCGCCGACGACGACGGCTCGCGCGTGGAGCGGATCCTCGGCAGCTCCCCGAACGATGTCAACGGTGACGAGGACTACGAGTACTGGAAAGTTACCTCGCTGGACGGTACCCAGTACTGGTTCGGCAAGAACCGCCTGCCCGGGTGGACCAGCGGCAAGGAGGAGACGAACTCCGTCTTCACTACTCCGGTCTACGGCAACCACAGCGGCGAGCCCGGCCACGGATCGGACTTCGCCTCGTCTGCGGCAACGCAGGGCTGGCGCTGGAACCTCGACTACGTCGTTGACCCGCACCACAACGCCATGGCCTTGTACTACTCCAAGGAGACCGGTTACTACGCGCAGAACCTGAAGGTCGATGACCCGGTCTCATATATCCGTGGTGGGTACTTGAGTCGCATCGACTATGGCCTGCGCGCCGGTGCCGTTCCTGCGACAGTCAATCCGGCGGGCCGGGTGACGTTCGGTGTGGCGGAGCGGTGCCTCGCGAACTGCGGCACTTTCGATGCGGACCACGCCATGAACTGGCCGGACGTCCCGGTCGACTTGGACTGCTCCGCGGATAAGCAGTGTTTGAAGCCGTCGCCGTCTTTCTGGTCCCGGAAGCGGCTGACCGACATCAACACCTTTGCCCTGCAGGGCAGTACAATGCAGCCGGTCGATACTTGGACGCTGGCCCAGTCCTTCCCGGCCACAGGTGACGTCTCAAAGCCGGCGTTGTGGCTGGAGTCGATCCAGCACACGGGCAAGGCCGGCGCCCTCGCGGACCTGACGTTGCCGAAGACCACCTTCGGCGGGACGCCGATGCCGAACCGTGTGGACTCGGCCGAGGGACGGCCGCCGCTGAACAAGTACCGCATCACCCAGTTCACCAGCGAGACCGGCGGCCAGACCCTCGTCACCTACAGCCCCACCGAGTGCACCTCCACCAGCCTGCCGTCCTCCCCGGACCAGAACACCAAACGCTGCTACCCGTCCTGGTGGACCCCGGACGGCGCGGTCGACCCGGTCAAGGACTGGTTCCACAAGTACCTGGTCACCCAGGTCATCGAGGACGACACCACCGCCGGCACCGGCTCGCCGTCGAAGACCACCACCTACGAATACGACAACGGACCGAACTGGCGCCGCGAGACTTCCGAGTTCGCCGTTGACAAGCATCGCAGCTGGAGTGTCTTTCGCGGCTACGGCACGGTCCGCACCCTGACCGGCGCCACCAACCGCACCAAGGCCGAGACCAGCTACTTCCTCGGCATGGCCGGTGACACCCTCACCGACGGCAGCCCCAGGCCCGCCGCCAAGATCAACGGCATCACCGACCGCGACGACTTCGCCGGCCGACCCGCGCAGACCCGTACCTACGACAAGGACGGGACTGGCGGCAAGGTGGTCGCCAAGACCACCTACACCCCGTGGGAATCCGACCCGACCGCCACCCAGAACATCACCGGCATCACCGACCCCGACAAACCCGGCACCCCCGGCCCGGTGCTGCCCGACGCCGTCGCGCGGCATGCGGGCACGGTCACCGAGGCCGCCAGCACCCTGCTGGACGACGGCACGACCTGGCGCACCCTGACCACCACCCGCGTCTACGACCCGGTCTACGGTCTGGTGACCGCCGAGGGCGACGACGGCGATACTGCCCGCGGCGTGAAGCCGAAGTGCACCCGCACGCACTACGTCACCCCCGACACCACCAACTGGCTGATCTCCTACCCCTCCCAGGTCACCACCGTCGCCCAGGCACCCTGCGCGCTCGGCTACCTCAATCCCGCCGTCACCGGATCCACCCGCACCTCCTACGACGGTCAGGCATCCGGCGTCGCCCCCAACCCGGGGCAGGCCAATGTGACGAAGACCGAGCAGGCATCCAAGCTGGACATCAACGACCAGTTGGTGTGGGAGACCACCACCCAGACCGCTTACGACCAGTACGGGCGAATAGTCTCCGCTGCGGGTCAGGATGGTCGGCCCGCCACCACCGCCTACACCCCCGCCACCGGCGCCCAGCCCACTACTGTCACGGTCACCAACCCCAAGGGATACGGCACCACCACCGCCCTGGACGGGCTTCGCGGGCTCACCTTGAAGGTCACTGACCCCAACCAGCGCGCCGCCACCGGAGAATACGACGCGCTCGGCCGCCTCACAAAGGTCTGGAGCGCAGGCCGCGCCACCACCGCCAACCCCAACGCCACCTTTGCGTACAACATCTCCGCCACCGCACCGTCCACCGTGACGACGAAGAACCTGTACGAGAACGGCACCTGGGGCACCAGTGTCGCGATCTACGACTCGCTGCTGCGTGAGCGCCAGACCCAGATGGACGCGATCGGCACCACCGGCCGGACCGTCACCAGCACCTTCTACGACACCCATGGCCGCGCCTTCCAGGCTGATGCCCCCTTCTACAACGACCAGGCCGTCTCCACCGCGCTGCTCACGGTCACCCCGAACCAGATTCCCAACTCGGTCCTCACCGAGTTCGACGGCCGAGGCCGTCCCACGGCCACGGTCACCCTGTCGCTGAACGTGGAGAAGTGGCGCACCACCTTCGCCTACGGCGACACCTGGACCTCCACCGTCCCGCCGGCCGGCGGCACCGCGACCCTCGCCATCAACGACATCCGCGGCCGCGCTATTGAGGGACGCCAGTACAAGGACCGCAACCCGCTCATCGGCGCAGCCGCCAGCCAGTACGAGAAGACCACCTACGCCTACGACCGGGCCGGCAATCTCGAGAAGGTCACCGACGCGTCCAGCCGCAACTCGTGGACTTACACCCACGATCTGCGTGGCCGGCGGACCGCCACCACCGACCCCGACAAGGGCGCCAGCAGCATGGCCTACGGCGCCGACGGTCGCATCGAAACCACTACGGATCCCCGCGGCACTCTGGCCACTACCTACGACGAACTCGGCCGCAGGACCAGTCTGCGCACTGGCTCGGTCACCGGCAGCAAGCTGGCCGAGTGGACGTATGACACCGCCACCGGCGGCAAGGGCCTGCTCGCCTCCTCCACCCGCTACGACACATCCGTCACCCCGGCGGCCGCATACAAGACCGCTGTGACGGGCTACGACTCCGCAGGCCAGGCCACCGGCACGACGGTGACGGTGCCGTCGGTGAGCGGTGAGGAGAAGTTCGCCGGCACCTACACAATCGCCGCCACCGTCACCCCGGTCAGCGGACTGCCCGCCACCGCCGCCTACAGCACCGGCAACACCAACGCCACCGCCGCCCTGCCGGCCGAAACCGTCACCAACCACTACGGCGCCCAGGACCAGCTCGGCATCGTCGACGGCACCCTGTCCCAGGTCTACCTGCGCGGCGCCAGCTACACCCCGTTCGGCGAACTCGCCCAGGCATCCCTCGGCAACCTCGGCACCCGCGTCATCCAGACTCTCGGCTATGACACTGTCACTCGCCGCCTCGCCTCCTCGGTCGTCGACCGCGAGACCTCCAACCCCCAGACCTTGTCGAACATCAAGTACACCTACGACACGGTCGGCAATGTCACCCGGATCCGCGACGACCAGAACGACGGCACCATCGCCGACGACCAGTGCTTCGCCTACGACTGGGCCCGCCGCCTGTCCGAGGCCTGGACCACCGCGGATGCCTGCACGACCAAACCGGTCAACGGAGCCGGCACCCCGGCCCTTGGCACCGTAGACCCGTACTGGACTAGCTGGACCTTCACCAATACCGGCGACCGCGCCTCCGAAACCCAGCACAAAGCCGGCTCCATCACCGCCGACACCACCCGCACCTACACCTACCCCACCACCACCGGCGCCGCCCAGCCGCACGCCGTCCGCAGCGTCACTGCCACCGGCGGCGTCACCGGGGCAGACAACTACCAGTACGACGTCACCGGCAACCTCACGAAGAAGACCCCCGCCACCGGAGCCGTCCAGGACCTCACCTGGAACCAGGAAGGCAAACTCGCCACCTCCACCATCTCCGGTGCAACCACCAAGTTCCTCTATGACGCCGAGGGCACGCGCATCCTCAAGCGGGAACCAACCGCGACCACCCTGTATCTGCCCGGCGGCCAGGAACTCGTCCTCACCAAGTCCACCGGCACCCTGGCCGGCACCCGCTACTACACCGTGCCCGGTGGCTCCGCCATCCGCACCAGCAGCGACGGCAGGGTCCGCCTCCTGGTCGCCGACCACCACGGCACCAACCAACTGTCCGTCAGCGCCACCACCCTCGCAGCCAACCGCCGCAAGCAACTCCCCTACGGCGCCCCCCGCGGCACCGCTCCCACCTTCTGGCCCGGCCAGAAGGGCTTCGTCGGCGGCGACATCGACACCATCACGGGCTTCACCCACATCGGTGCCCGCGACTACGATCCAGCGACCGGCCGTTTCATCAGCGTCGACCCGGTAATGGATCTGACGAACCCCCAGCAGATGCAGGGGTACTCGTACGCGAACAACACCCCGGTCACCTCCTCCGACCCCAGCGGTCTGTTCTGCGACGGCTGCGGCGTCGGCAACCCCGACACGGTTTGGACGCCCGGCAATGGCCCCGGCTGCACGCACTACGCCTGCTACGACGACGACGGGAACGTAGACACCAGCACTCCCGTCAAGGGCGGTGGCGGCTCGGCCCCACCGGGAGCTCCGCCCGCGCAGGGACAGCCCACCATCGGGGGTGTCAAGATTCTCACTCCGAAGGAGATGGCTGCTCGGGGAATCCTGACACCTTTTAACACCTACCAAGAGGCCATCCACATCTGGGCAGTCGGTCTCTGCCAAGGAAGTTCCGCGGAAGACAACGGCGCATTCTGTAAGGCGGCGAACGAAGTTGGCCTACTCGACCCGGAGAAGCCATGGGTCGGAGTCGCCATCGCAGTTATCGGCGGCTGCGCTCTGGCAGCGACGGCCTGCCTCCGCCTCGCTGCCGAGACCGTAGAGAACGAGATACATTTCGCCGCGGGAGGATCCCTCGGCGCGGGCGCAACCCTAGCTGCATTCGGCAGCAAACTGAGAGGCCTGTACGGCAGACTCGGATCCGAGAGTGGTCGGGCTGCGCCCGGCGACACAGCGGCGCTGAGAAGGCTCCTCGGTGACTGCAAGTGTTTCCTCGCCGGTACTGACGTCCTCATGGCTGATGGTTCCACGAAGGACATTGAAGACATCGAGGTCGGAGACGAAGTCCTTGCGACGGACCCTGCGACGGGGAAGTCAGGCAGCCGCAAGGTCTCACGCCTGATTCGCACCGAAGACGACAAGTACTTCAATGAACTGACGATCGCGACCGACGACGGACCCCGGAAGCTCATCGCCACGCATGAGCATCCCTTCTGGTCCCCCTCCGAGAAGCGGTGGGTCGAAGCCGGTCAACTCCAGCCGAACGCGACACTCCTCACGGACGATGGCACCACCGTCACCGTGACAAACAACCGCCCGTTCACCAAGCACGCGCGCACGTACAATCTCACAGTTGAAGACCTTCACACGTACTATGTGCTGGCGGGGAATACGCCGGTGCTGGTGCATAACTCGTCGTGTAGCACGTTCGGATTCAAGGATGCTCCGACCGTGCCCGGGGTTTACACCATCACGATGAAGGATGGCAAGGTGTATGTTGGGTCCAGCTCAACCAACATACACAGTCGCGTGCATGCTGCTTTCAATTCAGACAAGGCGGCCGTGAAGTCGGCGGGTTACACGACGAGCGACATTTCCAACATATCGGTGAACGATATGTCTGGCCATTCCTGGAAAGCGATCAGGGAGCAAGAGCAGTCGGTAATGGATCAATATGGCGGCGTGGGTGGCGGTACGCTTTTGAATCGCCGAAATGAGGTTCCTTAATGCGGGCGGACTATAGTGTCCTGAATTGGCGAGCCGACGAGTCGATCGATGAGCGTGAACTCGGCCAGCAGTATCAGTCCGGAGAATTCAACGGATTGTTCCTCCGTGCGAGCGGAAGTGTGCGGCTGGGCAGCCTTGATTTCTTGTCCGGCTTGCCGGAGCTCAAGTATCTGGAGATTGAAGGCCATGTCGCCGATGACTCGCAGGCTTTCCAAATCGCTGGACTCCGCGAACTGGTGCTCCTCACGAGGGGGCAAGTGGCGATCCCTGCAGTCCGGAACGTATCTCTGGCGGCGTTGGCGCTAGATGATCGGGCGGGCGCAATTGACCTTGCAGGGTTTCCCGCCCTGACGAGATTGACGCTTTGGTCATCCGGTAGGAGTGATTTGGGATTCCTGAGGAGTGCGCCCTGGATCTCGTCATTCAAGCTGGAGGGCGTGGGGCAGATTGTGGATCTTCGCGGGTTGGAGAACTGCACGAAACTCGACGACCTGGAGATTCTTGAGGCGCGCGTTGAAAGCCTCGCCCCTCTTCGAGGCCTCCAAGATCTGCGCCGGTGCTGGCTGATTGGCGGAGGGGAGTCAATTCAGCCTGAGCCGCTGGACTTCAGCGCTGTGTCAGCTCTAAATAATCTGGAAGAGCTCAGAGTTACGTACGGGGGGGAGGTGCGATCGGTGGCTCCGCTTCTCAGTATGGGTTCCCTGCGTGACCTTCGACTTAGGGGAACCAGGGTCGTGGCAGGTGATTCAGGCTTGCTTAGTGAACTTCCGGATTCGGTAAGAATCGTTGGTCCGGAGGAGTAACGATCCGCGCCAGCAGACGGTCGGTCACTTGAGGCAATGACCTTGAATGCAGAAGCCCCACCCAGAGTTTGTTTCTGGTGGGGCTTCTGTGGTGCTTGACGGCAACGCTGACGGCAACGTCAGCGGACGACGATTGCGGTGGGTGAGGAGTCGGGGCCGTCGTCTTGGTCGCCGAGGACCTGCCCCAGGGTGTCGATGGCCTGACGCTGGAGTCGGAGTCGGACGTGGGCGTAGACGCCGGCGGTGACGCCGATGTGGGCGTGCCCGAGGAGTTCCTTGATGACGACGAGGTCGGCGCCCTGTTCCAGGACGGGGCACGTACGCAGGTATCCGCACGTACTCGATCGCTTCTCGTAAAGTCACGTATCGAACCTACATTTGGAATCTAGTGCCTGTGATCGGCACGGTCGATACGACCGGTGCGGACCCTCGTGACTGACCCTGGCCCTCATCGCACCCTAGAAGCCGAGCAGCCAGCCCGGCAGCCCTCAGCGACCGTCCCGCCTGCAGTTCGTGAAGAGAGGGTGGGGCCGTGCCAATGCCTAGCTCCTTCAGTCATCGAACTGAAACGCCGTCTGTCTCCGTAGCAGAAGGATGCACGCGGAATACCGCAGCCGGTTGTCGTCCCCGCACTCCAGCTCGCGCCTCGAGAAGGCGGCGAACGTATCCGTGCTCCTCGAGGAGCCTCAGCGCTGGAGCGGCGGAGCTTACGGTGGGGAAGGCGCGGCGCCGAGCCGTGACGAGTTCGTGGGCTTTGAAGCTTGTCGTCTTCGTGCGGCGGATCCAGTCGAGCACCAACTCGGCCTTCTCGGTGTTCTCGTCCGCTTCCATGCGGTCGAAGGCCGCGAGCGCGTGGGCGGTGTAGTACTCGCCGATCACGGTGGCGCGCTCGATCGTGGATGCCTCGATTGCCTCGCCCCAGCCACAGGCGGCGCGGTCGCCGAGGTGGAGGAGGCCAGCGATGCGGGCCACGGCACCGACGTACTTGCCCGCCCAGTCGTCGATGTGGCCCAGGGCGCCGTCTGGGCGGAGCTTGGGCTCGATGTCTTGCTGCAGCTTAATGATGGCTTGGTCGGCAGGGCTGGAGCACTTGATAGTCGCCGCTTCGGGAAGGTCCCTGAGCGTGTTGATCAGCATCGTGAGGCGGGATTCGTAGGTCCTGGCCGTCCTCTCCGGCACAGGGGGAACAACCACTTTGCGGTAGCCGACGGTTGAGGCTGGGAGCGCGAAGAAGAAGCGGGCCATGAGCCCTCGACCGCGGGCGCCAGGGGTTTGGGCGAGGTCGGTCAGGACGGTGGGCTGGAGCGTGATGCCGATGGTGAGAGCGGGCTTCTCCGCGAAGTCAGTGTCACGGGTGATGCGTTCGGCCCTCAGGCGTTCTCCTTTGTGGCCCTTGAGGAAGACGCCGAGGTTGGGGCGGGAGCTGTAGCGGCCGGCGATGACGTCGAAGAGATCGCCCTCCGGAGACAGGACGCCAAGGCGGCCGTGGGCGGCCAGCAGCTTGGTCAGGGTCTCGGTGGTGAGGTCGTCGTCAGCGGTCAGTCGCGGGACGGGGGGCACGGTGATCGCGTCTGCCTCCATCCGGAGCCCGGCAGCCTCCGCGACGAGGGAGGTGGCCGCGGCTGAGTCGTCGGCCTTGCGTGCCTTGAGCATGATGGCTTCGGCGCGGGCCTCCGCCGCTTCTTTCTCGACCGTGGCCTCGATGATGGAGGTGCGAGCACCCTCCTGTAGGGCCGACTCAATGTCGTAGATCGGGCGGGTCATGGCGGCGAAGACGTCCGACTTGCGGGAGGCCGGGGGCATCGCGACGACCAGGTACAGGTTCGTCTGCTCGACCCAGCCGTCACGGATCTGGACATGGACGCGGCCGCCGGCGGCCGTGGACAGTGCGGCGAGAGCCATGGTCGCTGCCATGTCAGGTGGAGTCTGGGTGAACTCGGCTACTGCGGCGACCTGTTCGGCAATCCAAGTGGGCAGGGCGTCCACGGGAAAGGTGGGAAGCGGGCCTTGCTGGCCAAGCGGGGTCGGGGCGGGCCAGCGTTCCTCGATGTCCGTGAGATCGAGCGCCTGGCGCGCTGTGGCGATCAACTCGTCGTGGTCTTCGCCGGTTTCTCGCGCTGCTTGGATCAGCCGGGTGCCGAGTTCGGCGATCTGCCGTCGCTTCGCGTGTTCTCGCACGATGGTCGCGTAGTACTGCCCGGAGCTGGTTGTTGGTGCGGCCCCGTAGAGGGTGTGGAGGTAGGACGCCCCACCGACGCGCTGCAGGTCGCCGGCCCTGGCCAAATGGTCGCCGAGAACGATTGGGGCCGGCGGGATTCCAGCCGCTACGAGAACCAGGATCGCGCGCCAGATCGTCTCGTGGGCGGGCCGGTAGAAGACCGCAGGGTCATGGCCGAGCTCTTCCTCGACCTCGGCCAGGACCGCAGGGTCAGCCATGACAGCACCGATGACGATCTGCTCGGCCTCGATGCTGTTCGGCGCCTCCGTCATCGGGATGACGTTGTCGCCGTGGGCGTGGTGGGGCGTGCTCACGCCGCTCCTCTCAGTGCTGTGGTGCTGTCGCTGGACCACGAGTCGGCGATCCATGCGGGCAGTTCGGTGGGCTCGGCGTCGTGGACGACCGTGAAGGCGCCCCAACACGTGGGGCTGCCTGCGGCCGGGATGTACGAGCCGGCGGTGTTCAGGGAGATGTGCCAGCCGAGCGGGCTGTTGGGACCGGGCGAGGAAGGCGGGCATGGGCCGTGCGGGTGCTTGAAGTACAGGTGCGTCCCGCCGAAGGGAGTGCGCACGGTGTACGTCTCTGCCGGGTACGCGGCTCCGTGCCGTTCGGCGAGGACGGCCAGGACGTCCGCGCCGTCGACGACCCCGGGCAGCTGCCACTCGGGCGGGGCGGGCAGTCCTCGCGTCGCCGGTACGAGGTTGAGGACGACCAGTCCGGAGAGACAGGGCACGATGCCGACCCCGAAGGCGCCCGCGCCCCAGCACCGGCGGATCCGCTCGGGGTCGGTGGTGGCACGGTCGTACCAGTCCCGTACAGCCGGAGCGAGGCCGACGACCTGCAGAGGGAAGACGCGCCAGCCGCGGGAGGCCGCCGCCAGAGCGGCGGCCTCCAACTCCGCCCAGTCCTGGGTGCGGTGGTCCTTGCCGGTCACAGCCGGACCTCGACGTAGACGCGGACAAGGGTGCTCTCGCCGCGCCGGTTCGGGTACGGCTCTGAGGCTTCGACGACGGTGACGACCTGGCGGAGGCGCTCGACGAGCTCGGCGGCCTCTTCCTCGGTGGCCATGAGGCGGAGCTTCACTGGGAACCTCCTGAGGTGGGGAAGAGCTCGGTCTGTCCGGGAGCGATCAGGCGCGCTGCTCGAGTACGGGCGGCGGTCGCGGCGTGCAGGCCCGCGTCGTAGGAGAGGTGGCAGGGCGCGCACACATTTGTGCGGTGACCGGCCTCCCGGCGCGGCGTGGGCTCACGCGCCGGGAGGGGCGAGTGGGAGGTCAGGCGTTGTCGAGGCGGTGGCGCGCGATGAGGAGTGCCAGGAGGTCCTCGTCGTTGGTCTGGCCGACGTACGAGCCGGAGGGGGACCAGGCGTGCCACCAGAACGAGGTGGTCCGGCGGTAGTCCTCGGCGGTGAGGGCGACGGTGTAGCCGTTCAACTCGCCGGTCTCGACAGGCTGTCCGAGGGTCTTCTTCACGGTGTTCAGCTCCTTTCGGAGGCGGAAGCGGTGTGGCAGTCGAAGCAGTGGCCGTAGCGGCGGGGCAGGCAGTAGCCGACGTCGCGGCGGCAGTCGGGGCAGAAGCGGCGGGCGGCCAGGGCTTTGGCGAGCGCCTCGATCTGGGGCCAGGTCATGAGGCGCTTCGGCTTGGCCTGGCGGCGCAGGTAGAGGTGGGCCTCGCGCCTGCCCTTGCGCCAGACCAACCGGGCCACCACGGGCCCGCCGGGGCTCAGCCGCTCGGCGGCGAGCTGGCGGCGGGTCGCGTAGATGCATCGGTCGGCCTGGTTCCAGGCGAAGACCGGTAGCCCGCCGGCCACTACGCGGCCTTGTCGCGTGTGGGGTTGGCCCAGCCTCCGAGCAGGCCGCGCACGTAGTCCGTGCTTAAGCCGACGCGCTTGGCGATCTCGGCGGTCGAGGTGCCGAATGAGGCCAAGTGCTCGATCTCTTCCCGCCGTTCGGCCGAGGAGATCGCGCGACGAGCGTCCTGGTGCGGCTGGGCCTCGGGGTTGTCGAGCGTGTCGTCGTCCCAGGCCATCGGCGGAGCCCAGCCTCGGGACGATGCGTACCGGCGGGCGCGCCCCACCTGCGCCGTCTGCACCCCGTGCTGCGTCGGGTCGGCGTCCCACCAGGTGTCGTACAGCTCGGCGACGCGGCGGGCGGTGGAGGCGAGCACCAGGTGCTCGTGGAGCTGCAGACCCTGCCCGTGGCTCCCGAGGGCCCGAGCGATGTGCACCTTGGGCCAGCCGACGGAGACCAGGGCGCGGATGCGGCGCCAGGTGCCGGTGGCGTCCACAAAGGCGCCGTCGGCAAGGAGTTCGGCGGAGTAGTCGATGGCCAGGAGGCGCTCGGCAGTCTCTCGGCGGATTCGCTGCGCGGGCGGGCGACCCTGGCCCGGGACGCCGTACAGCAGCTTGTTGATCGTGCCGTTCGCGACGCCGGAGACCTTGGCGATACGGCGCCACCCCATGCCCCGAGCCATGAGCTCCCGGACGTGCAGGCGGGCCGGCTCCGCGTCGACGTGCGGCTTCCAAGTCCCGTACGCCTTCTGCCGGGTGCGGATCTGCTCGTACTCGCGGTGCGCGGTGCGGCACTCGTCACAGCGGCAGCCGTGGACGCTGTAGCGGGCCCGGGTGGCGTGCCCCGGCAGACGTGAGCCGGGCATCACCGCTCACCTCGCAGGGCGGAGACGATCGGGCCCGCGTGCTGGTTGATGCCGCGGGTCATGGCGGTGACGGTGCGCTTGGCGTCGTCGATCAGGCCGTGGCCGCGGGTGTGCTCCTGCGGGAGCAGACCCCAGCTGGTGTCCACCACCAGCCGTACGACGGTGGTGGTCAGCAGGGCGGGTCGCTTCGCGCTCGGCTCGTACCGGGTCGCGTACGAGGAGAGGTAGTGACGCTCGGTGTCCCAGTCCTGCCAGCCGAGGGGGATGTCGCGGGCCGCCCGCAGGTCATGGCAGTAGAGCGGGACGTGGATGTCGAGGAGGAGGCTGCCGTCACCGTCCTCGGCGAACGTCGGGATGATGCCGCGCAGGTCGTCCCGGATCTCGACGTATCCCGGGGACATGACCGGCGAGGTTGCGACCTTCCAGGCCGCCGCCGCGAACTCGTCGGTGGGCAGCGGCTGGTCGGGCCGGTCGTACTCGTGGAACGAGGAGAGGCGCTGGTTGAGGTAGGCGCCGTACCGGGAGTGGCCGTCGGACGCGTTGCGCTGGTCGTGCTCGTCGTCGACGAGGGCGAGCGTCGTCGGGCTCCAGGTTTCGGTGGTCGCGTGCATGATGGACGTACTCCTTCGCACCGCTGGGTGGTTGAGGGGTTCTGCGGGGCGAGGCCGTTGCTGTAGGAGGCTGGCGGTCTCGTCTCGCGTTCTGCTGTGGTGCTGGGCCGGTCTGTCCGGTCCGCCGCACCGTCCCGGCGTCGCTGGACGCCCTGGACGGCACAGCGGGCCGTCAGTCCCTGGCCGACTTGGTCGGTGTGGGTATCGGCCTGACCGACTCCGTCCCGGGCGTGCTCGGCGCCGTGTGCGAGGGCTTGGGGTCGGGCTCCACGTGGGCGTCGCTCGCTGAGGTGCTGAGCTGGTAGCCGAGGAACAGGCCGGCGATGAGCAGGACCACGTGTCGGTGGCGCTTCCACCAGCTGGGCTCGGCGGGTTCGCTGAGTACGCCGATCACGCGTGGCGTCTTGGCCATTCGGGGGTCTCCCAACGGGTTCGTGTAGGTGAGGAACATGGCGATCACCTGCGACCCAGACCGATGGTGATGCCGCCCACGCCGCCGACGCCGAGGCTGGAGAGCGCGACGGCGGTGTGCGTGGCGGCGTCCAGGAGGGCGGCGAGGCCGTAGAAGCCAGCGCCGCTGGCGGCGATGACCACGGAGGGGCCGAGCCAGCGCCAGGGGTCGCTCTGCGGGCGGTGGTGGCCGGTGCAGGAGCAGGGAGTGGGCGAGGTTCGGGCGGGGCCTGCAGCGTTCGAGGTGAGGTACTGGCTCGCCGGGATGTGCCCGGCGTCGGCCTGTTGTGTCGGGTGGGTGGGACGCATCATCCTTGACTCGCTTCCTGTGATGGGAAGTTGCGGGTCCCGGCGCGTCCTGCCAGGGATTTGGGCCCGGGGCCCGCGCCTTCGCGATGGCTGGTGGCTGTTACGCGGCTTCGCCGATCGAGCTGGTGTCGTACTCGGTGTGATCCGGGTGGGCCCACACGCCGCTGCCGAGGGCGACCACGCGGCCCTTCCTCTTGAGCCGGGTCAGAGCGTTGCCGATGACGCCGACGGGAACGTTGAGGTCGCGGCTGATGAGCGCCCGGGGCGCGGGCTCTCCGCGCTCTTCGAGGTAGGTGAGGATGTCCTCGCCCGTCTGCGCTGTGGCGGTCATGGACTCGGTCATGACCTTCTCGACGGCCTCGACCGCCTTGGGCCTCGCCTCGCCGGTGGCGGTGGTGTTCTCCGTCTCGGGGAGCGGGAGTTCTTCGCCGTGCAGCCGGGCCTCGGCCCGCTCGGCGCGCGTGGCGTACACCTTGCCCGCGGCTTTGACCGACGTTGCCTCGATGACCGTGGTCTCGCCCGTGGTAGCCCAGTGCACGACGTCCTCGACGAAGTAGCCGCGGAACTGGGCCTGCCGGTCGTCCGGGCCGTTGAGGTAGCCGAGGCCGGCGGTCTTCGAACCGTCGGGCCAGTACTTCGGGAGCTGGGAGGGGCGTACGTCCCAGCCGTTCAACGCGATCGTGTCCGAAGTGGTCGACGCGGTACGGAAGATGACGACGTTGCCGGAGTGCAGCAGCTCGCGGATATCCGTGGACTTGTCCTCGCTGCCGTAGTAGCTGGCCTTCGGGCCCTGGAAGACGAACCTGAACTTGATTCCGCACTTGCGGGCCATCGCCACGAGCTCGAGCACGAGCGGTACGGCTCCGGGAAGGGCGAGGACGCGGTGGGCTTCCTCGACGGTGATGGACAGCAGGGGGTCGGGGTCGCCGACGATGAAGTTGTCCCGGCCGATGAGCTCGCGGCTCTTGTCGTCGGTCCACTTCATGCGGGAGTAGCGGGCGGAGCGCTCGTACATCACGCCGCGGGCGGCGTGGAGCATCTCCAGGCCCTCCTGGGCACTGTGCGCGAACCAGTCGACCGCGTTGTGCTGCCAGCGCGGCAGGGACTGCCCGCTCTGCGGGTCGCAGACCCAGGAGACGATGTCGGGGTGGTGCCGCTCGATGGACAGCAGCATGTCGACGAAGCGGGACTTGCCGCCGTCGGTGGTGCCGTAGACGACCGAGTGCTTCGGGCCGCTGTCCGGCCCCCAGAAGGCGTAGTGGGTGGGGGCGCCGTCGTAGAAGGTACCGACGGAGGCCCATCCCGTCTTGTCGTCGAGGACCTGCGGGCCGGGGAACGACACGGTGTCGCGCAGCGGGTGCTTGGTGAACACGGCGATGGTCGCTTTGCGCGCCGAGCCGCCGATGACCGGCTCGACCATGACGTCCTGGACGCCGAGGTCGTAGACGCCCGCGATGTCGCCGGCCGCCGAGGCGGCCTTCTGCCAGGTGTTGCCCTTGCCGCGGGGCAGCACGATGGTGCCGGTCCAGCCGTAGTCGGTGGTGACGACGTCGACCAGCTCGGCGCCGGGCAGGATGCTGTCCGGGCCCTTGGCAGAGACGTACTGGTTCCACAGCAGCATCTGGTCGGTGAGCGCGGGGACGTCGGCGGGGGCGGTGCGGTTGCGCTTCCACCAGTAGCGACCGAACACGACCGTCCACGCAGTGAGCAGACCCGGGTAGGAGGAATCGCCGAACTGCGGGCCGCCGGTTGCGGCCATGGCGGTCACGAGGCCCGAACCGGTTGTGCTGGCGGCCGCGGCCCACACCATGTCCCGGCGGGTAGGCAGCTTGCGCTTGTACTTCGGCAGCGGGCGGCCGTCCCACTTCGCCCAGATGCCCGTGGTGGTGGCCATCCCGACGCCCATGGCCGCCGCGGTCTTCCAACCGTCGGCGGGCACGGACAGGAGACCACCGGAGGCTGCCATGGCGGAGACCGCGTACAGCGGGGCGAACGGGCGGCGCTTGTCGTAGAGGAACCGCGCCGTCTTACGGACGGCACGCTCGGGCCACTCCTGCTTCCGGCGGTTCTCCTTCGCGGTGCCGGCGGCGGGCGCGTCGGTCTTCTCGACCTCGGTAGTGACCGGCACAGTGGTGTGAGCCATGCGCGTCGTCTCTCCTCAAGTTCACGAGCCGGTGATTCAGGGGGAGTTGCGGGTGGTGCGGGCGGGCACGGGGGGATAGCGGCCCTCGTGCCCGCCGATCCATGAGCGGCCTGGCTACTCGGGGGTGTAGGCCTCGCGCTTGGCCATCGCGGCGGGCGCGGCGGCGACGGCCTCGGCGATGCCGCCGTGGCGCTTGTGGACGTTGTTCGCCGCGTCGAGGGCGACGGACGCGCCGTCGGCGGCTGACGCGAGGTAGTTGCGGGCGCCGGTGAGTTGGGCCGTGATGGCGTCGCGGAGAGCGGCGATCTCGGCAAGGGTCTGGTCGTCGAATTCGAGAGCGGTGGCTTGCTCGAGGACGGTCTCGATGGCGCCGAGCATCTGGGCGGCCCGGCTCTCGATCTCGGTGGCCTCCTCCTCGTTGGTGGTGGACTCGGCGGCGATCTGCGCGAGGGCCCGCTTGAGGGAGCTGACGTTGAGGACTTCGCCGATCTTGGTGATGGCCATGGGGGTTCCTCCTATTGCGGTGGTGGTTGCTTCGGTGGCGGTGGAGCCGGTGTCGGGGGCGGGGACGCCCCTGAGGTGAGGGGTGTCCGGCTTCGGAGCCGTCGCCGAGGTGGGGGCGTCCGGAGTGGCGGCCGTGGGCTCGGCGGGTGCTGGCTCCGACGGAGAAGGCGGAGCCGTAGGCGGTTCGGGCTTGGCAGGGGGCGCGCCGGCCTTCTTCGCCTTACGGCCCTCGTTCCACTCCTCCGCGCGGGCCTTGCCCTTTGGCCAGCCCTTCGTGAAGCCGCGGCCGAAGTCGCGGGTCAGGATCCAACCGCCGACGAGGGTGGTTCCGGCGAAGGCGCCGGCCTTGATGCCCCAGTCCGAGGACTTGCCGGTGGGCTTGGTCTTCTTTCCGGCCCGCTTCCTGGCCTCGGCCTTGCGGTGCTTCGCCTTCTTCGCCTTCTTGACGCGCTTGCGGTAGTCCTTCCGTACGCCCTCGATGGCGTTGTGCACGGCGCTGCCGATGCCCCAGGCGAGGGCAACGATGATGATGAGCCCGAGCATGGTCTTCCTCCTTTCTGTCAGCCGATGTTGAAGAGCCAGGCGATGACTCCGCCGATGAGTGAGGCGATGAAGCCGAGTGCGTCGGCGATGAAGGCGCCCGCATTGCCGGGGATGGTGACGGTCAGCGGCGGCACCGTTGCCGCGAGCAGGAGCGTTCGGCCGGTGACGTTGTCCTGCCGGAAGTCGCTGATGAGCATCAGCAGCAGGACCAAGGCCGGGATGAACGTGAGTGCGATGCCGGTCCACTCGCCCACCCAGGACGCGGCCCAGGTGTTGGCAGCGGTGACGCGCTCGTTCCACCAGGCGCCGGCCGGAGTGGCCACGAGCCCGATGGCAGCCGTAAGGACCAGGAGGACCTGGGCGCGCGGCCCTTGGACCTTGGCGGCGATGCGGCTGAGTCCGGGAAGCCGGTCGGCGAGGTACAGCACACCGGCTGTTCCTACGCAGGCCCCGCCGGTCGCGGTCGAGATCCCAGCGTCGATGACGGACATTCGTTGAACCCCCTTGCGATTACGGTCTGTTGGTGGTTTCCTCGCGCGCGCGTTCGTGCGTGCCGACACGTGCTCCCTTTCGATGTCGCGGCGGGCGCGACACGCGACATGCGACACGTCACTCGCTGTCGCTGTCGGCGAACTCCTGTCGGATCCGATCCAGTTGGGCGGTGGCCATCTCCCAGGCCTCCCGCTGTAGTCCCTCGGGCAGCCGGTTGACCGTGGCCCGGAGCCGATCCCAGGCGGTTGCCGCCTGGGTGCGCGGCCCCTGCTTGCGGGCCTCGGCGATCCGGTCGCCCCAGTGCTCGGCCCTGCGGGCCTGGCGCTCGGCGCGGCGCTCGACGAGCGGCTTCTTCCTCGTGGACGGCTTGGACCAGGGTGCGGTTGTCACTGGGCACCTCCGTCGGTGTCGGGCGTGTGGCCCTGGTGGTCGGTGGTGACGGCTCGGATCTGGTCGAGGCCCCACGAAGGCGAGCGGTCGTACTTGCGGGCCACGGCGCGGGCGCCGAGAGGCTGTCCGGCTGTGAGCGCACTCTTGATGTCGGCGCGGGCGGCTTCCCGGTCCTGCCGGTCCTTCTCGCGCTGCTTGGTGTTCGCCTTCGACTGCTTGGCGGCCGTGGCCTTCGAGCTCCGGGCGGTGTTCGGTGCGGGGAGCTTCCCGGTGTTCGCGTGCGAGGGGCGAAAGGTGTTCGTCGAGTTGTTCGCGGTCGTCCGGGGAGCGGTGTTCGCGAACGCCTCGGTGGCACTGTTCTCGAACGGGGCAGTGGAGGTGTTCGCCTCGGCGGGAGCGAACGACGCCGTAGCGACCGCGTCGCCGTCTTGGCCCTCGCCGTTCTCGTCGTGGTGCATGAGCGCGTGCACTCGCCACACCACGTACGGGCCGATGCCGGAGACGATGATGACCAGCCACCAGGCGGGCACCCCGCCGTCCAGGCCGATGATCTTCCGCTCGGCGAGGTGATAGACGGCGTTCGCCAGGAACATCAGGCCAATCGCCGGAGCCTGATCCTTCTCTTGCCGTACGGCGGCGACGGCGTAGATGTCGATGGCGGCGGGGAGCATCGCGGCGACCACGGGACCGAAGCCCACCAGCCGTGCGAGGTTGTACTCGCCGGAGGCAGTCAGCACGACCGCGGCCACAAGAGCAACCCATGTCAGCCCTCGCGACCACCGCTGGCGGGACTCCTTCGCCTTGGCCCGCGTCCGCTCCTCCCGCCGTCGGCCGGCCTCGGCCCGAGCGGGACCGAGGACTTTCGCAGCCTCCGCAGTCGCGGTCTTACGTGCGTCCTCGATCAGCCGGGCCGCGGCGGCCTCGGCATCCGAGTGGATCCGATCGGCCTCGGCCTGCTGACGCTCGCCTCGCTCTGTGGCTGCTTGCAGTACCTCCGCGGCCTGGCGCTTCGCGTCGGCGAGGACCTGGTCGGCCTCCACCTGAGTCGCGAAGAACATGTGACCGTTCAAGGACTGCGGCCGCGGTGCGGGCCGGAGAGTCGACAGATCAATGCCTGAGGTCACGCGCTCGGCTCCTCACGGTCACGCACCACGACCTCGCGGCCGTGAGCCGCTTCGAGGAGGTGCTCATAGCTCTCCCACGCCAGGGCGGACCAGGTCTCGATCGGCCCGTGGCCGCTGCGGAAAGCGGTGGGGGTCACCGCGTCGTGGGCGTGCGTCTTCATGCCGCTGCCCCCAGTCGCTTCTGGGCGAGGTGGCGCCGAAGCGCGGCGCGCTCGCGCGGGGTGGTCGCGCCGAGCACGGCGTACTCGTCTCCGATGCGCAGGGCCTGCACGAGGCACTCGCGGACGACCGGGCAGCCTCGGCAGATCTGCTTGGCTACCTCGGCTTCGTCGTTGTTCTTGGGGTGGAAGAGGTCGGGGTTCTCGCCGACACAGGCGGCCTTCGAATCGATGACCGGGCTGAGCCGCGTGAGCCGGCCGCGCTCGGCCTGGCGCGCACGCCAGTCGTAGGTGACGGTCGTCAGCTGCTTGGTTCCGGAGATCGTGCCCGTGGTGCGTCGCGGCGTGGCCATCTCAGCCCACCTCCGCAGCGGCCGGCGTCTCCGCGCGCCAGGCGGCGGTCCAGTCGGCGACGTCCACGAGCTGACCGGAGTCGGAGACCGCGTCCATCAGGCGCTCGATGGCCTTGATCGGGACGAGGATGCGCCCCCGGATCTTGATGCCGGGGAACTCGCCGTCGCGGATGGCCCTCCACAGCGTCTGGTAGCTGACACCGAGCTGGTCGGCGGCCTCGGCGATCGTGACGGCGAGCTTGGCGCCGGGCCGGCGGTCGCGGCTGGCCCGCTGCAGCTTCACGACGGGGGCGGGAGCGGGTTCACTAACCTGGTTGTGCATCGATCCTCCTGCGTGATCAGGGGGTTGATGTCGGGCCCCAGTGAGGGGACTTGCGGGGTGTTGCACCACCTCGTGGTCCCAGTTCTCACTGGGGCCCTCTGCGCTGTCAGGGATGACTCCGGTCCGACCTCCGATGAGCGGAGATCGCCCGGGGTTTCCCCCTGGTTCCCACATAGTGCTCCTTGAGCTCAAAGAGCGTCAAGTGGCCGGGCCTGATTTCCCGGGCCACGGTGTGGTGCACTAGGAGCGCATAGGGCACGCACGAGAGGTGGGTATGGCGGTCAAGAGGTCGGGCCAACCGGCATACGCGCAGCTGGCGGAGGATCTGCGGAAGCAGATGCGAGAAGGTTCACTCGCCGTCGGATCCGAGATCCCGTCGACGAGTCAGCTGATGAGCCAGTACGAGGTGTCCAACACGGTGGTCAAGCGGGCCCTCGACCTTCTGAAGGCCGAGGGCCTGCTCATCGGCCAGCAGGGCAAGGGCGTCTTCGTACGCGAACTGCCGGCGGCTCCCGAACCGTCCGCCGCAGACGTGGCGGCGGTCATGCGGCGCCTCGACGAACTCGGTGCGACGGTCGAGCAACTCGTCGATCGCATCGCGGCCCTGGAGAAGGGTCGTTCGACTTCGGCGCAACCTCGGCCCGCCCAGGAGTCGTGACGCGTACGGCTTCCGGCTCCTCCGCTCGCTCAAGGGCGGTCATTCGTGCGTCCAACTTCGCGACCCTGCCCTCCATGTCGTCGAGACGAGCAAGCACCGCTGTCCACTCCTGTTCAGACATCGCGTTCACCCCTGTTGATCTGGCGTGTCAGTCCTCGATCCCCTGATCGTGGAGGCAGGCGCAATGCCGGAACCCTCTGGGCCTCCCAACTGCTCACAGGGCGGGAAACGATCTCTTCCGGCGGTCCACAGAGCGGGACGCGACCGGCTGACGTCCTGGCGGTTCGCCCATGTCCTTCGGGCTGCGTGAGCACCGCGTTCATCCCCTGATCGGACATCCCGTTGCCTCCGGTTGTCGGTGATGTCCTCAGGTTGGCCCCAGTCAAGACGAAGGACCCGGACAGACTGTCCGGGTCCAATTTCCTGCTGGCAAAGCACTGTTGACTGAGCGTCAGGAGATGGCTTGCTCGGCCTCGCTCAGTGCGGCGTCCCATGGGTACTGCCGACCCGGCATCCCGGCGCGCGGCTCGGCGAGCGGCCACACCTCCGAGCCGTAGACCAGCCGCACACCTGCGTCGCGCAGAGCCTTGATGTGCCCCTCCCACGCAGGGTGCCGGGCGTGTGCCGCGTTCACGCGGGGCCAGACGACAACCGGGAGGTCGAGCGTCCCGATCGCCTCGTTGACCTGGGTCAGTGCCTGATTGTCCGAGATCCCCAGGGCAAGCTTCGCGACTGTGTTGGCGCTCGCGGGCGCGACGACGTAGCAATCAACGGGCGGATGCGGACGGGAGTCGCCCGGCAGTCGTGGTTCGGCACGGACGGGCAGGCCCGTCAACTCCTCAATCCTGGCGGCCTCGCCACTTGTGCGGAGCCACTCACCCGCGGTCGGCGTGAGCGTGACCGCGACAGTCCAGCCGCGTTCGAGCGCGGGGATCACAAGCGCCGTACGCAGCTCCTCGACTCCGCCGGCGCTCGATCCGACGACGCCCAGCACCTTGCCCTGTATCGAACTCACTGCACCGCCCTGCATCGCTTGGCCATGGCCAGCAGCTCGGAGGAGCGGCTGCCGCCTGTGACCGGGGACTGTTTCCTCAGCTCGCGAAGGGTCTCGCGTACCCGGGGATTGTTCCGTACGAGCTGAGGCGACGTCCGCTCGGCCTTGCGCAGTTCGTCGAGGGAGTCGTCGACGCGACCGCTGAGGCACAGGCCGCGGGCGTAGTCGATGCGATGGGACACCGCGCGTTCCGCCGGCATGTGGTCGACGTCGATGTCGCCGTTCTCGACGACGTAGGGGATGTTGTCCAGATCGAGTTCGATCGGCAGGCGGTGGAGTTCGACGTTCGTGGGACCGAAGCACGTCTGCCAGTAGTTCTCATCAGAGCCGAGCCGGTCGCCCAGCCCCTGCGCCTTCCCCAGCAGGGAGGTGGCGGTGCTCCGATCCTGGTGGCGGGCAGCGGCGACCGCTGCCCGGAGGTGAATCATGCCCAGCAGGCTCAGCGCGGAGGGATCGTCGTCGCTGACCTGCCGTGTGAGCCAGGCCGCCGCGGTGTCGCCCAGTTCGAGGGCGTCCTCGTAGCGGCCGTTGGCCAACAGCGCGTGCGTACCGGATCGGGCGGCAGAGACGAGCGACAACGGATCCTCGGACTCGTCGGCGGCACGCATGGCGCGTTCGGCGGCGAGCCAGGACAGGTCGGACTCGCCGACCTTGGCCAGCGTCGTTGCCGCCAGGTGGTGTGTGCGGGCCGAGACCGCGAGCCCGCGGCGCCGTAGATCGCCGTGTGGGAGGTCTTCGAGCTCCTGGGCGGTACGTAGCAGCCCAGGCAGAGCGGCGATGACATCGCCCAGGACGCCGGCCTGGTAGTCGTCCCAGCTGCGCTCGACGAAGACCTTGGCCTGGTCCGGCCGCGGCAACTGCCGCTCTGCCGTGGGTCCGAACAGCAGCTTGGACAGCCGACGGGGGCTCATCAGGGCGTCACGCACGGCTGGCACGTCGTCCATGTGCTTCTCGTCGTCCTCCATGAGGACGGGCTGCCCCATCAAGTCGCCCAGGGGGACTCGCAGTACGTGGGCGAGCTCGGCGAGCTTGTCGATCCTCGGTGGCTTCCGCACGCCGCGCTCGATCTTCGACAGCCAGTCGGTGCTGTGGCCGACGAGCCCGGCGAGCACGGGCTGTGTGTACCCCCGGCGCTCGCGGTAGAACGCGATCCGCTCGCCGACACTGAGGTGATCCCCAAGACCACGCATGCGCGGTGCCTCCCCAACGGTAGGTCGTGTTCAACGGTAGCGGCGACTCGAATACCGAGGTGAGAGACCTGCCTGGATCCGCACCGCCAGGGCTCAGCTTCCGTGGCGACGGGCGTGCCGGGCCGGACACTTTGTCCGCCTCCGCGCGCCGGGGCCAGCAGAGATGAACGCTTCCCGCGTCCGTCGCGCAGAGTGACCGGCTCTGGTGGTCGGGGTCGCGAACCGGCGCAGACTCCCGCGAGGCGACAGGGATTACAGGGCAAATCGCTGACCAGGCGTTTTGTTCCCGTCCGGGGCCACAGGGCAAAGACAGGGATTACAGGGTTGAACGTTCAACCCTGTAATCCCTGTCTTTGCCCTGCGCTTATCCCTGTCGGCGTTTGTGCAGGTCAGCGATTTACCCTGTAATCCCTGTCGGGTTGGGGCGTCGGCGGCGAGAGCGGCACCTCAGTGGTTACGGAACGTGCTCGCTCGTGGGTCGAGTCGCGAGGCGCTCTTCGTGCCTCGCACGGCGGTCGCGGCCTCCTTGGCTCTGCTGACGACACGTCGCGCGCAAGCGTCCCGGACAGGCCCAGGACCCACCTGACGGGACGCGGCGAAATTGGTTTCCCGCTCCACGGGACGTACGGCGGTCCAAGCCGTTCTGGCCTTGTGGCCAGGCCCAACATCAGGGCATCAAGGGCGACCGGAGGTAATCATGATGCCCAGTGAGCAGTGGACTGAAGTCCTGTCCCGCATGGATGAGTTGGACCGCAGGGTTGAGGGCCTGGCGGCGAGGGTTGCCGCTCTCGAACAAGCCGAGCCGCAACGCCGGGCGCGTCGGTGCTCACTTCGGAGCGCGGGCCCCGAGTCGATATGCGATGCCGCATGATGCCCGGCGTGCTGCCCCGGCTGGTTGGGATTACCCGGGAGGGTAATCCCCTTCGTCCTCTCCCTCTCTTCGATCACGAGCGATCCACACGCCGTAGGAACCCAACAGCCCAGAGGACAAACACAGAGACGGCCCTCCCGGCAGGGGGCTCACTGTGGCTTGGCTGACCAGGATCGTCGCGGACGAGCAAGTCGAGTACAGGCTGCGGCAGCAGGCCGGCTGCGCCGTGGTCGAGTCATCCACCGACAAGACGCTCGTCGTCGACGAAGGGGACGAGGCAGTTGACTATCGCCTGCGCCCGGAGGGTGGCACCTCCCTGGTGTGGGTGGGGTCCGGCCTCCATCTGGTCGGCCTGGTCGAGGGCGAGGTCCTGGACGAGGAAGGCAAGGACGCGGCGCGACGGCTGATGAACGCCTGTCACCCGGCAACTGGGGCACGGCTGCTCAGCTCGCGCAATTCAGCCCGAGCCCATCCGAAGTCCCAGCTGACCACCGCCCGTACGGTCGCCGCACTCATAAAGGCGGGCGAGGAGAAGGGTGTTGAGCCCGCCGTCCTCTTGGCGGGCAAGCCCAACCAGCAACGGGTCCTGGAGCGCATGCAGCGGATGGTGCACCGCCAGGGCGATGTGCACCGGATGCAGGTGGAGACGCTGCACAAGCTGGCCCGCGCGGCCGGCCTCTCCCTCACCGACATCTACGGCGGAGAGGAGCTCGCCGAGGCATGGGCGCACAAGGACAGCCGCGTCGACGCACGCGTCCGCGGCTGGGACATGGTCCTCGATCTGCCGAAGTCGGACAGTCTGCTGCATGGCCTCATCGGCCTACTGCACGCGGAAGAGCTGCGGTCCCTGGCTCTCCAGGCCACGCGCGACACCGTCGTGCAGCTGGAGCGGTGGTGTGGTTATGCGGTCGGCAGCGAGGACGGCGAGCTGATCCGGATTGCGACTGGTGGGTTGATGGCCTGGATCGTCGTGCACGAGAGCGCGCGGCCCGTTCGGGCCGGAGAGCCCGGTGACCCCCACCTTCATCTGCACCTGGTGATCGCCAACCTCGCCTTTTGCGAGGACAGCAAGTGGCGGTCCATCGCCAACTCCGGCAACGACCTGCACCGCCACGCCTCCGCTGCCGACGCCTACTTCAAGGCGCGGTTTCGGGCGCTTACCTACGAGCGGTTCGGGGTTCGGCGGGAGCAAAACGAGCGCACCGGCGCCTGGGAGATCCAGGGCATTCCCGCCGAGCTGCGCGATTCGTTCTCCCGCCGGGCCGCGCTCGTGGATGAGAAGGCCGGCGCTGACGCGAGTCGCCAGGAGAAGGCTGCGGTGTCCATGGCCACGAAGCGGGACAAGCTCGACGTCGACGCGGGCACGATGCGGGCCTCCTGGCGCCGGCGTGCTGAGGCGATGGCCGTCGACGTGGACGCGATGGTGGCCGAAGCTGCGCCTGGGCCGCCCGGCCCTGATGGCGGAGCGGGTATCCATGGCCGCGGGGGCGGACCGCGCATCCCGCCGCCGGACGAGCTGGCCGCCGTGGTGTTCGCCCCGACGACGGGACTGACCGCGCACGAGAAGACGTTCAGCCTCGCGCAGCTCCTGGCGGCCGTCGCCAACGCACTTGAGGACGGCATTGACGCCGATCCGGACCGCTTGGAGCAACTCGCCGACCAGGTCCTCGCGGTCAAGGGCTACGCGGTGCGGGTGCCGTCCTTCGGGTCCACCGTCATGTCGTCCATCGACCGCTACACGACCCAGGACATCCTCGACGCCGAGGGAGTTGTCCGTCGTCAGGTCCTCGACCGCTTCGACGACGGCACGGCGAAGCTCACCGACGAACGGGCCTCGTACGCGATCGACCGGTTCCAGAAGGCAGTTGGCTGGTCGCTGTCCGAGGAACAGAAGGCCGCCATGACCCGGATCCTCACCGCCGGCCACGGCGTCGATGCCGTCGAAGGCCCCGCAGGGGTGGGCAAGTCGACGCTGATGGAGGCGTGCCGGATCGGCTGGGACAACAGCGGCACCACCTATGCGGGCGCCTGCCTGAGCGCGGTCGCCGCACAGAACCTGTATGAAGCGTCGGGCATCCCGGCGAAGACGGTCGCGGCCTGGCTCACCGAGCTCGAGCGCGGCAACGGGCTGCACGGAGTCGACGTCCTGGTCATCGACGAGTCGGCGATGGTGGACGACCGGGCAGCGGCCGCATTGCTGACCGAGGCCGCGCGTACCGGCACGAAGGTCGTCGCGATCGGCGACCACCTGCAGCTGCAGGCGATCGGTCCAGGCGGCTGGTTCCGCGAGGCCCACCGCCTGGTCCACGGACTCACGCTCACCGAGAACCGCCGCCAGGAGGACGCCGCCGAACGCGCCGCGCTGGACATCTGGCGCACGGGTGACCACGAACTCGCACTGCGAATGCTCGCTGCAGGTGACCGGGTCCACCCCACCGAGACCGCCGACGAGGCACGCGCACAGATCCTCACCGTCTGGGACGAACTACGGCAGCGACAGTGGCCGGACGCGTACGACCTCATCGACAACCTGACGGTGCTGGCCGCACGCAACAGCGATGTCGACGCCCTCAATCTCGGCGCACAGCAGATCCGCCGGTCCGCCGGCGAACTCGGCACCGAGCACACGTACGCGCTGCCTGGCGGTGGCGCCCTCACCCTCGCGGTCGGCGACGTTGTCCGGGTTCGCCAGAACGACTATCGCTCGCGACGCGGCGAGGGCCCGGACATGCTCAACGGGTACCGTGCCGTCATCACGGCGATCGACGCGGACCACAACGTGCAGATCAGCTGGCGAGCGCGCGACAAGTCCTCGAACCAAGCAGACCACGAGTCGGCCTGGGTGAAGTCGGAGAAGGTCGTCGGTGGCGCGCTCTCCCTCGGCTACGCCATGACGATCGCCGCGAGCCAGGGCCTGACCTGCGACACGTCACTGATGTACGGACTCGGGGCGAATGCTTTCGCGACCTACCCCGGCATCACCCGAGCAAGGAAGCAGAACCATCTGTGGCTGCCGCTGGCCGCCATCGAGAACGAGCAGATCCAGGCCCAACTAGGCGAGGCACGCAGCGAGAAGGAGCTCCTGCAGCGTGCCATCCGCGCCTTCGCACGGTTCCTTGGGCAGTCGCGGCCGGACGGCATGGTGTCAGACCTCCTGCACGAGCCACCAGCCCCAGCGGTGCTGCAGGAGTTGCACCAGGAGGGCGATCGCGCCCGCGCCGACGTCGAACGCAACATTCAAAGAGCGCGTGCAGCAGCCTCGACCTCAGCTCCGACGGCGCTCGAACTTAGCCCGCACTACGAGCAGTTGCTGGCCCGCATGGAGGAGGCGCGGAAGTCAGCGGAGAAGCGCCATGTACCGGTGACAGGAAGTGAGCAGGCGTCCGCCAGCGAGAACCGGGCCGCTGCCCTGCAGCTCCAGGCACAGCGGCCACAGCATCAAGGGCGATGACCCGACGGAGGGCTTGTCTCTCAGCCCGTATAGCTGAGCTGCAGCACCGACAGCGTCTTGGAGATCTGCCCGACCAGGAGCACAGCGATGGCGTGCTCGGTGACCAGCGTCCGCACCACGCCATCGTCCCCGCCGTAGGGCTCGGTCGCGCCGATCGGATCCTCACAGGATCGGGCCGCCGGCCGCGATCCGGCCGACCAGCGGGATCTACGACGCGGCGGGCTTGCCGCTGGTGTCCGTCGGCTGGGTGCTGGGCTGGTCGGAGCCGCGCACCTCGTAGGCCTTGGGCCGATGGGGGTCCCGGCGCAGGAAGCCCTTGCGCTCGAGAGCGCCATCAGCTGATGAGCGACCGAGGAGGTGCTGGACAGGCCCACGGCCTAGCCGATCTCGCGCACTGTATGCGGTGGTGGTCACGTCGGCCCCTCTCGAATGGTCTCCCTAGCTGGACAGTGGTAGTTGCTTTCGAAAGGTTGCGCCAAACGTACGGTCGAGTGATCGCGCGGGGGCAATTTCGGCGATTTCGGGGTGTCACCGCCCCACGCCGTCCGCGATTTGCGCTCGCCACGCGACACGCTCCGGGGGCGAAAAGGGCGGTCCAACCCCAGATCTAGTGGTTGGATTGTGTCTGCCGCCCACAAGTTGTGGTCCCCGCTGCTCCAAGTACGTGGCCAGCGCCTATGCTTGGGCTGCACTCCTTCGAGAGGTCCCTCTCGTTCTTCGCCGATCATCGGCGAAGGCCCCCATGCGGGGCTTCTTCCGGACCACTTGGAGGTTGGTGTGACGACGCCTGTTGAAGATCGTCAGCCAGACGAGAAGCGCCTGTCGATACGGCAGGTCCTCATGGACTGGCTGCCGGTGGCAGCGCTCATCGTCAAGTGGGTGGTGGAGAACGTCCTCTGAGAGGACGGATGGTGGTTCCGGACGTACGGCGTGAGCTCAGCAATGAGCCCGGCCGAGACGTAGACGGCCGGGCTCACTAGCTCTGCGCCACTACGCAAGGGGCCTGATCCTGGTTGCCCCCAGGGTCAGGTCTTTTGCCGTGGCCCCAGACCGAGACGGCCAGTGTCCACGTGTGACATCTAGATCGTACGACAGAGTCCAACGACGACGCACCGTCTGAGCACGGTGTCACGACATCGTGAGGAGACCGATCCTCACACGCAGGGCCGCCAACGGCTCTACGCTGTCTACAGGCAGCCATCAAAGGAGGGAGTCGCCCGTGCAGTGCCCAACGTGCGCGGCTCCCACCAGCATTGTCGATTTCAGGCTCAGCAGCGACGGAACCTCGATCAGGCGACGCCGCCAGTGCCACGTCTGCGACAAGCGTTTCACCACAGTGGAGATCTCCACTCTGGTGACGATCCAGCACCCTGGAGTCCGCGAACCATTCTCACGACAGACCGTGATCACGCGGGTCCGCACTGCCGCGCAACGGCAGGTGCAAGTAGTTGATGCATCAGCTGGCCACGCCAGGGCGAGCAAGCATCCGCCGGGGGCATCTCTCGCGTCTCGTCTTCCTGAGCGTCGAAGCACAGAAGCCAGCATGTACAGCGCAAAGTCGCCGTACTCGCTGGGACCTGCTTCGGGCCGGGGCTGATCCAGCGTCTCCCCTCTCCATCACTGACATCGCAAACAAGGAGCGCGGTGCGCGATCCGGCCCTATAGCGCACCCACGCCTTCATGGGGTCACTGATCCACGATCTGTCCGTCAGCGTCCTG
This sequence comes from Streptomyces sp. NPDC002870, assembly GCF_042888505.1. Taxonomy (NCBI): domain Bacteria; kingdom Bacillati; phylum Actinomycetota; class Actinomycetes; order Kitasatosporales; family Streptomycetaceae; genus Streptomyces; species Streptomyces sp. NPDC002870. The sequence goes on from NZ_JBIAPW010000027.1 coordinate 69,202, forward strand.
AGCGGCGCCCTCGTAAGCCTGACTACTGCCGCACTACGGCGCCTGTGGCGACGACGCGGCGACGGTCAGGCCGCAGGGACATCAACGACCAACGCCGACAGCACGGAATAGAGACTTTCACAAAAGATCACCAGGCGCTGAGCGCGTTTGGTGCATGAGCCGCGGTCAGGCCGCGTCCCACTCGTGGGCGCGGCCGCCGCGCCACTCGACCCAAGTCGGATCGTCAATCACCCGTTCCGCATCGAGCACGCCAGTTGCTTCGAGGAACACGATGAGGTCGTGGTCCGAATGCGCGAGGCCGAGGATCTCGTCCCTGCCGTGGCGGCTCACCGTCACCCGCCGGCCCCAACTGGCCGAGGATGGACGACTATCGGCGCGCTCATCCCCCCAGTGTCCTGCACGTGCGCCGTCTCGAATGCCGAGACTGCACATCGTTTCGATCTGATCGAAGGGGAGCCCTTCCGCTACTCCACCCGGCCCCCAGATGCAGGCCTTCGTCGACCACTTCGGCGACATCGAAGGGAACCAGCGTCTACTGACAGCCCGACCGGGATCGAGGATGATGCAGGAAGCGATGGGCAGCGGCCAGGAATTCCTCGACGAATCCCTCCTAGATGAGATCGTCATCAGCCTCGAGGCCCGAGCCGCGATTCTGGTGGGCTCGTTCCGCTGACCGCTTCCTGAGCGACTGACAGTTACCCGCTTGACGCAGTCTGGGGCTCCAGGGTGCGCGCCCTCCGCAGAGGTGTGTCCAGTAACAGATCGGGAAGCATCTGCGTGTGTATAAAGGGGCGGGGCTGGCCAAGTACGGGCTGACCGTACGTGGCGTGATGACATGTTTGACCGGTGTTGGGCTGATCGCATGGGTGTTCCTCAGCGGTTCACTAGGGAAACCCGACAAGACTGGCGCGCTGAACGCCGGCTTAGCGACGGTTGGACTGGCGGTTGCAGTCGCCGGCCTACGAGTCGCGGCGGCCGGACTACACAATCAGGCCGTAGTACCTGAGCAGGCGACGCGGAGACTGGCCGCGCTCGTACATCAAGAGGAAGACAAGCAGTTCACAAAATTGATGGGTGGGGTTCAGGCGTCGTTTCAGCCCATCGATACAAAGTTCCAGCTACGCAGTGGCAATGGGGTCGTTGCATCGAGTACAGGAGGAAGTCTAGAGAACCTTGTCGAGTTCTACCGCACGTCTTCGCCTCGGCGGCTAGTGATCACGGGGCAGGGCCCCGGTACTTCACTTCCTCCTTCCGGAGCAACGGATGCGGGTAGCGGCAAGACATGTCTTGCCGTCGCATTGATCGTGGAGCTCACTAGGGAGCAATCGACTGCCGCTAGCGGGACTACCCCGTCACGCCAAGGACGTGCACCGGGTGAAGCGGTACCTGTACGGCTGTCCGCTGCCTCCTGGAAGGGAGACGAGATCGCAGTATGGCTGAGGACTCATCTTCGGCAGGTGTATCGGCTGCCTGTCCATGTAATCGACTATCTGGTACACGAGAAATTGATAATACCTGTTATTGATGGTGTAGACGAGATGGAGGACGCGACTCAGGTAAGCCACACTTCGCGGGCTGCCAAGCTGATGCGGGCCTTGGATCGTTACAGCGCAGGCCGGACGCCGGCTCCCGTCATTGTCACTTGCCGCCGCCCTGTGTATGAGGCCCTAGTTGCATCACGGGCTCATCCGCAGAAGGTTGCTTGGCTGGAGATCCAGCGCCTTTCCGCGGCCACGATATCTGCGTACCTGCTGCACAGAATTCCGGATCGGGACATAGTTCGTTGGCGACGCGTGCTGAACGAAGTCACGCACAATGGACCACTGGTGCGCGCCCTGGACACTCCCTGGCGCCTAACGATGGCCACCATCGTGTTCCAGGAAACGGACGCTACTGGCAATCCTAAAGAAGACCCGAACAGAATAATCGCAATGTGTAACGCTGGCACATTGCACAGGTTTCTCCTAAACCGCTTCATAACTGCCGCAGTAACTGCTCACACCGCGAGCGGACAGAACGCGCGAGGAGACGGCCAGACGACCGTCTCTCAATACAGCCCTGAGCAGGTGTGGCGTCATCTGGCTACCCTCGCTGTCTACCTCCAGCAAAACGCTACGCATCCAGTACCTCAGGTTGCAGGACGCCCTCTGTCGTCTACCGACCTCATCCCGCACGAGCTGTGGCCAATTGCTCTACCCCGCCGCCCTTCTCTCATCAGCTACGCCCTGGGATTCTGGCTAGCGTTCCTGTCCATAGGAGCGCTCGTCGGCTCCTACTACTTCCGCTCCCACGCCGACGCGCTAATCGTCTTCGCCGCGACACTTCTCCTTTTCGCCATATCCTGCGCTCGGGAGAGAGGTGAATACGAAAACTGGCCGGAAGGGAATCCACTGCATTTCCGCAAATGGTGGGCACCGCTAATATTGACGTTCCTTTTCACCTTCGCGTCATTCATGCACATGCTGGTACTGGCTGTAATCGTAAGGTCGGTAATTAACTGGGGAGGGTGGGGGCGCCCGGGCAACGAAAAGACAAACGGTTGGCCGGTGGTAGCTGGCGTAGGTCCAATCTGGTCGCTCCTGGCGGCATACGTAATTTCAATCACGATATTCAGCAAAAAACCCCCGACTTCACCCCGCTCTGTGTTGCGCAAGCGTCTCGCCATGGAAGTACTCCTCTGTCCGGTCAGCGCGCTCGTGGGTGCCCTGGGTTGGCTTCTTTCCATTCGCCTGGCGGATAGATGGGGAGCGGACGAGCAGGTCATAGGAATTACGTCCGGACTCCTGTCGGCTATCCTAGTTGGAGGTTTTGCGAAGAAACTGCAAAACTCGCTAGGCTATCGCTATGTTCGATTCACATGGCGGAAACGTGGACACCTGCCACTGCGGCTACTTCCTTTCCTGGAATGGTGCTATTCCGCAGGGATTCTTCGAATCTCTGGCATTGCGTACCAGTTCCGTCATCGAGAGCTACAAGAACACCTCGCTCTGAATCCCGCGCACCCTCGGAATGACTGATTCCAGCTCAAAATCGGCGAGTTCCACCCAATAGAGTGGTTATCGATAATGCCTGAGTAGACCGCGACACCCGTGCGGGGACGGCGGAAGGTTGCAGGAAGGCTGCGGACCCCGATGGGCCCGCCCCGCCAGGTCGGCGGGACGGGCCCACGGAGTGCGGGGCGGCCCTGGCAAAGGTCACTGGGTGCGCATGGTCCGTTCACGTGGGAGGGGACGCACAGATCGAGGTGCAGGACCTCGGGGGAGAGGCCGTCATCGAAGCGAATGCCCCGGGCTTCAGGACGCTTGCCGGGCATCTGCTCGTGCGTTCCCGAAGGAAGTCACCGGCACCTCGAAGACAGCAATGGTCTGGAGGGCGGGTCCGTCGGTTTGGTCCTGGAGCGCAGCGACGAGGAGTGAGAATGCCCAGTGCGCAGTAGGCGGGCCAAGCGGTTGTTGGCGGCCCTGGTGTCGTCAGCCGGACCAGGTTCCGGTGACGGCAGTTCCTGGCGGCAACACCCCCGCCGACTGGACGTGGCTGGAGGCACCTGGCAGCTCACCCGGGGGCCGTGGCCTCACCCAGACGATCTGGTAGCGGCTGTGATGCATCCCCGTGCGGGCATGCATGGCCTCACCGCAGCGCTTGTCGGCGCGGAGTGCGAACTGCACTTCGGAACTGCCCTGCTGCGGCTCAACCCACGGCCATCGTCCTGACCTGAGAAGCCGTATCTCAACCGATCTTGGGGTGTGCGGGTCGAACGGGGGCCCTGATCGGGTGGTTTGCGGGCTGTACGCGCATGAAGGCAGGGCCTCTCGGTAGCTCGGGGATGCGAATCGAACCGAGCAATGCCGGGAGGCCCTGTTGTCGTTGTTGTACGCGCCCGTGCCCGTTGCCTTCAACTCGACTGCCGTGTCGTGCGATTGTCTCGCGCACGTGTACGGGAATGCGGCCGATCATCCGGACCGGGTACGCCGGTATCCGTCGGACATGACGGACGCGGAGTGGACGGCCGTGCGGTCGTTGCTGCCGATGCCGGCCTGGCTTCAGGGCAGGGGCGGGCAGCCCGAGGGCTACTGCCACCGTCAGATGCTCGACGCGGTCCGCTACCTGGTCGCGGGCGGGATCTCCTGGCGGGCGATGCCCGCGGACTTCCCAGCCTGGGGCCGGGTTTATGCCTTCTTCCGCCGCTGGCGCGAGCACGGGTTGATCGCGGAGTTCCATGACCGGCTGCGCGGTCGGGTCCGTGAGCGCGAGGGCCATGAGGCGGAGCCGAGCGCGGGGATCATCGACGCGCAGTCGGTGCGGGCCGCGGCTTCGGTGCCTGCCGCCTCACGCGGCTATGACGGCGGGAAGAAGGTTGCGGGCCGCAAACGGCACATCGTGACCGACTGCCTGGGCCTGCTCCTGGTCGTGGCGGTCACCGCCGCGAAAATCGGCGACCGGGACGCCGCCGTGGGCCTGCTGGGGCGGCTGCGCCGCCTGCACCGCGACATCACCCTCGTCTGGGCCGACGGCGGCTACACCGGCGGCATCGTCGACTGGTGCCGTCAGAAACTCGCACTGACCCTGGAGATCGTCAAACGCACCGACGACATGGAGGGATTCGTGATGCTACCGAGGCGGTGGGTGGTAGAGCGCACGTTCGCGTGGCTGCTGAACTCCCGCCGTCTGGCCCGGGACTACGAGACACGACCGGAGAACAGCGAGGCGATGATCCAGTGGTCGATGGTCACACGGATGAGCCGGCGTCTGGCACGGCCAAGGGCCGCTGACCGGCACTGAATGCCCCCGACGCCTCCAGGAGGAGCCACCCACGCTCCACCAGACGTCTGGCCTTCGACCGCACCCCCTCGACCTTCGCCGACGTCGTCTCAAGGCCCAGCTTCACCGCGATCTCCTTGGCGCGCAGTGGTCCTTGCCCCGCTCCCCGCCGCTCTTCCAGCACGCCCAGAATCCGCTGATAGTCCGGCGCCAGAACCGTCACCGGCAGCCCGTCCCGCCAGGGCGGCACCGTCGAGCCTGGCACCGGCGCGAGCGAGGGTGCCGTTTCCTCCTCCGCCACGGTCGCGGCCGTGGTCTCGGCCGCACAGACGGCCAGGGCCTCGACCAGCTCCTCCCGCGCGATCACCCGCCGATCCAGCTCGATCTCGGCTGCCTCCAACATCTCGGCAACCCGGGCGGTTTCCTCCCGCAGACCCTCCACCCGCACCCGGGCAGCCGCCTCTCGCGCCTCCAGCATTCCCAGCACCGACGCCACCGCGCACCCCTCGACCACGAAGCGGAAACAAGACGTCGCATGCCTCCCTCACCCCGAGCGAAACCATGCCTGACCAGCAGGAACCAACGATCAAGTTCGGTTGAGATACGGCTTCTGACACCAGGTAGCCGGGCCACGGCACTTCGCCCGGCCCAGCTACCCCCAACCTGGGCACGAAAAGCTGGCCTACACAGCCCTGCCGGCTGTCTCCTGGAGTGGGCGGACAACGGCCCGGCGGCCCCGGCTGACCTCGATCAGCCCGTCCTTTTTCAGCTGGGTGAAGGCGCGGTGCGCGGTGCCAACCGAAACGCCGTGAGCCTGCGCGATGTCGCCGACGGTGGGGACGTCCTCGCCGGGGAGCATGGTGCCGTCTTTGATGGCGTCCCCGAGCTCCTGGGCGATCGTCTCCCAGGGGGCGAGTTCGCGAGGCGGAACTGCTTCCATCCTGATGGTGCGGCCGATAGGCCCCACGTCCGTGTCCGGGCGGGCAACGACTGATACCTCGCACTGACCGCACAGGGCCTCGGCTCCGTCCGCGGTGACCACGAGCATCGCCCACAACGACTCGTTGCCACATTCGCAGACCAGGCGCAGTCCATTGATGACGGTAATTACTGGTTGCTCGGCGAGCAGTCCGTCCGGCACCGGCAACTGCTTGGCGAAGGCGGTGACGGCCTGGCGGTCGGAGGTGGCCAGGAAGGCTGCGTAGTACTTCAGCGTGGTCGCGCCTCCGCCGCCGTGGCCGACGCGGCCGGCGACGGTTCGTACGTCGGCACCGGCGCCCAGGAGCTCGGTCACGTTGTACGCGCGCAGATCCTTCAGGCGGTGGGTATGAATCCTCAGCTTCTCGGCGAGGCGGCGGTATCGCTGGCTGACGGTCGACGGGACGAGCGGGGTGGAGCTGTCGGCTTCGCCGGAGAACACGAAGGAGTCGCGGGCGAGTTCGCCGCCGAGTGCCTTGCAGCGCTCTTCGGCGCGCTCGCGGTGGGCGGCCAGGACGGAGCGTGTGATGACGTCAATGGCCTGCTTGCGGCTCTGGTGTGTCTTGGTGTCCTTGATCCGGCGGCCGTTGTTGGAGTGCTTGACGGAGAGCTCCAGCCGGTCGAGGTTGATGTGCGACCAGCGCAGCGCGCACATCTCGCCGCGACGTGAGCCGGTGACCATCGTCATGAACAGGAACGTTCCCCAGTCCAGATCGCGTTGCCAGGCCGTGTTGAGAACGAGGACCGCCTCTTCGGGAGTCGGCGGGTCGGGGTTCGGCTTGGGCTGGGAGGGTGGCTCGGCGAGGGCCGCGACGTTTGATGTCACGTAGCCCCAGCGCAGGCCGCGGTCGAGCGCGGGGCGCAGGATGAAGTGAATCTTGCGGACGGAGTTTGCGGAGAGTGGCTGGCAGACGTGCTTCTCCTTGGTCTTCGGGTCGGGCTTGCCGTTGCGCCGGCCGTCGCACTGCTCGCGGCACTTCCGCAGCCGTGAGTAGAACAGCTCGAGCATTTCGGCGCTGAGCTTGCCAGCCTTCAGGTCGCCGAACGTCGGCTTGAGGTAGTTTCGGATGATGCCCTCGGCCCGCTCGTACGAGGTGTCTTCATCGAGCTCGGCGATGCCGAGCCACCGGTCGAGCAGGAACGACATGGTCACCTGCCTCTTGGGGTGACGCTTCTCGTCGACCTGGTGGAGAAGCCGAGTCCGCACCTTTTCCGCCTCGGGCTCTGTCTCTGCCTGCTCGTGGAGATAGAGGTCCTTCTTCGTGAGCGGGTCACGTCCCGCGTACACCCGGACCTGGAAGCCGGCCCCGTTGGGGCGGATGCTGCCGCGCTGACGTCGCTTGGATGTCTTGGTCGCCATGGTTCTGGAACCTATTCATGGTTAATGCCATGGCTACGACAAACAGCGCGCCTACCCTGGAGAGGTAAAACGCGCTGGTCAGACACTGTGCCCCCGGCAGGATTCGAACCTGCGACACCCGCTTTAGGAGAGCGGTGCTCTATCCCCTGAGCTACGAAGGCGGGGATCTGCCGGAGAACGTGTCTGAGAGTCGGTCCAGGTAGACGCGATGATCCAGACGGGCTTACCGGCAGAGTACGGAGGCCTGGTTGTGAGGCCGGGCCACCGCGGTCAGTGTAGCGGGTGGTGCTTGATCCGCATCCGCGATCTAGGGCTCCTGGCACCTCATGGTGGGTGCGGCAGGGGGCAGGGGCGTCATGCCTTGGGCGTGAGGTCGATCATGGCGCGGGTGACGGAGTTCGCGGGTGACGGAGTTGCTGAGGCGCAGCCGATGTAGATGAGCAGAGCGGCGCTCGCTCCGTGGGCTGGGACCCGCTTGTGCGGGCGGCCGAGTTGAAGTCCACGGACGCAACCGCGGAGAACTGCGACAACAGGGCCTTCTGGTGCCGCTCGGACGGATTCGCACCCACGGGCTACCAAGAGGCCCTGCCTTCTTACAGTCCGGTAGCCGGCTCCTCCGTCGCAGGCATCCTGCTCCAGGCCCAGACACTGCCGACGAGGATGACGATCATGCCGGCTGCGGCTCCCCAGAACAGTGAGCGCGGGCCCAGCGAGGCAATCAGGACGCCGCCGAGGGCCAGGCCCAGGGGCTCCACGCCGAACGACAATGTACGGAAGGCGCTGTTGACCCGGCCCTGAAGGTGGTCGGGGGTGGCCGAGAGCCGGTAGGTGACCAGGGATACGGCGAAGATCGGCCACAGCAGGTTGGTGATCAGCAGACCAGCCGTGAGCAGGATGATCGACGGCGCGCTCGCCATCATGGCCGCCGCGACCGCCCAAAGGAAGACGGATCCCAGCGCCATCGAGCGCAGGCGACACGCTCTCGCAGCCACGACGCCGCCAGCGCGCTCGCCACCGTACCGAGACCGACTGCGGCAAGGATCAGACCGATCAGGCCGGCGTTGATGTCCAGATCCTCGGTGGCCAGGACGATGGTGGCCAGGTTGAGCGGGGCCTGGAAGAAGTTGATCAGCGTGACCATCACCATGAGCAGGCGCAGCAGGCGCTGGTGCCAGAGGAAGGACATGCCCTCCTTGAGGTCGGCCAGCACGGAACTGGGTTCGTCGGTCGACCGCTCCTCCTGGAAGGACTTGCGCACGAATAGGAGGGAAGCGCCTGAGATCAGGTACGTGACCGCGTCGACGGCATAGCTGTAGATCGCGCCGACAGTGGAGTTCCTGGCCAGGCCGATCAGCGCGCCGGAGAGCGCGGACCCGCCGACACCGGCGGCCGAATCGGCCACTTCGTTCAGGGCGTTGGCGGAGGCCAGCTGGTTCGAAGGGACCAGCTTCGACAGGGCGGACAGGTGCGAGATGGCCGAGAAGACGTGTCCGACCCCTTCGAGGAAGGCCACAGCGGCCAGGTGCGCGATCGTCAGGCTGTCGAAGGCGTAGGCGACAGGGATTGTCGCCAGCGCGGCGAAGCGTCCCACGTCGGCGACGATCATCACCCGGCGGCGGTCCCAGCGGTCGATGAACACACCGGCCAGCAGGTTCAGGAGCAGATAGGGGGCCAGCCTGGCCGCTCCGACGAGACCGGCCATCGTGGGGGAGCCGGAGAGACCGAGCGCGAGAATCGGCACGGCCAGATTGGACAGGGCCGTGCCCAGCGACGAGACCGTGAACCCGCCCCAGACGATCATGAAGTCCCGGTTGGTCAGCAGCCCGCGCCAGCGGCCCTTGGACGTGTCGGCTGCCTGCGGCACGGGATCGGCCGGCTGCTTGGTGAGCGACGTGGTGTCTTCTGTCGACATGGGGTTTTGTCAGTTCCTCTTTCTCTGACGCAACGCACCGGGCGCCCTTGTGCGCGGGTATCTCGGTCCCACTACGGACGCGTGCCTCAGGAGTTGTTCTCCAGGAACGTGCGCAGCTGTGTAGTGGATCGCGGTCCTCTCCGGTTCTTTCCGGTCGTTTCCGGTCGCGTTCCGCGCGGCTTAGCGTGGAAGCATGCGCGGGGACGTGGTGACCCTGTTCCTCTGCGGTGACGTCATGCTCGGCCGTGGCGTCGACCAGATCCTCCCGCACCCCGGCGACCCCGCCCTGTGGGAGCGGTACACCGCGGACGCCCGGTCCTATGTGGAGTTGGCGGAGGCGGTGAACGGGCCGATCCCGCGTCCGGCCGGGCACTCCTGGCCGTGGGGGGACGCGCTGGGGATGCTCGACGAGGCCGCGCCCGATGCCCGGGTGGTGAATCTGGAGACCAGCGTCACGCGCAGCAACGACTTCGCGCCGGGCAAGGAAGTGCACTACCGGATGCACCCGGCCAACCTTCCCTGCCTGGTCGCGGCCCGGCCCGACGCCTGTGTGCTGGCCAACAACCACGTGCTGGACTTCGGTCGCCGGGGGCTGGAGGAGACGCTCGACTCGCTGGCCGGCGCGGGCCTGCGGGCGGTGGGCGCCGGGCGGGACCTGGACGAGGCGCGGCGGCCCGCCGTCGTCGCCGTCCAGGGCGGCGCGCGGGTCCTCGTCTTCTCCTTCGGGATGTCGTCCAGCGGCATCCCGCGGAGCTGGGCAGCGGGCGAGGACCGGGCCGGGGTCGACTTCCTGGCGGAGCCGTCGGACGCCGCGGCGGCCTCGGTCGTCCACCGCGTACGGCAGGTGAAACGGCCGGGTGATGTGGCGGTCGCCTCCGTCCACTGGGGCTCCAACTGGGGATACGGCGTCCCGCGAAACCAGGTCCGCTTCGCGCATGCGCTGATCGACGGCGGAGTCGACGTCGTGCACGGGCACTCCTCGCACCATCCCCGCCCGCTGGAGCTGTACCGCGGCAAGCTCGTCCTCTACGGCTGCGGCGACTTCATCGACGACTACGAAGGCATCACCGGCTACGAGCAGTACCGGGACGACCTGCGGCTGCTGTATTTCGTCTCGGTGGAGCCGGACACCGGCAAGGCGGCCGACGTGCGGATGGCAGCCGTGCAGAGTCGGCGGATGCGGCTGAGGCACGCGTCGGACGAAGACCTTGAGTGGCTGCGGGCGACTCTCGCCCGGGTCAGTCGCGGCTTCGGTGTGCGCATCGGCCTGGAGTCCGGCGGCATGCTCGTGGCCGACGGCCTGGATGGGCCGTACACGGATGTTGACGAGGGTGGGGCTCGGGCATAGCGTCGCTCCGATATTGAGCAGGCGCTTAGAGAGGGTCGACCCGTGCCGCACCCCGATCCGTCCACCCGTCCTGAAGCCGCACTGGCTGCTCCCGGGGCGCCCTTCGCCGTCGTACGGGGCGAGGACGGCGGGCTGCTCTACGCCGACGGGCCGCGCACGCTGCGGGAGTTCGTCGAGGCCACCTGGGCGTTCGGGGACCAGCCGTTCCTCGTCGCCGGCACGGGGACGTACAGCTACCGCGAGTTCTTCGCCGCGGCCTCGGCGCTCGCCCGGCGGTTCGTCGAGGTGTACGGGCTGCGGCCGGGCGACCGGGCCGTCGTCGCGATGCGGAATCACCCCGAGTGGCAGATCGCCTTCTGGGCCGCCCAGTTGGCGGGACTGGTGGCCGTGCCGCTCAATGCCTGGTGGACCGAGGACGAGTTGACGTACGCCCTCGACGACTGTTCGCCGCGGGTGCTGCTCGTGGACGGGGAGCGGCTGCCGCGGGTCGACGCCTGGCGCAGGCGGGCCGATGTCCCGGTCGTCGTCTTTCACGGGCAAGACGGTCGTGGGCAGGACGTTCACCCGGAAGACTCTGACCGGGTAGCCGCGCCGGGCGCGGGGGTGGAGCGGTACGAGGACTTCGAGGTCCCCGATCCGCTCGCCGCGCCGCCCGGCGTCGAGGTGCGGGCCGAGGACGACGCCACCATCATCTACACCTCCGGGACCACCGGACGGCCCAAGGGCGCCGTTGCCACTCAGCTCGCGCAGGCCGGGGCCGCGCACAATCCGCGGTTCTACGCCGCCGCTTCCGCCCTCGCGCGCGGGGTGATGCCGGGGCAGGGGCCCGCGCCGGTGGTGCTGATGACGTTCCCGTTCTTCCATGTGGCCGCGTTCACCACGCTGTACTCGACGATGGCGGCCGGCGGGGCGCTCGTACTGATGCGGAAGTGGGACGCCGACGCGGCCCTCGCGCTGATCGAGCGGCACCGCGTCACGCACTACTCCGGGGTGCCGACCACCGCGCTCCAGCTGCTCGACGCCGCCGAGCGGACCGGGGCGGAGCTTGAGACGCTCACGCATCTCAACACCGGCGGGGCCGCGGCCCCGCCCGCTCTCGTGGCCCGGCTGACGGCCCGCTACGGGCGGCGGATCGAGCCGCGCAACGGCTACGGGCTGACCGAGACCAGCGGTGGCGTGTTCGCCAATTTCGGCGCCGGGTACCGGGAGAACCCGCAGAGCGTGGGGCGGCCGACCCCCGCCACCGAGGTGCGGATCGCCGGGCCGGACGGTCATGAACTGCCCGAAGGGCAGGTCGGTGAGTTGTGGCTGCGCGGACAGGCGCTCGTACGCGGTTACTGGAACGACCCGGACGCGACCGCCGCCGCGTTCCACGACGGCTGGTTCAGGACCGGCGATCTCGCGACCGTGCGCGACGGGCTGGTCAGCATCGTCGACCGGCTGAAGGACATGGTCATCCGCGGCGGCGAGAACGTGTACTGCGTCGAGGTGGAGGCGGTCCTGCACGACCACCCGGACGTCGCCGACGCCGCCGTGCTGGGCGTCCCGCACCCGGTGCTGGGGGAGGAGGTGGCGGCCGTGGTGCAGCTGCGCGCCGGGGCCACGGTCACCGTCGACGAGCTGCGGGCGCACGCCGGCAAGAGCCTGGCCGCCTTCAAGGTGCCCGCTCATGTCCTCGTACGGGACGAGCCCGTGCCCCGCAATCCGACCGGGAAGATCCTCAAGCGCGAGCTCCGCATCCCCGTACAGCGACAGGTGTCGCAGGAGCGGCTCTTCAGGAACGCGTGACGCGCACCCGGTAGGTGCCGCCCGGCTCCTCCCCGATCACCGCGATGCGGACGCCGTTCTGCTGGTCGACGAACGACTGCCCCGGCCGGTACGGCGCGTCGGACAGCTCCGCGTGCACATTGGGACGCCGGGTGCAGCCCCCGCTGTTCCGCTTGCTGTCCGAGACCGACACCGGACCCTGCCCGGTGTCCACGTCGGACTGCACGCGGTAGATCAGCACGCCCGGCGCGCACACGGCATCGTCGTTGCCCGCCCGGGTGCGCACCTCCACCGCGTACCCCGCGTTCTTGGTGAGCGGGATGATCGCCATCTTCGCGCCGCCCGCGACCGCGAGCGGCGTCAGCGCGTACTCCGTGCTGCCGGGCCCGGACGCGCAGCCGATCTGGCCGGCGTCCAGCCAGCCCAGCTTCCACTTGTGCCAGCCCAGCAGATCGTTGTTGGCCCCCCAGTCCTCGGACATGATGTCCCAGTGGCCGACCGCGCCCGCGCCTTCGGAGGTGTAGAGGTCGGGCAGGCCGAAGACATGGCCGTTCTCGTGGGGCAGTACGCGATAGCCCGTCTCGGCGTACGACCCCGAACCATCGTCCTGGCGGCTGTAGACGAAGGACGTGTTGGCGAGCGGCACGCCGTCCGCGAGCGGGGCCTCGTCATTGCCGGAGAAGGTCACGGAGAGCACGGTGTCCAGCGCCGACGGCCCGGCGTTGGGCGTGACCAGGACGTTCACCAGGTCGTACGCGCTGAAGTCCACCTTCGGGTCGGCCATTGTCACTACGTCCTGGGCGAGCCGGCGGTAGCCCGGTTCATAGGGCGAGCCGCGCTCTATCCCGTACGCGGCGAACGGCATCGGCATCCGCAGCCAGCCGGTGATCGGGGCGTGCGCGCGATAGCTGAGGCGTCCGTACGAACTGGTCCGGAACCAGTCGGCGGTCTGCGGGAAGAACTCCGCGAGCCGGTCCATCGCCCGGCCCGTACCCTGCGCGTCCGGGAAGTCGATCATCAGGTTGAGCGCGCGGACGACGCCTGTGGAGCGGGAGTAGCCCGACGGGGTCGGCACACCCTCTGACATCTGGACCCCCAGCGTGGACGCGATGCGGCAGGGCCCGAGCGCGGTCTTGTCGGCGCCTGCCACCGGCCCGGCCGATGCCCGGGTGGGGGAGGGGAGAGTGGCGCTCGCCGTGGTGAGCGCGGCGAGCGCGAGAGCGGCGAGGGCGCCGAGCGCGCAGATGCGGCGGGAGCTGCCGGTTTTGCGTATCCGCTGGCGTGTTGACTGCATGCAATCGCCTTCGGGTCCGCGGCAGCAGGCCGGGCCCTGGCTGCACTCAGTGCGATCAGCCTGTGACGGGTGGTGGCGGGGCGCCCGCCGGGTGGGCCGATCGTGGGTATTTCTCGCGAGGGATATGTGATGCAGGTCACATTCGAGGTGGGAAATAACCGGGGATCGTTTCCCCGTTTGAACTCGTGTCCCCGCGAAACGGGGAAGAGGTCCCCGGTTACGTAGCGACTACATGTGATGTACGTAGCGACACGAGCAAGACACGAGAGGAAGTGGAGCCGTGAGCCCCGCCGCCGACACCGAAGCGCGCCGCTCTCCCCGGCCGCGGGCGGACGCCCTGCGGAACAGGGAGCGGATCGTGACGGCCGCGCGCGAGATGTTCGTCGAGTTCGGGCCCGAGGTCCCGCTCGATGACATCGCCCGCCGAGCGGGTGTCGGCAATGCCACGCTCTACCGGCACTTCCCCGACCGCGACACCCTCATCCACGAGGTCGTCCTTTTCGTCCTGGCCCGCACGACGCAGCGGGCGCACGAGGCGGCGGCCGAGGAGGCGGACCCGTTCGAGGCGCTGCGGCGCTTCACCCACGCGGCCGCCGACGAACGGATCGGGGCGCTGTGTCCGCTGCTCACCGGGTCCTTCGACAAGCACTATCCCGATCTGGCCCATGAGCAGGTACGCCTCGAAGCGGCAGTCGACGGCCTCTTCGAGCGCGCACATGAAGCGGGCCGACTCCGCGCCGACGTCGCCGTCGGAGATCTTCTCGTGGCTCTCTCCCAGCTCAGCCGGCCGCTGCCGGGCACCGCGTGCCTGAACATCGACCACTTCGCCCATCGCCATCTGCAGCTTTTCCTGGACGGACTCGAAGCGCCCGCGCGCTCCGAACTGCCGGGCACGGCCGCGACCTTGGAGGGCCTGCGCGGCAGCACCGTGTGAAGCGGCGAAGCTGCCTGGCCGCGCCGATGAGTTGAACCGGCGCCGCAGGTCCCCTCCACAACACTTTTGACCACGTCCTTTTTTGACCCCTGTGCACCCTGAGGCGGCTCATCCCATGCCAAAAACAGCCGATATTTCCGTTCCGGACCCCAGCCGCTGGAAAGCGCTGGTGTTCATAGCCGTGGCCCAGCTGATGGTCGTGCTCGACGCCACGATCGTGAACATCGCGCTCCCCACCGCCCAGCAGGACCTGGGTATTTCCGACGCCAACCGCCAGTGGGTCATCACCGCCTACGCCCTCGCCTTCGGCGGACTGCTGCTCTTCGGCGGCCGCATCGCCGACCTGTGGGGCCGTAAGCGCACCTTCGTCGTCGGACTGCTCGGCTTCGCCGCGGCGTCCGCCCTCGGCGGCGCCGCCACCGGCGAGGCCATGCTGCTCGGTTCGCGGGCACTTCAGGGTGCGTTCGGCGCGCTGCTCGCGCCCGCCGCGCTCTCGCTGCTCGCCGTGATGTTCACCGACGCCAAGGAGCGAGCCAAGGCCTTCGGCATCTACGGTGCGATCGCCGGTGGCGGCGGCGCCGTCGGTCTGATCCTCGGCGGCTTCCTCACCGAGTACCTGAACTGGCGCTGGACCTTCTTCGTCAACATCCCCTTCGCGATCGTCGCCGCCGTCGGCGCGTACCTCGTGATCCGTGAGCCGGAGGGCGCGCGCAACCGCTCCTCGCTCGACATCCCCGGCGTCGTTCTGTCCACCCTGGGCCTGGTGGCGCTGGTGTACGGCTTCACCCGCGCCGAGTCCGCCGGCTGGTCCGACAGCCTGACCGTGGGCATGTTCGTCGCCTCCGCGGTGCTGCTCGCCGGATTCGTCGTCACCGAGGCGAAGGTCAAGTCCCCGCTGCTGCCGCTGCGCGTCCTGACCGAGCGCAACCGCGGCGGTGTCTACCTCTCGCTGGGCCTCGCCATCATCGCGATGTTCGGGCTGTTCCTCTTCCTGACGTTCTACCTGCAGGTCGTGAAGGGGTACTCCCCGGTCATGACGGGCTTCGCGTTCCTGCCGATGATCGCGGGCATGATCGTGGGCTCGACCCAGATCGGCGCCCGGCTGATGACCCGCGTTGCGCCGCGGCTGCTGATGGGCCCCGGCTTCGTGGTCGCGGCGCTCGGCATGCTGATGCTGACTCAGCTGGAGATCGGCACTTCGTACGCGGGTCTGATCCTGCCGGCGCAGGTGCTGCTCGGTCTTGGCATGGGTACGGCGTTCATGCCGGCGATGTCGCTGGCCACCCACGGCGTGAACCCGGCCGACGCCGGTGTCGCCTCCGCGATGGTCAACACCTCGCAGCAGGTCGGCGGCGCTATCGGAACGGCGCTGCTGAACACGATCGCGGCCTCGGCCACGACCGCGTACATCTCCTCGCACGCCGCGGGAGCGACCGACCCGAAGCTGCTGGAGCTCCAGGCCATGGTGCACGGCTTCTCGTCCGCGATCTGGTGGGCGGTCGGGATCCTGGTGGCCTCCGCCGCGATCGCGTTCACGTTCATCAACACCGGGCGCCCGGGGGCCGGTTCGGTCACCGCGTCGTCGGGTGAGGGCGTCGAGGACGAGATCAAGGTCCCGGTCGTCGCGCACTGACGCCGCGCACAGTGAAACAAGGCCCCGCCCGGGGCGAACCCGGGCGGGGCCCTTCCGTTGCCGTGTGGGCTCAGCGCAGCCAGGGCAGGTCCGCGCCGGAGTCCTGCGGCTGGAGTCCGGCGGCCATGATCTGCATGATCTCGCCGAGCTGCGCGACCTGCTCGGGCGTGAGCCGGTCGAACAACGCCTGTCGTACGGCCTCGACATGGCCCGGTGCGGAGCGTTCGAGGACCTTGAAGCCGTCGTCCGTCAGCACGGCGTTCTGCCCGCGCTTGTCGGAGGGGCAGTCCTCGCGGCGCACCCAGCCGTTCTTCTCCAGGCGGGCTATCGCGTGCGAGAGCCGGGACCGGGTGATCTTCGCGTCGATGGCCAGCTCCGTCATCCGCATGCGGCGGTGCGGGGCCTGGGAGAGCTGGACGAGCAGGCCGTAGTAGATGTGCGGCATGCCGACGTCGCGCTGGAGCTGCCGGTCGAGGTGGTCTTCGAAGAGGGTGGTGGCATGGAGATAGGCGCGCCACACGCGCTGTTCGTCCTCGGTGAGCCAGCGCGGTTCGCGGCCGCCCCCACCAGTGGATGCCGTGTTCATGTATCCCACTCTACGACCCATCCTTGAAAGTTGAACTATGTGGAGTTAGGGTGGATGTAGCTTGAAAGTTCAAGTAGGTCTGGAGCTGGAAGCAGACCGGACCGGACCGGACCGGACCGGAGTAGACCGGACCGGATCGGATCGATCGGACCGGATGTGGATCGGGAGCCGCAGTCATGAATGCCACCCCTGCCGCGGAGCGCATGCCCGCCCTCTATCTCTCGCACGGCGCACCGCCGCTCGCCGATGACTCCGTCTGGCCCGGCCAGCTCGCCGCCTGGTCCGCGTCCCTGCCGCGCCCGAAGGCGATCCTCATGGTCTCGGCCCACTGGGAGGACGCCCCGCTCGCGCTCGGCGCGACCGAGGCGGTGCCGCTGGTGTACGACTTCTGGGGCTTCCCCGAGCACTACTACCGGGTCCGGTACGACGCGCCCGGTGCCCCCGGACTCGCCGAATCCGTACGGAAGTTGCTGCGCGCCGCCGGAACGCCGGTGCAGGATGTCCCGGACCGAGGGCTCGACCATGGCGCATACGTCCCGCTGGTGGAAATGTTCCCTGGCGCCGACGTACCCGTACTCCAGATCTCCATGCCTACGCTCGACCCGCAGAAGCTGATGGGCGTCGGGCGCAGGCTCGCGCCGCTGCGCGACGAGGGCGTGCTGATCATCGGCAGCGGCTTCTTCACCCACAATCTGGCCGCGCTACGGCATGAGGGGACCCCCGGCTGGTCGGCCGAGTTCGACGACTGGGGGCGGCGGGCACTCGCGGCGGCGGACGTGGACGCGCTGCTGGACTTCGAGAACAAGGCCCCGGCGGGCCGACTGGCCCACCCACGGACCGAGCACTTCGCGCCGCTGTTCGTCACCCTGGGAGCGTCTCAGGACGAGCTCAAGAGCGGGAAGAGCGTGATCGACGGCTTCTGGATGGGCCTGGCGAAGCGGTCCCTGCAGTTCGGCTAGTCGCTGCCAGGTCCTTTTCGTACCAGGCCACGTCCCAGTACCGGCCGAATTTCCGGCCCACCTCGCGGTACGTACCGATGTGCCGGAAGCCGAAACGCGCGTGCAGCCGGGCCGAGGCCTCGTTCGGCTGGGCGATCCCGGCGTACGCGCGGTGCAGATCTTCACTGTCGAGTGCCTCGAAGAGCGCCTTGTAGAGGAGTGTGCCGATGCCGCGGCCCGCGGCGTCGGGGGCGCAGTAGACGCTGACCTCGACCGAGGTGGAGTACGCGGGCTTGGGGCGGAAGGGGCTGCTCGTCGCGTACCCGAGAAGCAGGGCAGAACGGACATCCCGAGCAACCAAAAGACGATGGGGACCGTCTTCAGGGTGGGAGTGCAGCCACGAGCGGCGCTGCTCGGGGGTGAAGGCGGTCGTGTCGAATGTGACGGCAGTCTCACGTATGTAGTGGTTGTAAAGCTCCGTGAGGGCCTCGAGATCGGCCTCCGTGCCCGCCCTGACCTGCACCTCTGTGTGATCCTCTGACACTCTTCCTCCCGATCGCCGGACAGGGTACTGCAAGATCACGAAAATCGATGTGTCGCGTGGGAATTCTGTCCGGATTCCAGTCGTTGTTTCCAACGGATGCAGGGCACCCGGGAGGGTGTCGCGACCTACTCAGCAAGGGAGCTCGCATGGCAACCCGTGCCGTCGCCCGTCGTCAGTCCCAGTCCGCTGGGGCGAGTCGGGCAAGCAGTGCCGTGGGCGGGGAGATCGCCGACCGCGACCTGGTCGGCATGTACCTCGACGAGATCGCACGTACGCCACTGCTCGACGCCGCAAAGGAAGTCGAACTGTCCAAGACCATCGAGGCGGGTGTGTATGCACAGCAGATCCTCGGCGAAGAGGTGGAGAGCGATGCCGTCGACGCCACCCGCGAGGAGCTCGAGGCGCTGGTCGTCGAGGGCGAGCGCGCGAAGGACGTCTTCATCCGCTCCAACCTCCGGCTCGTGGTCGCCGTGGCCCGGCGCTATCCGCGCAGCGGCCTGCCCCTGCTCGACCTGATCCAGGAGGGCAATGCCGGTCTGGTGCGCGCGGTCGAGAAGTTCGACTACGCCAAGGGCTTCAAGTTCTCGACGTACGCCACCTGGTGGATCCGCCAGGCGATCACCCGCTCCATAGCCGACCAGTCCCGCACGATCCGGCTCCCTGTCCACCTGGTGGAGGAGCTCGGCCGGATCCGTCGCGTCCAGCGCGAGTTCAACCGGGAGAACGGACGGGAGCCGGAGGCCGCAGAGGTCGCGAAGGAGCTGGGCTCCACGCCGGAGCGCGTCATCGACGTCCTCGACTGGGCGCGCGACCCGGTCAGCCTGAACATGGCGGTGGACGACGCGGGCGAGACGCAGTTCGGCGACCTTCTGGAGGACACCTCGGCGGTCTCGCCGGAGCAGTCGGTGCTCACGCTGCTGCGCAGCGAGGAGCTGGAAGACCTGATCGGCAAGCTCGACCACCGTACGGCGTCGATCATCCGCATGCGGTACGGCATCGAGGACGGCCGGGAGCGCACCCTGACGGAGGTCGGCAAGCAGCACGGCCTGACGCGGGAGCGGATACGGCAGATAGAGAAGCACGCGCTGCTGGAGCTGAAGCGGATGGCGCGCGACACGGGCTTCGACGCGGCGGCGTAATCGCCCGCGGCGGGCGCAAGCCCCCATAGACGGACCCCGGCACCATCCCCCCCCGGTGCCGGGGTCCTTTCCTGTCCTCGTGTCCTGCTCCTCGTGTCCTGTGCCCGTCCCTGTCCTGCGCCCGTCCCTGTCCTGTGCCCGTCCCTGCCGTGTGCCCGTCCCTGCCCTGGGCCCGCAGCCTCACCGGACAGGAGTTGCCCGGGTCAGGCGCGCGCCCAGGTCCGTCACGTACTCCACCAGCGGCCGCGGGCCGTGCACCGTGAACTCGCAGTCCACCAGCGCCAGTCGGAGCGCCACCCACTCCAGCGAGTCCGTCGACGTCGCCCGCAGCCGGCATGTCCCCTCACCCGTCGCCTCCGGCGCGCCCAGCGTGTCCGGCAGACGCGCGGACACGAACGCGGCCGGGGCGTCGAAGGTCACGTCGATGTCGTTCTCCGGCTGCCGGGACATGGTGTGCCCCAGCAGCTCGGCGGCACTGCCCGTCGGCAACTCCCGCGGCACGAAGCGCGCCCCCGTGGCGAAGGGTTCGGAGACCCGGTCGACCCGGAACGTACGCCAGTCCTCCCGGCCGATGTCGTACGCGACGAGATACCAGCGGCGGCCGGTCGATACGAGGCGGTACGGCTCGACCTGCCGCTTCGTCTCGTTGCCGTCGCCCGCGCGGTAGCCGAAGCGGAGCCGTTCGCGCCCGGTGGCCGCGCCCGCGATGACCGTCAGAGTGTGCGGGTCGATCGTCGCGCCGTCGCCCCGGGTGAGCGGGATCGTCGCCGCCTGGAGGGTGGTCACCCGGTGCCGCAGCCGGGACGGCAGCACCTGCTCCAGCTTGGCCAGGGCGCGTACGGAGGCCTCCTCGATGCCCTCGATGGCATGGCCGGCCCCCGCGCGCAGGCCGACCGCGATCGCGACCGCCTCCTCGTCGTCGAGGAGGAGCGGCGGCATCGCGGCGCCCGCCACCAGCCGGTACCCGCCGATCGCGCCCTTCGTCGCCTCGACCGGATAGCCGAGGTCGCGCAGCCGGTCGATGTCGCGCCGGATGGTACGCGGGCTCACCTCGAGGCGCTCTGCGAGCTCACTGCCCGGCCACTCGCGCGGTGTCTGGAGGAGGGAGAGCAGATTCAGGAGTCGTGCCGGAGTATCCGTCATGTTCTTCAGGATGGCGCCTATTTAGGTCGGGATCTGACCTACATCGCCTCTACTTTCCTTCCTATGAGTTCACAGTCCGCCGTACCGGATACGGCTTCAGACCGTCGTCGCTGGATCGCGCTAGCCATCGTCATGACCGCGGCCTTCATGGATCTGGTCGACGTCACCATCGTCAATATCGCGATCCCGAGCATGGAGCGGGACCTGGGAGCGTCCTTCGGTGCGATCCAGTGGATCACCGCCGGGTACGCGCTGGCCTTCGCCGCCGGTCTGATCACGGGCGGCCGGCTCGGTGACATCTACGGCCGCAAGCGGCTGTTCCTGATCGGCATTTCCGGCTTCACGCTCGCCTCCGCGCTCTGCGGCTTCGCCGCGAACGAGGAGATGCTGGTCGCCTCCCGCCTGCTGCAGGGCGCGACCGCCGCGATGATGGTGCCGCAGGTGCTGGCGATCATCCATGTCACCTTCCCGGCGCACGAACGCGGCAAGGTCTTCGGCATGTTCGGCGCGATCATCGGGCTCGGCGCCGTGTCCGGGCCGCTGCTCGGCGCGCTGCTGACCCAGTGGAACCTCTTCGGCCTCGAGTGGCGGCCGATCTTCCTGATCAACCTGCCGGTGGGCATAGCCGGGCTGATCCTGGGCCGGAAGTACATCACCGAGTCCCGCGCCCCGAAGGCGCTCAAGCTCGACCTGGTGGGCGTCGCGCTGGTCACGCTCGGCCTGCTGATGCTGATCTACCCGCTGACGCGCGGCCGTGAGCTGGGCTGGCCGCTGTGGGGTCACCTGTGCATGGCCGGCAGCCTGATCGTCTTCGCTGCGTTCGTCATGTACGAGAAGTACAAGACGCGCAAGGACGGCTCGCCGCTCGTCGAGCTGTCGCTGTTCAAGGTGAAGAGCTTCGCGGCGGGCATCGCCGTGCAGCTCACCTTCGGGATCGCGTGCGGGATCTTCTTCCTGGTCTGGACGCTGTACATGCAGATCGGTCTTGGCTGGTCGCCGCTGCGGGCGGGGCTGACGGGCGTCCCCTTCTCCATCGCCGTGTCCGCCGCGGCAGGGATGTCCGTGCAGAAGCTGGTGCCGCGCTTCGGCCGGAAGGTGCTGCAGGCGGGCGCGGTGACGATGGCCACTGGTCTGCTGCTCTACATCTGGGAGGCCGGGCGGTACGGGACGGGGATCCAGTCCTGGCAGATGGCGCTCCCGCTGGTCGTCATGGGCGTCGGGATGGGCCTGATCGTGGCGCCGCTGACGGACGCGGTGCTGTCGGACGTGCCGCGCGAGCACTCGGGCTCGGCGTCCGGGCTCATCAACACCACCATGCAGATGGGGAATGCGCTGGGGCTGGGGCTTGTCTCGGTGGTCTTCTTCGGCTCGATCGACGACCGGATCGCGCCGAGCGCGGTCGGGAAGGCGTTCGGGGACGCGTTCCAGAACTCGCTGTGGTGGGTGGTGGCGGTGCTGGTCGCGATCTTCGTGGTGATGTTCGCGCTGCCGGCGCGGCCGAAGCAGCATGTGGAGGGAGCGGCGGACGCCGGGGCCGAAGGGCCGGTCGACCGGGAGCCGGTGCTCGCCAACTGATCTCGTGCGGCTGACAGGCCCGGCCCGGGGACGCTTCCCCGGGCCGGTCCTTTCTGTATGTGCCCGGCCCATGTCTGTCCGGGCCCGTGTCTGTCCGCCCCGTGTCTGTCCGACCCATGTCTGGCGCGCCCCATATCTGCGCTCTTCATGCCCGGATCTGTTTACTTTGCGGAATTCGGGGCGTAGCCTGCAAGTGAAACCACAGATTCGGGTACGGAACGGATGTAAACCCACATGTACGCACCGGAGCGCCAGCAGGAGATCCTGCGACTCGCCCGCGACAGCGGCCGGGTCGATGTGCTCTCGCTCGCCGAGGAGTTCCAGGTCACTGCCGAGACCATCCGGCGCGACCTCAACGCGCTGGACCGGGCCGGGCTCGTCCGCCGGGTGCACGGTGGGGCCATACCGGCCGGGCGGCTCGACTTCGAGCCCGACCTCGCCGAGCGCGAGTCCACGGCCGCGGACGAGAAGGACCGCATCGCACACGCGGCGCTCGCCGCGCTGCCGGCGGACGGCAGCGTGATCCTCGACGCCGGGTCCACCGTGGGCCGCCTCGCCGCGGCCTTCCCGCTGGAGTGCTCGCTCACAGTCGTCACCCACGCCCTGCCCGTCGCGGCGCGCCTCGCCGACCACCCCGGAATCGACCTCCACCTGGTGGGCGGGCGGGTTCGGCACCGGACCCGGGCCGCGGTCGACGGGTGGGCGCTGCGGGCGTACGGAGAAATCCACGCGGACGTGGTCTTCCTCGGCGCCAACGGTTTCTCCGTGGGTGGCGGGCTCACCACGCCCGACCTCGCCGAAGGCGCCGTCAAGCGCGCGACCGTCTCGGCCTCGCGGCGCGTGGTACTGCTGGCGGACTCGGCCAAGCACGGGCACTCGCACTTCGCCCGCTTCGGCGACCTTGCCGACGTCGACCTGCTCATCACCGACAGCGGGCTCAGCCCCAAGGACGCCGCGGTGATCGAGGCCGCTGGAACGGAAGTCGTACGCGCATGATCCTGACCGTCACCCCGAATCCCTCGCTGGACCGTACGTACGAGGTCCCGGCGCTGGACCGTGGCGAAGTCCTGCGGGCTACGGCCGAGCGGATGGACCCCGGCGGCAAGGGCGTCAACGTCTCGCGGGCCCTCGCGGCCGCCGGGCACCGTACGGTCGCGATCGTGCCGCTCGGCGGGGCGCCCGGCGCGCTCGTCGCGGAGCTGCTGACGGGGCAGGGCATCGAGGTCGCGCCGGTTCCGGTGAAGGGTTCGACGCGCTCCAACATCGCGCTGGCGGAGCCGGACGGGACGCTGACGAAGATCAATGCGCCCGGCCCCGAGCTGAGCGCCTCAGAAGCCGAGTCGTTGCTGGCGGCGGTCTCCGCGGTCGCTTCGGCAGCTGCGGCCTCAGCCGTCTCTGCCATCGCCGCGCGGTCCGCGTCCGCGGCCTGGATCGCGTGCTGCGGCAGCCTGCCGCGGGGGCTCGCGCCCGAGTGGTACGCCAAGCTGGTCACCCGGGCACACGCGGCGGGGGCGCGGGTCGCCCTCGACACCTCAGGCCCGAGCCTGCTGGCCGCCCTGCGCTCACGCCCCGACGTCGTCAAGCCCAACGCCGACGAACTCGCCCAGGCGGTGGGCCGCCCGCTCGCCACGGTCGGCGACGCGGTCAAGGCGGCGGAGGAGCTGCGCGGGCTCGGCGCGGGCGCGGTGCTGGCGAGCCTGGGCGCGGACGGCCAGCTGCTGGTGTCGTCCGCGGGCACCTTCTACGGGCACGCCCGCGTCACTGCCGTCCGCAGCAACGTCGGCGCGGGCGACGCCTCGCTGGCCGGCTTCCTGGCGGCGGGCGGTGGGGGCCCGGAAGCGCTGTCCGCGGCGGTCGCACACGGCGCGGCGGCGGTCCAGCTGCCGGGCAGCGTGATGCCGAAGCCGGCCGACCTCGACTCGTCCGCGGTCACCGTGACCGCGGACATCCCCCTGGACCGAGTACTCACTGAGCAAGGGAGCCCGCGATGAGCGAAATGATCACCGCGGACCTGGTCGACCTCGACCTGGCCGCGACCACGAAGGAAGCCGCGGCCCGTTCGCTGGCCGAGCGGATGACGGCCCTTGGCCGGGTCACCGACCTGGACGGCTTCCTGGCGGACGTGGCGGCCCGCGAGGCCCAGATGCCGACGGGCCTGGACGGCGGGATCGGCATACCGCACTGCCGCAGCGCGCATGTCAGCGAGCCGACGCTGGCATTCGGCCGCAGCGCTTCGGGCATCGACTTCGGAGCCCCGGACGGCCCGGCGGACCTGATCTTCCTGATAGCGGCTCCCGCGGGCGCGGACGACGCCCACTTGACGATCCTGTCGAGCCTGGCACGCCGCCTGATGGACGAGAACTTCACGGGAACGCTGAGGGGAGCGACGGACGCGGACGCGACCGCCGCACTGATCCGCGGCGATGCTCCGAAGCCCGCGACGGACGCTGACTCCGCCCCCGCCGCACCGACTTCGCCGGACACCGGCGCGGGCGCACCGGCCGAGGGTTCGGTGCCGGACACCGGCGCGGGCGCGGCTGCCGCGGCCGCCTCGGCTTCGCCGGGCGGGACGCGCGGAGATGACGGGGCGGCGGGGGCCGACACGGCCCCGGGCGGGCCGGCTTCGCCCGACAGCGCCGCTGGCGCACCGGCCGCGGGTTCGATGCCGGGTGCCGACCGTGCCGCAGACGGCGGAGAAGCAGCCGTCGGCAGCGACGGGGCCCTGTCCGGCGTCGGTGTGGAGCCGGTGGCCGCCGAGCGCGGCGAAGCCGACGTCGACGCGGCCGGGGGTCCGGGGCGGAGCCCCGCTGCGCCGGGGGGACCCCCACCCAGGCGGAGCTCTGGGGGAGGGCGGGGTGGGGGAGAAGACACCACCACCCCCTTCCGCATCGTCGTCGTCACCTCCTGCCCCACCGGCATCGCCCACACCTACATGGCCGCCGAATCCCTCGAAAAGGCCGGCGAAGCCCACGGCGTCCAAGTCGCCGTCGAGACGCAGGGGTCCGCCGGGTTCACCCGGCTCGACCCCAAGGTCATCGCCGACGCCGACGGCGTGATCTTCGCGCACGACGTGCCCGTACGGGACAAGGAGCGCTTCGCCGGGAAGCCCACCGTCGACGTCGGCGTCAAGGCCGGGATCAGCAGGCCCGCCGAGCTCATCGCCGAGGTCCGTGGCAAGGCCGCGCGCGGTGAGGTCAGCGGTCCCGCCAAGGCCACGCCCGTCGAGGCAGCCGGCGAGCCCGGCGAGGGCTACGGCACCAAGCTGCGCAAGTGGCTGATGTCCGGCGTCAGTTACATGGTCCCCTTCGTCGCCGCCGGCGGCCTCCTCATCGCCCTCGGCTTCGCCATCGGCGGCTACGAGATCTCCGACGCCAAGTCCGTCGCCGAGCACTTCGCCTGGGCGGACCACACCAGCTGGGCCGCCCTCCTCTTCCAGGTCGGCGGACTCGCCTTCAGCTTCCTCGTCCCCGTACTCGCCGGCTACATCGCCTACGGAATGGCCGACCGCCCCGGTCTCGTACCCGGTTTCGTCGGCGGCGCCATCGCGCTCACCATCAACGCAGGATTCCTCGGCGGCCTGATCGCCGGTCTGCTCGCGGGCGGCACCGTCATGGCGATCCAACGCCTCAAAGTGCCCAAACCACTTCGCGGCATCATGCCGGTCGTCGTGATCCCGCTCATCTCGTCCGCGGTCGTCGGGTTCCTGATGTTCCTGGTGATCGGCAAGCCCATCGCCGAGCTCCAGCAGGCGCTCACCGACTGGCTGTCCAGCCTCTCCGGCGCCAACGCCGTCATCCTCGGCGCCATCCTCGGCCTGATGATGTGCTTCGACCTCGGCGGCCCGCTCAACAAGGTCGCGTACACGTTCGCGGTCGGCGGGCTCGCCAACCCCAACGAAGGCTCGCTCAAGGTGATGGCCGCGGTGATGGCCGCCGGTATGGTGCCGCCGCTGGCGATGGCCCTGGCCACCGTCGTACGCGGCAGGCTCTTCACCAAGACCGAGCGCGAGAACGGCAAGGCCGCCTGGGTGCTGGGCGCGTCCTTCATCACCGAGGGCGCGATCCCGTTCGCCGCGGCCGACCCGCTCCGGGTGATCCCGGCGGCGATGGCGGGCGGCGCGGTCACCGGCGGCCTGTCGATGGCCTTCGAGTGCACCCTGCGTGCGCCGCACGGCGGCATCTTCGTGGTACCGCTGATCGGCAACCCGTTCCTCTACCTGGTTGCGATCGTCGCGGGCACGCTCGTCAGCGCGGGCCTGGTCATCCTCCTCAAGGGCGCGCGCAAGCGGCAGCCTGAGCAGGTCCGGACCGGGGCCGAGGAGGAGACCCAGGTGCTCGCGGCGGCCTGACTGGAAGGAGAAGGGCGTGCGGCAGACGGCTACACACCCCGAGCTCCAACGGCTGGAGCCCCTCGTGGGCGAGTGGCTGATGGACGCGTCCATCGACGGCCGGCTCGTGGCACGCGCCAGGACGACCTTCGCGTGGCTGGCGGGCGGAGCCTTCCTCCTCCAGCACGCGGACCTGGAGCCCGACGCGTCCACCCCCGGTGAATGGCTGGACAACGCGCCCTTCCCGGTCGAGTCGGTCACCGGGCTGGACGACGCGGCGGGGACGTTCACCATGCTCTACGCCGACAGACGCGGAGTCTCCCGGGTCTATGAGACCGACGTACAGGACGGGATCTGGACGATCCGGCGGGCCGCACCGGCGTTCCACCAGCGCTTCACCGGCACGATCGGCGGAGGCGGCAGGACCATCACCGGCCGCTGGGAAGGGTCGGGCGACGGCGAGACATGGACCTACGACTTCGATGTGACCTACCGGAAGGTCACCTAGCCTCACATGGCCGAACGCACCCGCGGGCCCGCTAACGCACCCGCGCCCGGAGCTCCATCGCCTCCCGCGCGGCCTGCTCCGCGCCGTACACCTCGCACATATGGCGGCCGTCCGGCGTCGCCGTGTGCTCCACCTCCCACAGGCTCGTCTCCGTCCCGTCCAGCAGCAGGAACGCGTGCTCGTACAGGGTGAAGCCCGCGTCCCTGCCCTCCACCCGGTACTGGCGGCCGAAGACCTGCGTGATGTGGTGGGCGAACGCGGCCCTCAGCAGGCGCGCGGTCTCATCACCCGGCCGGTCGGCGTTCTCCGCGCGGCGCAGCACACGGCGGGCGTGGTCCGCGGAGTTGTCCGGGGCGTACACCCGGGGGAGCGGGACCGGCGGCGTGGCCATCAGGCTGGCGAGAAGCTGCAGGTCGGCGTCCAGGTCAGCGCCGGGATCGGCGTCCGGATCCAAGACGGGACCCGCGTCCGGTCCGGCGAAGCCCGGGAAACCCGCGGGCAGCCGTGAGGCGGCGAGGCGGACCTCCGACTCCTCGGTGTACAGCTCGTGCTGCTCCGGGCCGCCGCGTCCGGTGTTGTGCACCAGCTCCCACAGGACGACGGAGCTGCCGTCACTGAGCAGATAGGCATGGCGGTACGTCGCGCGATGCAGCGCCGCGCTGTGGTGCGAGGAGTGCAGCGAACTGGCGTGCGCCAGCGCGGACTCCAGCCGTTCGACCGTGGCATCGGGCAGGTCGAAGGAGTTGAGCGCCCGACCCAGGAGTCGCTCGAGCTGCGTCTCGGTTGTCTCGTACGGATCGTTCAAGATGGGTCTCCAGGCCGTCGCCGCAAGTCACTTGGTGATTGCTAAACGTAGCCCCTGGGTCTGACAACGCGTCCGGGGTTCGGGAAAACGAAGGGGGTGCGACGGAAGTTCCCGCGCGTCCGCTCGCGTACAGCGCATCCGCGGACGGCTCCGCGCGCCGGAGCCAACTGGCCTGCTCCGTAGGTCAGTTGACGTCGTACAGATCCCGGTATGCAGGAAACACCCCGCCCGGCCCCTCGACGCCGTCCGCCGTCAGGACCGCCCGTACGATCGCCCGCGTCACCACGTCCGCGCCCGCCGCGAGCACCTCGTTGAGCGCGAGCGGGTTGGCGGCGTCGAGGGGGACGGCGCCCGTGGCGAGGGTGAAGACGGTGTCCCCGTCGTTGAGGAGATGGACGGGGCGTACGGCGCGCGCGATGCCGTCGTGCGCCGTACCCGCGAGCTTCTGCGCCTGGGCGCGGGTGAGGTCGGCGTCGGTGGCGACGACGGCGAGGGTGGTGTTGAGCGGGGGCGGCCCGCTCTTCTCGCGCGCCTCGGTGAGGCGGAGCTGGGCGGCGGCGTGGACGTCGGGGGAGGGGTAGGCCACGCGACCCGCGAAGTACTGCCCGTACAGCGCGCCCGTCCGCGGATCGACAGCCGAGCCCGCGGCGTTGGCCACGACGAGCGCGGCGACGGTGACCCCGGAGTCCAGAACCGTGCTCGCGGTCCCGATCCCGCCCTTGAACTGTCCGACGGCCGCGCCCGTGCCCGCGCCGACGCCGCCCTCCTCGACCGGCGCGCCCTCGTCCGTACGGGCTGCCGCCTCCACCGCGGCGCGTCCCGTCGCGGCGTCCGGCCTGGCCCGCCAGTCGCCGCCGCGCCCCAGGTCGAAGACGCAGGCGGCCGGGACGACCGGCACCACGTGCGAGGGGTCGGGGCCGACGCGCACGCCGCGGCCCTGCTCCTCCAGCCAGGCCATCACGCCGGCGGCGGCGTCCAGGCCGTACGCGCTGCCGCCGGTCAGCACGACCGCCTCGACGCGCTGGACCAGGTTGCGGGGGTCGAGGGCATCCGTCTCCCGGGTGCCGGGTCCGCCGCCGCGTACATCGACGGCGGCGATCGCTCCGCCCGTGGGGGCGAGCACGACGGTGGTGCCGCTGAGGGCGCGCTCGCCGGCCACGCGCGCGTGGCCGACCCGCAGGCCGGCGACGTCCGTGAGCCCACCGTCCGCCGGTCCGCCGGCCTGACCGACTGCCGGAGCATCATTCCTGTCCATAACGCCCATGCGTATCACGCCAGTTGCGGCAGGCGGTGGCCGTCACGCGGTGATCGCCTGACGGGTGGCGAGCGTCACACCCCAACCGCGACCGTCGTCGCGGTAACGAGCCCCGCCCCGGCGGTCCCCGGTCACCGGGCGTCCCAGGCGACCGGGCGTCCCCGGCCGTCCCTGGCCGCCAGGTGTACCCGGAGACCCGGCTAACCCGCACCGGCCCCATGCCGACCACGTCGCCGCATGGCCGCGGCACCGCGGAGAGGCGCCGACGCCCGTCACGATGGGCCGAACGATCTCATCGTCCCGGGCGCTGCACCGGCGGCCACGCCCGGGCCGTCGTCACCGGACCCAGAGCTGCCGCCGCGTCCCGACTACCGCCCAGGCCGCCCGACCCGTGCCCGTCCCCGTCGCCGTACCCTGAAGGTATGAGTACCGCCCCCGCCCCCGGACCGCGTGACGCGAAGCAGCCACGGCAGCAGTCCCCCAAGCCGAAGCTGATCTTCGACGATCCGCTGGACCAGCAATCCTCGGACGATACGGACCGCGGGTGGGGCGAGCGGGCTCCTTCGGGCGGCGACAGCGCCGCCGACCTCGCGCGCTTCCTCGACGAGAAGCCGCCCCACCACATCTGAGCCTTAGCCGGCTTCGCTACTGATCGTGGCCCGAGCCGCGCTGCGCCACGATCGCGTCGCGGATCTCCTTCAGGACCTCGAGCTCGGTCAGCTCGACCACTTCCTTCGCGCCTTCCTTGGCGGCGTCCCGCTGGGCCCTCCTGGCCAGGTACTTGGACATGGGCAGCACCATCAGGAAGTAGACGACGGCCGCGGTGATCACGAACGTGAGGGTGGCGCTGAGCACCGAGCCCCACAGGATCTGGATGCCGTCCACCTCGCCGTTCACCGTCTTGCAGCTGCCCTTCAGGCAGGAGCTGTAGGAGTCGAGCTCCTTCGTCCCGAACGCGCCGACCACCGGGTTGATCACGCCCTTCACCACGGAGTTCACGATCTGGGTGAACGCCGCGCCGATGACCACGGCGACGGCCAGGTCGATCACATTGCCGCGCATCAGGAAGACCTTGAAGCCCTCCAGGACGCTGACCTTCTTCTCGCTCACCACTGAGCCTCTCTTCGCATGTGCAGGACACGGAGCCAAACGCTCCGCAACCTACGTCAGCGCGTGACCGCGCTGTCCAGTCCGCACATGCGATGAAGTGACTTGATGGTGCGTCAGTACGAGTACGGATGCAGGCACGAGCACGAGCAGTCAGCACACCGTCACCGCCAGCCGGGATGTCGCCCCCGCGCCCGCCAGCGCCGTGGCCGTCGCCCGCGGCACGGAGAGCACCACCAGCGCACCGCCGTCCGGAGAAGAGCCCTCGGCGGACGGCTCGCGCAGGCCCGGAACTTCGGTCACCCGGGCTCCCGATGCCACCACTCGCGCCTCGGGCCCTTGCCCCGCAGGGGAGTTGGCGGCGGCGATCACATCCACGCGGTCACCGGGGCGCAGCAGCCGGACCGTCGCGGCATCAGCGATACGCACCGGAGCCGACACCATCTCCGCGGCGGGCCGGCGCTCGCGCTGTGGTGCCGCGGCGAGCGCCTCCGCCCCGGAACCGTCCGCACCGCGGGCGCCCGAAGCGGCAAGCGCCGCCGCCGTCATGGCGAGACCGGCCGCCATCGCACGCCGTCGCCGGCGCATCGCCCGCCGCAGCCGATGCGCCCCGCCGCGCACCCGCAGCGGAGCGAACGGAGGCACACCGAGAGGCTCGGGCGCGGGCGAGGGAGGGAGCGAGGAGGGAACAGAGGAGGAAGGAACAGAGGAGGGTGGAACAGAGGGAGGAAGAGAAGGAGGAACAGAAGGAGGGAGAAGCGACATGACACTCACCGCCTGTCGTGAGGAGTGGACTTGGACCGACCGCCTGGACCGATCACCCGGTCCGACCGCTTGGTCCGACCGCTCCTCACGATCCACCCTCCGTCCGCATCCCGCAGACGCCTGTGGACGACCCCCGCCTTGTGGACAACTCCCTCACCCGGGCGAGCGATTACGGCAGCTGAAACCCCGGATCGAGGCCGCCCAGCGCTCGCGTGCACAGACAGTCCCGGTCCCCGTCCACCGGCAGCCCCGCCACCGCGTCGAACAGCACCGTCCGCAGCCGGTCCACATTGGCGGCGAAGACCTCCATCACCTCCTCGTGGGAGACGCCCTCGCCCGACACGGCACCCGCGTCCAGGTCCGTCACCAGCGCCATCGACGTGTAGCAGAGCGCCAGTTCACGGGCGAGCACCGCCTCCGGGTGCCCGGTCATGCCGACCACCGACCAGCCCATCGCCGCGTACCACCGCGACTCCGCCCGGGTCGAGAAGCGCGGCCCCTCGACCACCACCATCGTCCCGCCGTCCACCGGGTCCCAGTTCCGCCCGCGCGCCGCCGCCAGTGCCGTCTTGCGCCCGTCTGGGCAGTACGGATCGGCCGGTGACACATGCACGACGTTCGGAATGGACCCGTCCGGCAGCGGCAGCCCGTCGTAGAACGTCTGCACCCGCGACTGCGTACGGTCCACGAACTGATCCGGTACGACCAGCGTCCCCGGCCCGTACTCCGGCCGCAGGCCGCCCACCGCGCACGGGCCCAGCACCTGCCGTACGCCCACTGACCTCAGCGCCCACAGATTGGCGCGGTAGTTGATGCGGTGCGGCGGCAGATGGTGGCCGCGTCCGTGCCGGGGCAGGAAGGCGACCCGCCGTCCGGCGATCTCGCCGAGGAACAGCGAGTCGCTGGGACTGCCGTACGGGGTGTCCACCTGAATCTCGGTGACATCCTCCAGGAAGGAGTAGAAGCCCGAGCCGCCGATCACACCGATCTCTGCGTTCGCGTTACTCGCGTTGGTCGCCATGCCTGTCACAGTATCCGGACGCGAAAACGCCAAGGGACCCCGCCGTACACAACGGCGGGGTCCCCGGAAGCAGACCTCAGGCGGCGGAGCTGCCGCTGGAACTCGTGGACGAACTCGAAGAGCTCGAGGACGGAGAAGACGACGAAGACGACGACGAGGAAGCCCCAGAAGCCGCAGGCTTCGAGTCGGACGACTTCGAGTCGGAAGCCTTCGCGCCCGACGTCGGCGCCGGCGAGCTGCTCGACGACGACCCACGGCTGTCGTTCCGGTAGAAGCCGGACCCCTTGAACACGATGCCGACCGCCGAGAACACCTTCTTCAGGCGTCCGTCGCAGCTGGGGCACACGGTCAGGGCGTCATCGGTGAACTTCTGCACCGCCTCGAGGCCCTCGCCGCATTCGGTGCACTGATACTGGTAGGTCGGCACGTTGTCTTCCTCCTGGCACTCTCACTCAATGAGTGCTAACGACGGTCCATAGTGACGTATTCCGCTGGATCAGTCCACTGTCACCGGCACTCGGTGACCCATCCCACGCGCCGCGATCCGCCCGGAAGCCCTCGTCGAGAGCCGCGAGCGCAGCGCCACCAGGGTGACCAGGGCCAGCACGGTGCCCACCAGGGGGACCAGGAATCCGGCGCTCGCGCCGTGTTCGTCGGCCAGCCGCCCGGCCACCGTCACGGCCGCCGCCTGGCCGAGCGCGACCGCGCCCGTCAGCCAGGTGAAGGCCTCGGTACGGGCCAAAGGAGGAACCAGGGACTCGACCAGTGTGTAGCCGCTGATCAGGGCGGGCGCGATGCACAGGCCGACCAGCAGCCCGAGCCCGGCCAGCAGCGCCACGGAGTGCACCGCCCACAGCGCGGAGGCCGCCAGTGTCAGCCCGGCGTAGCCGAGCACCATGCGCCGCCGCGGCCCGGTCTTCCAGGCGATGGCGCCGCACGCGATGCCCGCCAGCATGTTGCCGGCCGCGAAAACTCCGTACAGCAGACCGTTGACCCCGGGGTTGCCGATCTCCTCGGAGAAGGCGGTCAGTGCGACCTGCATTCCGCCAAAGACCGAGCCGATGCCGAGGAAGGCCACGGCCAGCACCCGTACGCCAGGTATGGACAGGGCGGAGGTGTGCGGCTCGGCGGCTGTCGCCGCAGGTCGGACCGCCGGCTGCGTACGGCTCTGGGCCGCGAAGAAGAGGCCGCCGGCCAGCGTCAGTGCCGCCTCTGCGATCAGTCCCGCCGCCGGGTGGACGCCCGTGCACAGCGCGGTCGCGAGCACCGGTCCGACGACGAAGGTGAACTCGTCCGTCACGGACTCGAAGGCTGCCGCCGTCGACATCAGTGGCGAGCCTCCCCCGGAGCCTTCGGCCTGGGAGGTGCCCCCACCGAGCATGGCGGCCCAGCGGGCCCGGACCATCGGGCCGACCTGCGGTACGGACGCACCCGTAGGCACGGCTGCGACGAACAGCGCCCACAAGGGCGCGTCCGCCAGCGCGAGCGCCGTCAGGGCGGTTACGGAAGCGGTGTGCACGAGCACGCCCGGCAGCACGACGGCCCGCTGCCCGAACCGGTCCGCGAGCTTGCCGCTCTGCGGTGCGAACAGCGCCATGGAGACACCGGTGAAAGCGGCGACGGCGCCGGCGGTGCCGTACGAACCGGTGGTGTGCTGGACCAGCAGGACGATGCCGATGGTCAGCATCGCGAAGGGCTGGCGTGCCAGAAAGCCCGGGAGCAGGAATGTCCAGGCGCCTGGGGTGCGCAGGAGCTGCCCGTACCCAGGACGGGACTCGACCGTGGATGCCACGGTCCGTGCCTTTCTGCCGCCTGGTAGCGCTCCCCTGGTACGCGTCGTACTCGTGGTACGAGACGCACGGGAGCCGCCGAGAGCTGTCCTCTTGCGCGGAACTGCGGTAGATACCGGGGCCCACTACGAGGGACACCGCGGCCGCCATACGGTCGCGCCAGCTCTGCGTCAGGCAGAGTTGGTCGATCAGTGTGCCTTCATGGTACAGGTGGATTTCGCAGTTGCGCCTGGGAAATGGGCCACATCTCCAGAGGTACGCCTGGGATTAGTCGGATCTTCCTCTGCCGTTTCCGCCTGTCCCCAGCCAGTCGGCCAGCTTTCCGCCCTGTCCGACGGCCCGCAGCCGCCGCTCCGCCGCATCCCGCACCGGATCCGTCGCCACCACAAGCAGCTCGTCGCCCCGCCGCAGCACGGTCGACGGCAGCGGTACGAAGCTCTTCCCCTCCCGTACGACCAGGGTCACCGCGGAACCCGCGGGCAGTCGCAGCTCCGCCACCTCCACGCCGTGCATCTTCGACTCCTCGGGGATCGTCACCGAGAGCAGATGTCCGCGCAGCCGCTCCAGCGGCGCCGACTCGATGCCCAGATCGGCCGCGTCGGTCGAGCGCAGGTGCAGTGCCCTCGCCAGCCAGGGCAGCGTCGGCCCCTGCACCAGGGTGTAGACGACGACCAGGACGAAGACGATGTTGAAGACTCGGCGGCTGCCCTCGATGCCGTAGACCATCGGGATCGTGGCGAGAATGATGGGCACGGCGCCGCGGAGCCCCGCCCATGACATCAGCACCTGCTCCGGCCACGGAATCCTGAAGGGCAGCAGGCTGACGAAGACCTCCAGCGGCCGCGCCACCATGGTCAGCACCAGGCCCACGACCACTGCGGGCCAGAAGTCGTCGACCAGCTCGCTCGGGGTCACCAGCAGGCCGAGCAGGACGAACATGCCGATCTGCGCGATCCAGCCGAGCCCCTCGGCGAATCCGCGGTTCGCCGGCGCGTGCGGCAGTCTGGAGTTCCCCA
Source organism: Streptomyces sp. NPDC002870 (assembly GCF_042888505.1). NCBI lineage: Bacteria > Bacillati > Actinomycetota > Actinomycetes > Kitasatosporales > Streptomycetaceae > Streptomyces > Streptomyces sp. NPDC002870. The sequence continues at coordinate 103,705 of NZ_JBIAPW010000027.1, forward strand.
GCAGCATCGAGGCGAGGTAGACCGCGAGGAAGCCACTGCCGTGCGCCATGGCGCCGGCGGCGTACGCGACCACCGCGATCGCCATCACCGCGATCGGATACAGACCGGACGCGGGCAGTGCCACATGCCGCAGTCCGAAGGCGCCCAGCCAGCCCGTCGCCAGGCCAATGGCCGCGCCGATCGCCAGCTCCAGCGCGATCTTGCCGATCAGCACGTACCAGTCGTCGACCGGCCCCGCCGTCGAGAAGGCGATCACCAGGATCACCACGGGGGCGTCGTTGAAGCCCGACTCGGCCTCCAGCACACCGGTCACCCGTGACGGCAGCGGCACCTTGCGCAGTACGGAGAAGACCGCGGCGGCGTCCGTCGAGGACACCACCGCGCCGATGATGAGCGCCTGCCGCCACTCCAGCCCGACCAGATAGTGCGCCCCTGCCGCCGTGATGCCCACGCTCACCGCGATGCCGACGGTCGACAGCGCGACCGCCGCGGGCAGCACGGGTTTGATCTCCTTCCACTTCGTGCTCAGTCCACCCTCGGCCAGGATCACCACGAGTGCGGCATAGCCGATCACTTGGGTAAGCCTGGCGTCGTCGAACCTGACGTCGAAGATGCCGTCCTGCCCGATGGCGATCCCGATCCCGAGATACAGCAGCAGGCTGGGGAGCCCACTGCGGGACGAGATGCGCACCGCCGCGACGGCGATGAGCAGAACGAGGGAGCAGATGAGCAGGAGTTCATTGAGCTGGTGGACAGTCAGTGGCCGATCCTTCCCTTCGCGCCTACATGCCGGATGGTCCCTCCGGCAGGCGACACATCGTTACCTTACCTAATCTTTAACGTTTCTTTGATGCGGTCGATCATCTGTGCGGGCCGCGGGGCCTGGTGGGGGCCGGGTTGCTGCCTTACGGATACCGCGTCCGGACGGGGGGAGTGCTGCGCCTACAGTTGCTCCAGCACTCAGTTGAGCACTCCAGGACCACCCTGCCCCTCGAAGGACAGCGATGCCCGCCAACACAACCGCCTCTTCCCCCAAGAAGAAGAAGGGGCGACGCGCCCGCCTGCTCGTGATCGTCCTGGTGCTGGCGCTTGTCGCGGGTGTCGGATACGGCACGTACTGGAGCATCAGCACAGTGCGCGCCTCCTTCCCGCAGACGACCGGGACACTCAAGCTCGACGGTCTGCGTGGCCAGGTCGAGGTCAAGCGCGACAATTACGGCATCCCGCAGATCTATGCCGACAGCGACGAAGACCTGTTCCGCGCCCAGGGCTTCGTCCAGGCGCAGGACCGCTTCTGGGAGATGGACGTACGCCGCCATATGACGGCCGGCCGACTCTCCGAGATGTTCGGCTCCGAACAGGTCGAGACGGACGCTTTCCTGCGCACCCTCGGCTGGCGCCAGGTGGCGCAGAAGGAGTACGACACCAAGCTCACCCCGGAGACGAAGAAGAACCTCCAGGCGTACGCGGACGGCGTCAACGCCTACCTCAAGGACCGCGACGGCAAGGACCTCTCCGTCGAGTACGCCGCCCTGTCCTTCGTGAACGACTACAAGCCCGAGCAGTGGACGCCGGTCGACTCGGTGGCCTGGCTCAAGGCGATGGCCTGGGACCTGCGCGGCAACATGCAGGAGGAGATAGACCGCTCTCTGCTGACCAGCAGGCTCACCGAGCAGCAGATCAAGGACCTGTACCCGTCGTATCCGTACGACCGGAACAAACCGATCGTCGACAAGGGCGGAGTCGACGCCGCCACCGGGAAGTTCGACCCGGAGGCCGAGCCGTCCGACCCGTCCGGCGGCAGCAGCGCAAGCGACAGCCCGGCAGGCGCCACCCAGGGCCTGAACTCCCAGCTCGCGGCGCTCTCGAAGACCCTGGACACGATCCCGGCGCTGCTCGGCCCCAGCGGCAGCGGCATCGGCTCCAACTCCTGGGTCGTCTCCGGCAACTACACGACGACCGGCAAGCCGATGCTGGCAAACGACCCGCATCTGGCGCCGTCGCTGCCCTCCCTCTGGTACCAGATGGGGCTGCACTGCCGTACGGTCTCGGCCTCCTGCCAGTACGACACCGCCGGCTACACCTTCTCCGGGACGCCCGGCGTGATAATCGGTCACAACCAGGACATCGCCTGGGGCTTCACCAACCTCGGCGCGGACGTCACCGACCTCTACCTCGAGAAGCTCGCCGGTGACAGCTACCAGGTGGGCGGCGAGGAGAAGAAGCTGACCACCCGCCGGGAGGTCATCAAGATCGCGGGCGGCGGCTCCAAGACGATCACGGTCCGCTCCACCGGCCACGGACCACTGGTCTCCGACCGCAGCAACGAACTGGAGAAGGTCGGCCAGAAGGCCCCGGTCTCCAACGCCGCACCGGACCGCGGCGCCGGCTACGCCGTGGCTCTGCAGTGGACCGCCCTGGTGCCCGGCAAGTCCATGGACGCGGTCTTCGAGCTCAACCGCGCCAAGGACTTCAAGACCTTCCGCGCGGCCGCCGAGAACTTCGAGGTTCCCTCGCAGAACCTCGTCTACGCCGACTCCAAGAACAACATCGGCTACCAGGCGCCCGGCAAGATCCCGGTCCGCGCCGAAGGTGACGGCACCACGCCCGCTCCCGGCTGGGACCCGAAGTACAAGTGGAAGGGCTTCATCCCCTTCGACGAGCTGCCCTACGAGTACAACCCCCGGCGCGGCTACATCGTCACCGCCAACCAGGCGGTCGTCGACGCGAAGAAGTACCCGTACCTGATCACCAAGGACTACGGCTACGGGGCCCGCAGCCAGCGGATCAACGACCTCATCGAGTCGAAGATCCAGGGCGGCGGCAAGATCTCGACCGAAGACATGCGCACCATGCAGATGGACAACAGCAGCGAGATCGCCAAGCTGCTCACGCCGTATCTGCTGAAGATCGACGTCTCGGACAGCTACGTCCGCGAGGCGCAGAAGTTGCTGGAGGGCTGGGACTACACCCAGGAGCCGGACTCCGGCGCGGCCGCGTACTTCAATGGGGTCTGGCGCAATGTCCTCAAGCTCGCCTTCGGCAACAAGCTGCCCAAGGAGCTGCGCATCGAGGGCGAGTGCCTCAATGTCCGCCCGGCCGACAGCTCGGCCCCGGACGACGAGCTGACCGAGCGGGTGCGCGAGTGCGGCCAGCGCGACACTGAGTCGGCGCAGCCGGACGGCGGCGACCGCTGGTACGAGGTCGTGCGCAAGATCCTCGAGGACGAGAACAACGAGTGGTGGAAGTCCCCGGCCAGCCGTACCGACTCGGCCACCACGACGCGTGACCAGCTGCTCGCCCGGGCCATGGAGGACGCCCGCTGGGAGCTGACGGCCGAGCTCGGCAAGGACGCCTCCGGCTGGACCTGGGGCCGGCTGCACCAGCTGACGCTGAAGAACCAGACGCTCGGCACCGAGGGTCCCGGCTTCCTGCAGTTCGTGCTCAACCGCGGCCCGTGGAATCTGGGCGGCGGCGAAGCCGCGGTCAACGCGACCGGCTGGAACGCGGCGGGCGGCTACGGAGTCATCTGGGTGCCTTCGATGCGGATGGTCGTCAACGTCGGCGACTGGGACAAGTCCCGCTGGATCAACCTGACCGGTGCGTCGGGGCACGCGTACAACGCGCACTACACCGACCAGACGGACAAGTGGGCGAACGGCGAACTTCTCGACTGGGCCTACAGCGCGCAGGCCGTGTCGCAGAAGACCACCGACACGCTCAAGCTCACTCCGTAGCGTCCGTAGCGTCCGTCGAGCCGGTGAAGCGCCTGACGGCCTCGGGTGTCACCACCGCGTGCACGGGGTGGTCGTGCGGTTCCTCCGGGACCCGCGCGACCACCTCGTCCGCGTACAGCAGCACCACCAGCGCCGGGTCGGCGCCGGCCGCCGAGAGGCGGGCGAGGACCCTGTCGTACGAGCCGCCGCCGCGGCCGAGCCGCATACCGCGGGCGTCCACCGCGAGCCCGGGAAGGAGCACGGCATCCGCATCCAGCACGGCGTCCGCGCCGAGCCGCGCGCCGTCCGGCTCCAGCAGTCCGCGCCCCGCGCGCACCAGATGTTCCGCGCCCTCGTACACTCCCCAGTCCAGATCGTTGTCCGCCTGCAGGACCGGCAGCAGGACGCGTACGCCCCGCGCGCGCAGCGCGTCGAGCAGCGCGCGGGTGCCGGGCTCGCGCCCGACGGAGACGTATGCGGCTACCGTGCTTGCTTCGGCCAATTCCGGGAGGTCAAGGGCCAGTCGGGCGAGAGCCTCCGCGGCCCGCTGGACGTCCTGGGGGGACAGGACGTCCCGGGCGTCCAGGAGTTCACGCCGAACCGCACTCTTTCCGGACAAGTCACCGCTCATTACCCGTTCACAAACCTCTCGTACACGTCTTTATGAGACGGAAGTTAACCGGAGGCTCATCTTCAGCCCATACTCGACGGCTATGGTGCTGCGCATGACTCAGTCGCACCCCAGGATCAGCAAGGCTGTCATCCCCGCCGCAGGCCTCGGAACCCGGTTCCTGCCTGCCACGAAAGCCACTCCCAAAGAGATGCTGCCTGTCGTCGACAAGCCCGCGATCCAGTACGTCGTCGAGGAGGCGGTCGCGGCCGGCCTCTCCGACGTACTCATGGTCACGGGCCGCAACAAGCGGCCGCTCGAGGACCACTTCGACCGGAACTACGAGCTGGAAGAGGCGCTCACCCGCAAGGGCGACGCCCGCCGCCTCGCGAAGGTCCAGGAGTCGAGCGACCTCGCCACCATGCACTACGTCCGCCAGGGCGACCCGCGCGGCCTCGGCCACGCCGTGCTCTGCGCCGCCCCGCACGTCGGCGACCAGCCCTTCGCGGTCCTCCTCGGCGACGACCTGATCGACCCGCGCGATCCGCTGCTCGCCAGGATGGTCGAGATCCAGGAGCGGGAGGGCGGCAGTGTCATCGCGCTGATGGAGGTCGACCCCGCGTCGATAGGTATGTACGGCTGCGCGGCAGTCGAGGCTACCGGCGAGTCCGACGTCGTCAAGGTGACGAACCTGGTCGAGAAGCCCGACCCGTCCGAGGCCCCGAGCAACCTCGCCATCATCGGCCGTTATGTCCTGGACCCTGCCGTCTTCGGCATACTTCGTGAGACAGAGCCGGGCCGAGGCAACGAGATCCAGCTCACCGACGCACTCGAGAAACTCGCCGCGGACGAGAAGGTGGGCGGACCGGTGCACGGCGTGGTCTTCAAGGGTCGCCGTTACGACACCGGCGACCGTGGGGACTACCTGCGGGCGATTGTCAGACTCGCGTGCGAACGTGAAGACCTGGGCCCGGAGTTCCGGACCTGGCTTCGCAGTTATGTGACCGAGGAGATGTAACACCGTGAGCAGCACGATCTGGTCGGTGGACGACCACCTTGAGGACATCCTCGGAGCGATCCGCCCGCTGGACCCGATCGAGCTGCAGCTGCCGGACGCGCTGGGATGTGTCCTGGTCGAGGACGTCACCGCGCCGGTCGCGCTGCCGCCCTTCGACAACAGCTCCATGGACGGGTACGCGGTCCGCACCACGGATGTCGCGGGCGCGAGTGAAAAGTTCCCCGCCGTCCTCACGGTGATCGGCGATGTAGCGGCCGGCGGCGGTGGGCTGCCCACCGTCGGACCCGGCCAGGCCGCCCGCATCATGACCGGCGCCCCGCTGCCGCCCGGCGCGGAGGCGGTCGTCCCGGTCGAGTGGACCGACGGCGGCACGGGCGGCGGAGCCGCCACCACGATGCGACCGGCCGGAGAGTCCCCTGAGGGCGCGAGCGGCGAGGTCCGCGTCCACCGGCCGGCCGAGGCGCGCGCCCATGTGCGCGCCCGCGGCAGCGACGTCCAGGCGGGTGACCTGGCGCTGGAGGCGGGCACCGTCCTTGGCCCGCCGCAGATCGGCCTGCTCGCCGCGATCGGCCGCGGCTCCGTGCGCGTCCGCCCCCGTCCGCGCGTCGTCGTGCTCTCCACCGGCAGCGAACTGGTCCAGCCCGGCGAGGAGTTGGGCGAGGGCCAGATCTACGACTCGAACAGCTTCGCGCTGTGTGCCGCCGCCCGCGACGCGGGCGCCATCTCCTACCGGGTGGGCGCGGTCACCGACGACGCGGAGGTGCTGCGCGCCACCATCGAGGACCAGCTGATCCGCGCCGATCTGCTGGTCACCACGGGCGGCGTCAGCGTCGGCGCGTACGACGTCGTCAAGGAGGCCCTCGCCTCGGTGGGCGACGCGGACGTGCCGGGCAGCGGGATCGACTTCCGCAAGCTCGCCATGCAGCCCGGCAAGCCGCAGGGCTTCGGCTCGATCGGCCCGGAGCACACCCCGCTGCTGGCGCTGCCGGGCAATCCCGTCTCCTCGTACGTCTCGTTCGAGCTGTTCGTACGTCCCGCGATCCGGGCCCTGATGGGGCTCAAGGACATCCACCGCCCGAAGGTGCGCGCCGTGCTCAAGGCCGACAAGCCGGTGCCGTCGCCCGCGGGCAAGCGGCAGTTCCTGCGCGGTACGCACGACCCCGAGTCGGGCACCGTCTCCCCGGTCGGCGGCTCGGGCTCCCATCTGATCGCGGCCCTCGCCCATGCCGACTGCCTGATCGTCGTCCCGGAGCGCGACACCTCGGCCGAGCCCGGCGCGGAGGTGGAAGTGGTCCTCCTCGGCTGACCTGCATACGGTGGCGGTACCGTGTCTGCCCACACAGGCCCTGAGGGGCCAGGACCGGGAGCGCCACAGCAAAATGAGTACGCATGGCAGGCTGACGCACATCGACGACGCGGGGGCGGCCCGTATGGTCGACGTCTCCGGAAAGGACGTCACCGCACGCACCGCCCGCGCCAGCGGCCGGGTCCTGGTGTCACCGCAGGTCGTGGAGTTGTTGCGGGGTGAGGGCGTGCCCAAGGGCGACGCGCTGGCGACGGCCCGTATCGCGGGCATCATGGGCGCCAAGCGCACCCCTGATCTGATCCCGCTCTGCCACCCGCTCGCGGTCTCCGGCGTCACCCTCGATCTGGCGGTTGCGGACGACGCCGTCGAGATCACCGCCACGGTGAAGACCACTGACCGCACGGGCGTCGAGATGGAGGCCCTGACCGCCGTCTCGGTCGCCGCGCTCACCGTCGTCGACATGGTCAAGGCCGTCGACAAGGGCGCGGTGATCACCGACATCCGGGTCGAGGAGAAGACGGGCGGCAAGTCCGGCGACTGGAGCAGGTCATGACTCCGCCGCCACGGGCCGGAGAGGTGTACGGCCACAGCCACGGGCCTCGCCCGGAGCCGTCGGCAGCCGAGTCCTCGGCACCCGGACAGGCGGAGCACGCGCCGGATCCGGCGTACGGCAGGCGGCTGCCCGGCCCCGACGCGGCCCGGCGGGCCCTGGTCGTCACCGCCTCCAACCGAGCGGCCGCCGGTGTCTACGAGGACAAGGGCGGCCCGATCCTCGCCGGGGGGCTGGCCGCGCTCGGCTTCGCGGTCGACGGGCCGCGCGTCGTCCCGGACGGCGACCCGGTCGAGCAGGCCCTGCGGGACGGGGTGGCCGCCGCGTACGACGTCATCCTCACCACTGGCGGCACCGGCATCTCGCCCACCGACAAGACCCCCGAGGTCACCCGGCGGGTGCTCGACCACGAGATCCTCGGCATCCCCGAGGCGATCCGCGCGTACGGGCGCGAGAAGGTGCCCACCGCGGCGCTGTCCCGGGGGCTCGCCGGAGTCGCGGGACGCACCCTGATCGTCAACCTGCCGGGCTCCACCGGCGGGGTGCGCGACGGACTGGCCGTACTGGAGCAGCTGCTGCTCCACGCCGTCGACCAGATCCGCGGCGGCGACCATCCCGGACCCATGCCCCAGACCCCGTCCGGGGGGACCCCCGGGAGCCCGAGCTGAACGCCCTCACCTGGCCGGTGATCCTGGCGGACGGCGATGTGGTCCTCCGCCCGATAAAGCTGCGCGACCAGCGGAACTGGCGCGAGGTGAACCGGCGCAACCGCGACTGGCTGCGGCCCTGGGAGGCGACCATTCCGCCGCCCGCCCCGGGCGGGCCCGTCGCGCACCGGCCCACGTACCGGCAGATGGTCCGCCATCTGCGCACCGAGGCCAACGCGGGCCGGATGTTCCCCTTCGTCATCGAGTACCAGGGCCGCCTGGTGGGCCAGTTGACGGTCGCCGGGATCACCTGGGGCTCGATGTGCTCGGGCCATGTCGGCTACTGGGTCGACCGGGAGATCGCGGGCCGCGGGGTCATGCCGACCGCCGTCGCGCTCGCCGTCGACCACTGTTTCCGCTCGGTCGGACTGCACCGCATCGAAGTCTGCATTCGGCCCGAGAACGTCCCCAGCCGCCGGGTCGTGGAAAAACTCGGATTCCGCGAAGAGGGACTGCGCCCTCGTTACCTCCACATCGACGGTGCGTGGCGGGACCATCTGGTGTTCGCCCTCACGGCCGAGGAGGTGCCGGAGGGACTGCTCCGCCGCTGGCACCAGGCACGACCCGGAACGCCACGGGAAATAAAATAAACGTTCGAAAATGATCGCTGTCGACCATGTTCCGATCTGAACAATCACAAAAAAAGTCCGTGATATCAGCCAGATCGTGCGACACACCGGGCCAATTGGCGGATGCCCTTGCGCAAATCCCTCTACGGTGTGATGCGTGAGCAGCAGCGGCCTCATCTACGCAGTCATCGTCGGGGCCTGGGCCGCCTACTTGGTGCCGATGTGGCTCCGCAGGCAGGACGAGCTCAATGAAGCCCGTCCGACGGAACGCTTCTCCACCGCCATCCGGCTGCTGTCCGGACGCGGTGCGATGGAGCGCCGGTACGCCAAGGAGCTGCGGGAACGCACCGCCGAGCAGGCTGAGCCCGAGGCAGACCCGGATGCCGCCACGGACCATTTGAGTTCCGTGGACGTCCGGGCCTTCGCCGCGCCCCCGGCCCGTACCGAAGCCCGGATGGAAATCCCGGGCCGCCCGGCGCCCGTCCCGGCCCAGGCCCAGGCGCGACGCCCGGTGCCGCGTCCACGTCCGCGGCCGAACGGCTCCGCCGCCGAGCGCGCCCGGCGCACCAAGGTCCTGGCCCGCCGCAGACGTACCACCGTGGTGCTCTTCCTCGCGTTCACGCTCGGTACGGTCGTCGCCGCGGTCGGCGGACTCCGCTTCCTGTGGGCCCCGGCCGTTCCGGCCATACTTCTCAGCGCGTACATCGTCCATCTGCGCACCAAGGAGCGCCGGCGCTTCGCGTTCACCATGGACCGCCGCCGGGCCGAGGCGGCGGCGCAGCGGCTGCGCGAGAACCATCCGCGCCGACACCCGGACGCGGCGGCCACCGCCGAGCCGGACGAGGAGCCCGCGGCACGCACCGAGCCCGAACCGGGCAGCGCGCTCTCCCCGCAGGAGGCGGGCCGCCGTGCGCTGGTCGAGCAGACGGACCACGCGGAGTGGGTCGACCAGCAGCGCGAACGCGGTCCGGCGAGCGGCGACAGCTGGGAGCCGGTCCCGGTCCCGCTGCCGACGTACGTCACCGCGCCCGTGGCCCCGCGCGCCACGAGCGGCGTGGACATGAACGACCCGGAGACCTGGAGCGCGGCCCGCTCCTCGACGGCGGAACCGACCTCCGTGCCGGCCCCGACGGCGGACCCCGCGCCGAGCCGGCGCACGCCCGCGCCCCGGCGTGCGCGCGAGCGCGGACGCACCCCGCTCTTCGATCAGTACGCGGACGAGGACAGGCCCCGCGCCGCCAACGAGTGACCCCGTGGCCGTTGCGTGACCAGCGCCGGAACGGATTTCCAAGCACCCCGACCAGGATGCTAGAGTTTCACTCGTTGCAGGGGCCTGTGGCGCAGTCTGGTAGCGCACCTCGTTCGCATCGAGGGGGTCTGGGGTTCAAATCCCCACAGGTCCACACCAAGGGCCGTTCGCGGGTTAGCCCGCGAGCTGTTCACGAGATCCCGGTCAGACGGTCATCGTCTGGCCGGGATCTCGGCGTTTGAGCTCCTACTTGTGTGAAAGTCAGTTTGCCGGGCCGCCGGGAAGCGTGGCGGTCTGCGTCGGAACGGGCCGGGGGATGGGATGCGGACATGCCGCGGGGACCGCAGGCGTGGAGTCAGACTCCTGCGGTCTCGCGACGTGTCGATTTTCAATTACGTGGTGCGCGCGCGCTCAAGGGCTGCGGCTCAGACCCTGGGGGCGGGGCATGGCTGTCTCCTCCATCGTCGGGTAGGGCGGGAGGGCATCCGTGGGCTCGGGGTTGAGGCCGGTGATGGGACTCTTCTTGCTGGCGGTCAGGTATTGCTCGAGTTCCTTGATGTTGTGGACCATGACGGTGATGGCGGACAGGAGTGTCTGGGCGACGCGTCCGCGGGGTTGACGCCTCTCGCGTGCGTGCAGGGCGGAGTCGACGGATTTCAGCCGTCCGTTGCCGCCCTCGATGTGGGCGCGGAGCGTTTGGTAGGCCAGGGCCCAGGAAGGTGTCTGCCAGGGCAGTTCCTGGCGCATACGGGGCATGACGTGTGCCTGCATGGTGACGGAGGACTGGCTACAGCACTTGGGGCGTTCGTCGAGGGGGAGGTCCGGGGGCTCGACCGTGGGTCGGGCTGCGGGGTGTGTAGTGCGCTCCCTGTGGGCGTCGAGGTTGATGACGACTGGTACGGGCCCCTTCTTCTTCGGTGTGCCGCGGCCCTCACGCTCTTGTGCCCAGGGGCAGTTGAGTTTGGTGATGGGGCAGGCGTACCGCTCGGTGCCGCGGTCGTCGAGGGTGTCCTTGCGGGTGAGGGTGTATGCCTCGATCTCCTGCAGCTGTTCTCGAAGGGGGATGCGTTCACGCTCGTTCCTGGCGCTGCGGATCTGCTGGTAGAGGTCGAGCAGGCGGCGTGGGGTGAGGGGGCAGAACAGTCGGCCTACTTTGGCGATGGCGCCCTGGTGTTGGTGCTCTGCCTGATCGGCGACCTGGGGCTTGCTGAAGTCGAGCACTGGCATGTAGCCGAGGGCGCGCATCGGCCAGTGGAAGTTCTCGGGGAAGAGCTTCGTGTACGCGCGGTCGGCCGCCGTGAAGCCGCGGAGCTCGGTGAGCTGGGCCAGGACAGCGCTGACGTAGTGGGCATGACGGCCCATGTCTTTCTCGGGCGTGTGCAGCACCATACCGAGGATGAGCTGCGGGTAACGGCCGGCTCGGTCCGGGTCGGCGTGGGCCGCGATGGCGAGCGTAGCGCTGTAGCCGAACTCCCGGCCGCCGCCACCCTTGTAGTGCCAGTTGGCGCTCGCCTCCAGAGCGGAGCGCTTGCGGGTGTGGGGGCGGGCCCAAGTTGGCACGCAGGTGGTGTCAATCGCCGTGTCACCACGCCAGTGGCGCATCAGACCTTTGGCAAAGGCGGTGCGGACCGGGGCAGTGACCAGCCGGTTAGCGAGCTCTTCCAGGTGGCGGAGGGCTTGCTGTCCGCGCTCGCCGTTCCACTGAGCGGCGACTTTGCGGCCGGCTGCTCTGGGGAGACGACTGCGACGCTGGTGCGGCGCGGCGTCCAACAGGCGGTTCATGCGGGTCCAAGCACGGTGGAAGCGGTTGTACAGCGCGTTGACCGCGTCCTGGTCCTCGATGTCGCAGGTGGGGATGGAGAGTTCAGCGCGCAGTTGCTCCCTAGTGCCGAAGGTGATGATCTCGAATGCGTCGTCGAGGTTATTGCTGGCTCATTCGTAGCTTGCGCAGGCCAGACCGAGCAGGACCAAGCGGATGGGGTAGCCGGGCGGGCCCGGCAGCCCTGCGAACTGAGCCTCGACCGTGTCCACGACGCCGCTCTGCTGGAGGGTGCGCAGCAGCTTCTTAACCTTGCTGTCAGGCATCTCGGACGGCTCGTGTGAGCGCGGGTAGGGGCGGCGGGGACGGCCGTTGCCGGGTTGGTAGCGGGGGTCGTCGGCGGGAGTTCTCATGCCGAGCCACGCAGCATGCGGGTGGTGGCCGCGGTTGTGAGCGGGGGTACCGATGCCCGGTAGGGGGCCAGTGCGGCGGTCGACTTCATGCCCGCTGCAGCGGCGATGACATCCTCCGGTACACGCTGACGCAGCAGCTCAACGACCCAGGTGCTGCGCAGCCGGGCCAGCTTCAGGTCGGGAAGCCCAGATGCGCCGTTCAGGGTCCGCTTCGCCCAGTTGGACACGCCGTTCTTCGGGTCGGCGACCTGGCGTTGAGGCAGGAACAGGTAGCCGTCGCCTGCGGCATGGGCCCGCGCGGCGAGGTCCTCCTCCCACATCGCCCGGCAGACCACCAGACGGTCGCTGCTCGGAACTGCGACGACCACCGCCTCGGACGGCAGCACGGTGATGTCCGTGCCACGGACGGCCAGCACCTCGCGGCGCGCCAGCCCGCAGCCGGCGCCGAGGGCCAGCAGGGCCAGGGCACTGCCGCCGAGGGCGGACGTAGGGGGCAGCGCTCTGGCCCACATCAGGTAGCGGGCGAGTTCCGGCGGCGTGTAGGGGGCGGCGCGCTGCCGCTTGGCGCTCATTCGGGGTGTGAGCTGCTGCCCGTACTCCAGCCAGAGCAGGGCCTCGCGGATACGCAGCAGGATGCTCCGGTACGTCTGGATGGAGCTGCCTTCGAGTTTCGTCCGTGCGAGCAGGTAACGCGTCATCACCTCTGGCGCCAGCCAGGCCAGCGGGTCGCGGGCAATGCCGACGCGCTCGGCGTACACGGCCAGTCCGGAAAGCACGAGCATCAGCTTCGGCACCGGATACGGGACGGAATCGCAGGTCGCGGCGGCCACCATGCGAACTCCATCGGCGACCAAGGGCCACTCCGATGGTTCCTCCGACGGCTGGTAGCCGAGGATCGCGCCGCTCATATCCGTCTCCAAAGGAACACACCACGAGAAGTGGCTACACAAGTGGCCACTTGTTTCGTGAGTGTGCACTTCGACTGTCAGGAGCGCATGCGCATGACCGGAGGACGAGGCCGCAGTGTGCCGCCGCGGGAGCTGGCTCGGGACCCGGAGAACTGGCCCGAGGCGACGTTCGTTGACCACCCCCAGGCCAGGGTGGTGCAGGCCGTCGCACAAGCTCTGACCAGGCAGATGACCCTTCAAGGGCTGGGGCTGCGACGCGTTGCGACTCTCAGTGGCGTCAACCGTCAGGCGGTCGCGAATCTCCTCGCTGGCAGTAGCTGGCCGGATGTGGCGACGCTGAGCCGTCTGGAGGACGGGCTCGGTGTTGGTCTGTACCCGGGTACCAATGATCCGGGATCGCGGCATTGCTGAACCTCCGAAGCTGCACGGCATCCGCGCAGGCAGGACGGATTGGGCTCAGCACGCCACAGGTAGCCCAGCGGTGGGCTACCCTCAAAAACGGCATGCAGAAGCCCCTAACCGGACTCACATGCTCGGTGCCGCCGAGACTGATCCCTTGGCGGCACCACCAATTCACCCTCGTCCACGCCGTGCTGATCCTTCACGACAGTGGACGTGTTGTTAAGCGGCGCTTCCTATTGCTTCACCTCCGTGCCGACGTACAGGCCTGGTCCAACCTGCTGCAGGTATCCCTTGGTCACCAGGCGGTTAAGCCGGTGACGCATCCGTTCTATTTCTGTTCGAGGTGCGCCCTTGTCGACCAGAGGGATGACGACGTCCTTGGGGCTCATTGGTCGATCTGCCGAGGCCACCAGTGTGACGATCTTCCGATTCAGCTCCGTAAGTGGGCTGGAGGACATCGAAGGCTGCTGCTTGCCGAGGCTCGACTCTTCATGCAGCCTGGTGGTTTCTGAAGCGTCGTCCATGGAGGGCCGCGGAGAAGCCCCGCTGCCGTTCTTGGGGGGAGGCCCGCTCTCCGTAGCGTGCTCCGGGGGTACCCCTTCGAGGAGCTGGGCTGCAGTACGCCGCGTGATCGCCAGTGCTGCCAACCGCTCCTCCGCCTCGGCGATCTCCGCGCGCAGCCGACTGACCAGCTCCCGAGCGGCGCGCTCCTCCGCGTCGAGACGCTGAAAGAGCATCTCACTCATGGACTGACTCCACATCAGAAGCTGTTCTACGAGGCCAGTTGCGCGCAAGCTTTTCCGCGCCCTGCAAGCAACCTCACTCTAGAGCCAGTGCATGGCCTTGCGTGGGGTCCTTGCAGGATTTGGCCCTGGGCAAGAGGTGCTTCCCCAGCAAGTCGCATCCGAAGAGCTTGCAGACCTGGCCCGCCGTGGTGACGGCGAGGTTTGCGTGGGCAGACTGGAAGTTGCCGTGCGGCGGATGGTTCGCTCACCCTGTTGTCGTAAGTGGCTTTCAACAGAGGGCGATTGGCCCGTCCGGCGGGCAGGGTTCTGGTTGGAGGTGCGTTGTGGGCAACCGGGGTTCAAGGCCAGCTTGCGCGGATGCCCGGGCAGCGCGCCCGCAGTCAGCGAGCCACGCTTGCGGTGGTGGACCAGCCCTACCTCGATGCCCGCGAAGCCGTCCCCTGCCTCGTCGCGGAGATCGGAAGTCATCGCAGACGACTGGAGGCCAGCGGCGATCATCTCACCGGGTGTCGACGCAGGCGCGGGACCGGGCCGCTCGGTTCTTCTCCAGGAGCGGTGACGGCGGCTCGGCCGAGGAGGAACTGGGCCTGTCCCGACAGGAGTTGATTGCGACTCGTGAGTCCGGCGACGTACTGGCCGCAGTAGACATCGAGGCTGGGTGGTGGCGCACCCGGTTACGGCGCGCCCTGCAGGATGATCCCGAGGCAGCGGAAGAACTGCAGTTGATGCTTTCAGAGTTGGCTGCGGGACCGGAGAGAGTCGACGGTTTTCGTGCCCAACAGCATCAGCGGGGGTGTGCAGCACGGCCCGGTGGTTCAGGGGCAGAGCTTCTCCGGGCTGACGTTCAACCCCGGGGACGGTCCCGCCCGGGCAGGGCGCGGGGGCGGAGTGATGGGCGAGGCGTCGGGCACCGCCCGGGGGAGCCGGGCGTCAGGAATGAGCTGTCCAGGAACGTCAACGGCTGACATCAGGCGAGCGCCGTCCAGGGGGCAGCACAGCGCCAGCGGCTGTCGACGCTAACGGCGCCTACCCGCGAGCCGTGGCAACTCCCGCTTGCGGAGCGATTCTTCGTGCAGCGGCGGCCGTGATCTGTTCGGGGGCGAACTCGGCCACCAGGCGATCCAATACTGCGTCCAGGCGAGCAGCTGTGTCAGCCTGATCGCGGGCGATGGCATCCAGCAGCGACTGCTTCACGTACTCGTCCGGATCCTGCCCGGCGACCGCAGCAGCATCCTGCACCCTTGCCTGAACCTCTTCGCTCACCTGCACGCTGAGCAAATGCATGCCGTCCTTGTCCGCGTACGCGGTCCACAAAGCATCGATAGGCAGCAGGTTCTCCAGGGCCGCCCAGACACCGCTTGGGTTCTAGTGGTCGTCGCAACACCCCAGTTCAGGGGATGCGATGGACTTCGAGATCCGCGAGGAACGGAAGCCGCAGGGACCGCGGAAGCT
>NZ_JBIAPW010000028.1:0-117483 GCF_042888505.1 Streptomyces sp. NPDC002870
GGGTCGACAGAACCTGCGCCCCCATGTCGAACTTCATCAGACTCCCCCCGCGGGCTGGATGACGACCGTATGCACTGACATCCCTATCAACTCCCGGGTCACAAGTGCAATCAGCAATCTCACCACCGTGACCAACTCACGACAATCTCACATCACGAGTAGTCAACAATGGGCAGCACGCGGGTACTTGACGCGGCACTCCAAGAGCGGCCGCACCCGCCCGCAGGAGCCCTACGCGCCCTTCAGATGCCGCACCAGACGCTCGAAGTCCCGCCAGCCCGACAGGTCCGAGGGGTCTCCCGGCAGCGGGTAGTACAGCGCCGGACGGGCTTTGGGACCGAGCTGGACGGGCGGCTCCGACAGCGGCGTGCGCCGGGCGCGGTCGCCGGGCATCTGCCGGACCTCCTCGGCGCCGAGCACGAAGGCCAGCGGGACGCCGGGCCCCTCGAAGCGAGGCGGCACGGCCAAATCACGTCGGGCTTTGCGCACTTGTACGAGCATCGACTGGAGACGGTGGCGGGTGGCGAGCACCTCCGCAACCCTGGGTACGGCGTCCAGCGGCGGCTCCTCGTCGGCCCCGTAGCCGAACGCCAGCGTGACATCCTCCTCCACGCCCGCCTTCGTACGGCTGACGCGGACCGTCGCCAGGCCGGGCCGGTCCGGGCTGCCGACCACCACGGCCCACGTCGGCTCAGGCGCCCTCTCGTAGGCGACGTCGGTCAGTTGGCGCAGCGACCAGGGGAGGTTGGCGGGCTCCGCGGTGCCCCACCCGGCCGGGGGCTCGCCGGTCAGCTCGCGCCATACCGACTCCAGTGCGCCGCCGAGCACCAGACGGTCGTCCGCGGGGTGGACCGTGCGGAAGGTGAGAGCCAGCTGGCGCTCACCGGTGTCGGTGACTTCCTGGTAGGAGGCGGCAACCGGCGTGCGCGGGTCGTCGGGGGTCGCGTCGGCCGCCTCGACCGTTGCGAACATCCCTTGCTGCCAGGCCAGTACGGCGCCGGTCAGGCCGTCGTAGTAGCCCTCCCGCTCGTCCTGGACGACCCAGCGCGACGGCCAGCCGCTCAGGCTGTCGCGTACGGCCGGGGAGAGCGTCGTGCCCGCCGGGCTGACGATCTGGAGGCCCAACTCCGCCTCGGCCGCGGCCCGGAACGCGTCGGAGAGCCAGGCCGTCATGGCGACCACCGGACGGTCCTGGATCACGACGGCGACCTTGTCGGTCAGGACGTCGACGGCGGGCTGCGCGGCAGCGGGCGTCGGTGCGACGCTCACGCCCTCACTCTTCACCACGGCGAGAGAAAGGGCCGCCTCCCGAGGCCAGGCGGAGCCGCCGGCCAGAGAGGTCAGCCTGGCCGCGAAGGTACCGGCGATCCGCTCGGCCTCCTCGACGCCGGTGGTGGCGCGGGCCTCCGTCCACCAGTACGGAACCGGCGGCGCCGTGGCGCCGAGCAGCCGCTCTGCCTCGCCCGCGACCTGTACGAGCAGCGGCGCCTCGACGGAGACGAGAGGCCGGCCCTCCTGGTCGCAGAGCTGTACGACGGCGCCGTCGCCCTCCGTGCCCACCAGTTTGTCGGGGCCTCCCGAGAGGAGGCCGGCGAGCACGATCCGATGGTCGGGCATGCGCGGGGTGAGGGCTATGACGTCCTTGGTCATGTGGCTCGTCCGGTCCTTCGTCGTTCATCGTCAGTCGTTCATCGTGCGCCGTGCGACTTGCGTCGTGCGTCGTGCGTCTCGCGTCTCGCGTCTCGCGTCTCGCGTGCTGCGTCCTGCCTGGCATGGATGCCGTGCGTCACTCGGAGGTGAGCACGGTCTGGATCAGGCGGTTCGACTGGCCGCGGCGGATGAGCACGCCGCGGCCCGCCGGCTGCTGGGAGGCGTACACGCCGGGGAACAGCTGGCCCTCGCTGCGGTCGCCCGCCATGAGGATCGCGGAGGCTCCCGACTCGCGCAGGCCCTGCACCAGCGGCTCGTACATCCCGCGCGACGCGCCCGCGACGCGGCGCGTCAGCACGAAGTGGAGACCGATGTCGACCGCGGAGGGGATGTACGGCAGGAACGGGGCGAGCGGCGACTGCCCCGCGGTGGTCAGCACGTCGTAGTCGTCGACGAGGACCACGATCCGCGGGCCGCTGCCCCAGCTGCCGGGCTCCAGGTCCTCGATGCGTGCGCTGTCGTCGGGCAGCCGCTTCTCCAGTTCGGTGGCGATACCCGCGGCGAGGCCCCCGCACATCTTGGCGTTGTACGCATAGCCGCCGTTGAACTCCTCGGGGATCACGCCGCGCAGACTCCGCCGCGGGTCCATGATCGCGAAGACCAGCTCGTCCTCGCCGTAGCGCTCGATGAGGCCGCCGGCGACGGTCTTCAGCAGATTCGTCTTGCCGCACTCGCTGTCACCCATGACCAGCAGGTGCTGGTCGTGCCGGAACAGGTCGAGCAGAACAGGCGCGAGCGCCGTCTGGTCCAGGCCGATCGGCACCTGCTGGGGCTCGGCGACCGGGCCCGGCAGCAGGTGGGGCTCCAGGATGTGCGGCAGCACCCGTACCGACTGGGCGACTTCGCCGCTCCAGGTGGCGCGCACCGTACGGGCCGTGCGCTCCAGGACCGCGCCCATTTCCGAGGTGTCGGCGACTGTGTCCGTACGGGGCAGCGCCACCTGTGCGAAGAGCTTGCCGTCGGTGAGGACGCGGCCCGGCTCGTCGGGCGACAGGGTCTCGGCGAGCTTGCGCTCGATGCTGGACTCGGTCGGGTCGTTCAGTCGCAGCTCGACGCGGGTACCGAAGTTCGACTGGGTGGCAATGCGGACGTCGTTCCAGCGGAGCATGCCTGCGACGACATGGATGCCGTAGCCACCGCCGCGCTTGAGAATGTCGACGACGGCGTCGTCCAGCTCCTCGAAGTCGTCGCGCAGCGCGCCGAAGCCGTCGATGACGAGCACGATCTCGGCAGAGGTCAACTGGGGCAGCCGACCCGCCGCGTGCAGGGCGCGCAGCTGGTCGACGGAGTCGATGCCGTGCTCGCGGAAGAGGTCCTCGCGGGTCGCGAGCATGTTCCGTACTTCTTCGACGGTGCGGCCCGCGCGCTCTCGGTCGGCGCGGCCCGCGATGCCGCCGACGTGCGGCAGGCCCGACAGGGCCTGCAGACCGCCGCCGACCAGGTCGAGGCCGTAGACGCCGACCTCCTGGGGAGTGTGGGTCAGCGCGAGCGAGAGGACGAGCGTGCGCAGGAGCGTCGTCTTGCCGGACTGCGGGCCGCCGATTACGGCGGCGTGGCCGCCCGCCACCGTGAGGTCCAGATACCACTCGCCCTGCCACTGCTTGGTCGGGTCGTCGAGCAGGCCGAGCGGCACCACGAGCGGGCCGCTCCGCTTGGTCAGCTGCATGCCGCGGGGGCCGACGTCCAGTGGGCCTGCGACCTGGTCCAGGGTGATCGCGTCGGGCAGCGGGGGCAGCCAGATGCGGCGCACCGGGGCGGCGGCGTTCTCCAGCTGGCCGACCATGACGCCCATCTCGGTCGGCCCGGTCTCGCGGCGCCGCACCGTCTGCTCCTGCGGGCCCGAACTGTCCGGCTCACCCAGCGTGTTGAAAGCCTCGTACTCCAGGGCGAGGGGTCCGGTGTCCTCATCTTCCGCACGCTGCACGGGACCGCGGTAGGCCCCCGAGACGTAGCTCGCCTTGAAGCGCTCGTAGTGGCTGGTGTCGACCTTGAGGTAGCCGAAGCCGGGCAGCGGCGGCAGATGGAAGGCGTCCGGGGTGTCCAGGACGGTCCGGGACTCGTCGGCGGAGAAGGTACGCAGGCCCAGCCGGTACGAGAGGTAGGTGTCCAGGCCCTTGAGCCGGCCGCCCTCGATGCGCTGGCTGGACAGCAGCAGGTGCACACCGATGGAGCGGCCGATACGGCCGATGGACAGGAACAGGTCGATGAAGTCGGGTTTGGCGGTGAGGAGTTCACCGAACTCGTCGATGACGACGAACAGGTGCGGCAGCGGCTCCAGGTCGGGCCGCTTGTCGGCGCGCAGCGCCGCGTAGTCACCGATGTCGGCGATGTTGCCCGCATCCTTGAGGACCTGTTGGCGGCGCTTGACCTCGCCGGCGAGTGAGGCGTGGACGCGCTCGACGAGGCCCGCCTGATTCTCCAGGTTGGTGATGACACCGGCGACGTGCGGCAGGTCCGCGAACGGCGCGAAGGTCGCGCCGCCCTTGTAGTCGACGAGGACCAGCGCGAGGTCCTCCGGCGGGTGCGTGGCCACCAGCGCGAGAACGAGGGTGCGCAGGAGTTCCGACTTTCCGGAACCGGTGGCGCCGACGCACAGGCCGTGCGGGCCCATGCCGAGCTCGGAGGACTCCTTCAGGTCCAGGAGCACCGGCTCGTGGGAGTCGCTGATGCCGATCGGTACGCGCAGGAAGGCGCGTTCGCCGCGCGGCGCCCACAGGCGCGACAGGTCCAGGCGCGCCACGTCGTCGATGCCGAGCAGGTCGGCGAAGTCGACGGGCCCGGACAGGGGGGCGTCGACCAGCGACTCTGCGGACAGGCGCAGCGGCGCCAGCATCCGGGCCAGGCCCTCTGCGAAGGGGATGGTGGCCTCGTCCACGGTGCCGTGAGCGGTGATCGGCTCCTGCTCGCGCAGGTCCTCGATGATCACCTGGCCGCCGTCGACGGTGATCCGGACGCCGACGTGTCCCGGCTCCTGGACCCGTTGTTCGAGCAGGTGGAGGACCGTGACGCCCATCTCGCGAAGGCCGACCGCGTCGTCGGGGCGCGGCAGGTCGACGGCGTCCTCGCCGTGTCCGTCGGTGACGACGAGCAGCCGGGACGACATGGACAGGGCGTCCTTGCCGGACAGGCCTCGGCGCACCTCGGCGGCATAGGAGGCGCGGCGGCGCAGTTCGGGGCCGATCTGCCGGGCGAGCTGGGGCGCGGAGGGGGCGATACGCCGGGCGGCGACGGGGCCGTCGAACTGCTCGGTGTCGAGCAGATGCGGCATCCACTTGGCCCACTCCCAGTCGGCGAGCCGGTCGCCGGGCACGGCGAGTGCCATCGCCACGTCGTCGGGGGCGTGCATGGCGGCGGCCTGGACGAGCAGGGCGCGCGCCACGCGCAGACAGTCCTCGCGGGGGCCGACGACGCTGATGTTGCCGACGCGGTCGAGCGGGACGGTGAGCGGGAGTTCGGTGCCGGTGCGGAAGCGGTCCATCAGCGCCGACGCCTCGTTGAGCATGAAGCGGTCGGGCGGAGTGAGGACCGAAGAGCCCTGCTCGGCGATCTTCAGATCGCGTACGGGCATCTCGCCGGTGCCGACGCGCACGCGCAGGAAATCGGCGTCGACGCGGCGGCGCTCCCAAAGGCGGGCGGGGTCGCGCACTATGTCGTACAGGGCGTGCGGTGGCGGGTTGAGGATGTCGGCGCGCTCGCGTCGCTCGCGCTCCTCGGCGGAGAGCTCCTCGCGCAGGTCCTCCAGATAGGCGAGGAATGCCTCGCGCTGGGTGCGGCGGGTGCGCTGGGCCTTGCCCCGCTGCGAGAAGACGAGCGCGACGGAGCCGATGATGGTGACGACGAGGATGAGCGCGCCGAGCGCGGCGAACTGACTGTTGCGTACGACAGTCATCATCACGACGGACGACATCACACCCGCGACGGGCAGCAACGACATCGCGATGTTGCCCGCCTTCCCCTCCGGGAGGTTGGGCGGGGCCTCGATGGTGCGCGCCCCGGAGGCGGCCGGGGGCCGGGTGGTCCTGGCCGGGCGGTGGATCAGTCGGGTACTCATCGTCGTCCGTCATTCACGGTCGGGCTCGGCATCCGGGTCAGTGGCGCTTCTGGGAGAGTTGGAAGACGTCTGCGGCGAGACGGGTGGCGGCTTTCCTGGTCGAGTGAGCGAGCAGTTCGGTACGGATCGTGCCGCCGGCTGCCAAGTGCCGGTCGTACGGCAGGATCTGGACGCTCGCGCCGGTGGACTTGAGTCTCTGGGCGGCCTCGTCGAGATCGAGTCCCGAGTGCGCCACCAGTTCGGTGAGCACGACGACCGTGCCGGCGATCACATGCCGGGGCAGCCCCTGCATCCACTGGAGCACCGAGTACGTGCTGGTGATGCCTTCCAGCGTGGCGGGGGCCGTCAGGACGCGGGCCTGGGCGGCGGAGATGGCGACCCGGGCGACCTCGGCGGGCAGCGTCTCGCAGTCGACGACCGTCACTCCGAAGTAGCGGCGCAGCGCGACCATGACCCGCTCGTACGCTCTGGTGTCCAGCATCGCGCCGATCTGGCCCTGACTGCCGGGCAGCAGCCAGGCGTTGTCGGGGAGCTGCACGAGATAGCCGGTGACGTCGAGCAGCGACATCTGCGGCTCGACGATGCCTGCGACATCGCCGGTGGTCCAGCGCAGCGTCTCGGCGCCGAGACGCAGCGGCAGCGAGCCGAGCGCCGGGTCGGCCTCGACCAGGAGGACGGGATCCTGCCGGTAGTGCGCGTACGTGGTGCCGAGCAGCGCGGCGACGGTCGACTTGCCGGAGCCGCCCCGGATGGAGGTGACGGCGATCTGCCGGCCGGTCGTCACGGGCTGCTGGAGCGCCTCTGCGGTGCGTGTGGTCTCTGCGACCTCGCGTGCGGCCGACGACGAAACGGTACTGCGCAGGACGCGCGCGGCCCGCGAGGCGAAGGACTCGCCGCGCCGCGGCTTGCGTCCGGCGCGGGCCAGGTCCTGGTCGATCACGGGCCGGGAGTCGGGGGTGCGGTGGTGGGGGTCCCTCCCGCGCCCGCCAGGGCTTGGGGTGAGGGTGCCCGGGCCCGGGGGGTATGCGGCGGCGGCCGGGGCGGGGGCCTGCTGCACATGGCCCTGGGAGCCGGTCTGTTGCGGCCGGTCACCCTGGTGGCCCGCCTGCTGTTCGTACTGCCCGTGGTGCTGGTATCCGGCCTGCGCGGGCACACCGTCCCCGGGGGCGGGCGCGCCGGGCGCCGGTGCGCCGGGGCCCGGAGTGCCCTGCTGTCCGCCGGGTCCCGGAGTGCCCTGCTGTCCGCCAGGGCCCTGAGCGCCCTGCTGGGCGCCACCCCTCAGGTCGCGCAGCACATCGCCCTGCCAGTTGTCTGCGTTCGGCATGTCTGCCCTTCTTTATTCCGTCCTGCTGCCCCGCCCGGAGCGCCTGCGCGTTGACTCAGAACTTGTTGAGCAGCTGTCCGTACACGCCGAACATCCCGATGGCGAGCGGGAAGAGCCCCACCATGCCGATGGATTCGACCAGATCGGCCGTGCGCCGCAGCCGGACCTGCACATGCTCGGGCGGCTGCACCGCCAGAACGACGAGCGGCAGGACCGCGGCCGCGCACAGCACGGCGAGTGGCCCGGCGCCCCCGTCATGCTGCATCCACAGCATGACGAGGCGTACGACGAGAAACGCCGCGGCGGCGAAGAGCGCCACGACCTCGGCGACCAGCGGGAAGGCCCGCGCCCTCGACAGGAGCACCACGGCGACGAGTGACGCCAGCGCCACGGTCCATACGGTCGGCTTCTCGGCCAGGGTGAGCAGCCAGCCGGCGAAGGCCGCCGAGAACGCGGTGACCATCGTCGCGAGGGCGAGGCCGCGGTGCGTGGCCGCGAGCGCGTTGCCCACCTGGTGACGGCTGACGGAGACACCGCCCGAGCGGCGGTCGTCGAGTGCGGTGAGCCCCGACGCCATCAGGGCGAGCCTCGGCAGCAGGCCGAGCAGCACCACGGAAAAGACGGCCATGACGGCGCCGACCCGGGCCGGATTCTCCTGGAAGGCGGCGACGGCCTCCCACACGGCGGTGATCGCGGCGGTGGCCACGGCGCCGATGAGCCCGCCGCGGCCGAGCGGCGAGAAGTAGCCGAGCAGCACCATCGTCAGGATCGACGCGCCCGCGACTGCGGCGAGGCGCACGGTCCCCGGCCAGTCGTACGCGTCGGCGGCGGTCCACGCGGTGAGGATGCCCAGCCCGCCGGAGGCGAACAAGAGGGCGGTCGCCAGACCCCGGTTGCCCTCCCCGATCTTGGCGATGAGCGCACCGGCCGCCAGGAGGACGAGCGTGACGGCCGCGAGGGCGCCGGCCAGAGCGTCGAGCGCGAACTCACGACGGGCGAGCAGCGCGGAGATCACTGCGAAGGCGACGGTCGCCACGCCCGCGCTGGCCCGGCGCGCGGCGGGACGCCAGCGCCAGGCCTGCAGGTCGAGGTCGTCGGCCACTTGGTCGGTGACGTCGTGCACCACGGGGGCGGGCGGCGCGGAGTGGGTCCGCACGAGCCGGAGCACAGCGCCGTCGGCTATCTCGGCCGACGCCAGTGTGCTGTCGTGCGGCAGCGCGGAGCCGTCGGACGTGATCAACTGCCGTGTCATCGGACGCGATGCGGCCCGGTCGTCCAGCAACTGCAGGATGTCCGGAAGCAATTGCCCGATCGGAGTGTCGGAGGGCAGGACGATGTCGGCCCGGCGTCGCTCGCCGACCAGGGTCACCCGGCTCAGTTGCGCCCGGGAAGTCGTTGCTGTGCTCACCACTTACGGGAACCTATCATCGCGGCGTTGAGAACCTCCGAGCCAGAATTGGACATGCCTGCGCTGTCGGCTTCACCCCATTCCCTTACGGGAGACTCTTCCTGCTCCGGGGAACTCTTCGAGGATCTACCGGAGTTGATGTGAACTCTCCCGGATCGGCGGATTTCTACGGTTTCGCCGACTTCGCCGGCTGCTCGTACTGCTGCTCCTGGCGCTGCTGCTGTTTCTGCTGCTCGGCCTTCTGCTTGTCCAGCGTGTGCTGAAGGAAAGACCACCCGACGCACCCCGCACACAGGACGGCCGCGATGGCGATCCCCGCGAACACCTTCCCGAGCCGCTCGTCCGCCGTGCGCCGCGCCCGCTGCGCGCCGAACAGCAGCGCGTCCCTCATCCTGCGCCGGCGTACCGCCACCGACTCCAGCAGTTGGCTGTCGTAATCCCGTGCCATTCGTCGTCCGTCGCCTCAGTCATGGTCAGTGGAACCGCCGGTGACCGGCCGTCATACGCCGGCCAAGTCGGTCGGTCAACCATGCTCAACGTGGCTTCGAGCATGCGCAAGCTGTGGCCCTGGTGTGCTCTGCGCCCGGCCCCGCGATTCCCGACGGGCCCGGCAGTCCGGTCAGCTCGTCACAGCCACTGCGGTTGCAACGGTGACCGCCACCATCGCCGCCTGCATGTTGCGGATCGCGGTCCGGACGCTCTCGCCCGCCCATTGGCCGTCCGCGATCTCCTCCATCCGCGGCGAAACCTCCTTGCGCGACCGGTCAGGGAAGGCGAGGCGGTGCAGCTTCGCGGCGTGGATCAGGGCGATCAGGCCGGCCGAGCGGTCGTCCGGGTCGGCATTGTGCAGGACCAGTGCGGCAAGCCGGGCGCGTAGCTCGCGCTCGGTCGTCCCGTCCGCCTCGGGAAAGCGGCGCACCGGGAACACGCCCAGCACCTTGCGCTCCTCCTCGCCCACCAGGCCACGTTCGCGCAGGCTGTCGATCGTGGCGCTCACGGCCTTGCCGTGGTCCTTCGTCAGCCAGTCCGTGACCTTGGGCGGCCTGCTCTTCTTCGATGCCCAGGCGTCGATCAGCTTGAGCCGGTCGTCCAGCAGCCCGACGCCGGTGGGCGTCGTGTCAGTCACTGTCACCCGCCCGCCGTCCACCGAGACGCGACCGGCCATGACGAGTTCGAGCACGATCGCACCCGCAACGGCCCAGCCGGCAGACTGCCGCTCTTTCGCAACTCCGGACTCGTCGTCCAGCGAGAGCAACATGATCTCCTCGCCCAGCGTGACCGTCATGCGCCGGTTCCCCCTTCACTCGTTGCCCGTGACCTTTCGGACGTCTGAAACGTGTCGTCAGTTCCCAAGCGCTCTACCCGAGCGTCGACCAGGGGGCCGACAACACCGAGTCCGGGCGCACCCGCGCCCGGACTCGGTGGCTCGCAGTCAGCTGTCAGAAGTCGGAGAGGGAGCGCATCAGGCGGCCGGCTCCAGCTTGTTGGCGGCTGCCTCCGCCGCCGAGAAGCCGAAGATGTCGACCGCGTGGTAGTACGTCCAGGCCGTGCCGTTGCAAGCCGTTCTGGTGGCGCCCGAGTAGTTGGCGCAGACGCGCTTGAGGTCCTCGTAGAACGCCGAGTCGATGCGGCTCTTGTTGGCGGAGAAGGTGCCGGCCGCCTTGTAGTTGCGGTAGCCGAAGTCGTGGCGGGCGCAGGCGGTTGCGAAGGGGAAGCCGAACGGGTTGTCGGGCGAGGAGCTGCAGTAGTCCGTCGACCAGTCGAAGCCGTACGCGGCCCAGGCGCCCTGGTTGTGACGGGCGGCGTTCCAGGCGTTGTAGCTGGAGGCGCTTGTCTGAGTCCAGGAGCTGAGGACCTGGGGCTTGTCCGCGGGGGCCGCCGATGCGGACGCTGCGGGGATCAGGGCGATGGGCAGGGACAGAACGGCGGCGGCGAGGGGTAAGGCGAAACGACGACGCATGCGTGACCTCCGTTGGTGGGGGCCGTGCACCCCGTGGGATCTCACGGGGCGGCTCAAGCCTGCCGTCGTGTCCCTGTCATGCAAAGACCTCAACAGGGTTGACATAGGCGGATTCCTAAAGGTTCCGGGCCGCCATGCCTTCGATTTCCCGGGAGAGCCATAGAAGTTCAAAGAAAAGGAAGTTTCAAGGAACGTCAGACCAATCCGGGGACTGCCGGTCGAGGGGGCGTCAGGAGAGCGCGGTGATGGCCCCGGAGGGGCAGATGTCCGCGGCCTGGCGGGCCGCGGCGTACTGCCCTGGGGGCGGCTCGGCGTCCGGCAGCAGGACTCGGCCGTCCGCAGCGCCTCGCCGGCGGCGGCCCACACGTACGGCGTCGTACAGGGGACCGCGCCCGTCACGCAGTCGGCTTCTCCGCGGCGGCCAGTACGGAGTTCTTGATCCGGTTTCGATCGACCTTGCCGGTGGAGGTCTTGGGCAGCGGGTCGGCCACTATCTCGATCACGCCCGGGACGGCCGCGCGTACCGTGCGCTCCGCGCAGTGCCGGCGCAGGGACAGACTGTCCGTGGAACCGGCCTCGGCAAGCCGTAGCCGAGCGTGCAGGCGGTGCCCTGCGACCGGGTCCGGGATCGCGATGACGGCGGCCTCTGCGACGGCCGGGTGGTCCAGCAGGATTTGCTCGATGCTCTGCGTGCTGATCTGGAAGCCGCGTACCTTCACCATGAAATCGGTGCGCCCGATCACGCTCAGGGCGCCGTCCTCGTGCCGGGTGACCACATCGCCGCTGCGGTAGTAGACGAGGCCGGGGACACCGTCCGGGTGCGGGCCGAACTTCCTCTCGTTCGGCGCGTTCACGTATCCCGTGGTCTGGTAGGGGGTGTTGACGAGGAGTTCGCCCTGCCCCGGGCCGGACACCTCCCGCCCGTCCGGACCGGCGAGCAGCCAGCTCACACCGGGCAGCGGTTCGCCGATCGGCAGCGGGGTGCGAATGGGCCCGTCGCGGTCCACCTCGTAAAGGAAGCTGTTGTTCGTCTCGGTACAGCCGTAGTTGTTGTACCAGCGTGCCTTGGGAAACGTCGTGGACAGTGCGGCCAGCGCACGCGCGGGCATGCTCTCGCCGGCGAAAATGATGCGCTCGGTCATCTCCAGCGGCTTTCTCTCTGCCGACGCCTCTGCAAGCAGCCGGAAGAGCATGGGCACACCTTGGACCACGGACACGGAATGGTCCACGACCAGGTCACGCAGATAGCCCGGCGAAGCACCTCGGTCCGGGTCGGCCAGGACGACGGTGCCGCCGTGCGCCAGCGTGGTCCAGACATCCAGTAGGCACAGATCGAAGTTGAGGGGTGCGTAGTTGAGGACGGAGATGCCCGGCGTGATCCCGAAGACCTCGGCCGCCCACTCCGCGAACCGGGCGACCGCTCCGTACGCCAGCGGAACGATCTTCGGGAGGCCGGTCGAGCCCGAAGTGGTGAGCATGAAGCCGACCGCATCGTCGTCGACGGCTGTCGGCGGCCGGTTCTGTCCGGCGCTCTCGGGGGCCGCGGCCGGATCCACCACCCGGTCGACGAGCGGACCGCCTTCCAGGCCGAGGACGACGCCACACCCCGCCTGCTGATACAGGGTCTTCAGCGGTGCGTCCGGCAGCTCACGAGAGGGCAGCAGGAAGCTGCGGCCGGCCATCAGACAGCCCAGCACCAGAGCCACTGCCTCCGGCGACTTTCCAACCAGCAGTCCCACCGGGCGTTCGGTGTCCGGGGCAGCCGACTCCACCTGGGCGCGCGCCCGGCCGGCCATGGCATACAGCTCGCCGTAACTGACCGCGCGATCCTCCCAGATGAGCGCGGGTGCCGCGGGCCGGGTGGCCGCGCGAGCCGCGAAGGACGCCACCAGCGAGCTGCTCACGCTTCTCCACCCCCGGCTGCGGCACGCTCGGCAGTCAGCCGGATGGTGCGCACCGAACGGAAGTTTCTGCTGGTCAGCTCCGGGTCCGGCAGGGTGAGGCCGTACTGCTTCTCCAGCCAGCTCGCGACGTGCAGCACACCGAGACTGTCGATCACGGCGGTGGCCAACAGGTCGTACTCCGCGTCGAGTTCATCCGCGTCGACGCCGGGCAGGAAACGCTCCACGACGAACCGTGCGATCTCCTCCTCCCAGATCCTCGATGTCGCCGCCGGCGCGGTCTCGGGCTCGGTGGTCATCTTGCTTCCTCTCACAGGTCCATAACGTCGCGGGTGGCGGTCATTTCATGACCTCAGACTTCGATGAGCGTGCAGAACCAGTGCATGCCCGGTGCCGCGACTCCCGCGAGTGCCACGAGATCCCCCAGCGCCAGCTCTCCGGCCTCTATGTGCTGCCACAGACAGATCAGCTGGTCGGCCGCGCCCATGTGGCTGAGTCCGCGGGCCAGCTCGGCGTTGGTGCGCTCGACCGGAAGGCCGACCGCATCGGCGGCCGCCTGGATCGCCTGCTGGTTGTCATTGAGAAAAATCAGCCGGGCAAGCTGGTCCCGGTCTCTTCCGGCACGCGCGAGGGCCTGGTCGACCACAGCCGCAAGCCGCTCGTTGATCTCCTCCACGAATCCCTGAAAGCGCTCCGGATCCCGGCCGAAGTGCCGGTAGACCGCGGCCAGCGGGTCGACGTCCAGGTTGTTCCTGCCCGCGGGCGGTTCGGGGACGGCGGAGCCGCCGTACTCGATTCGGAACAGGTCCGCGTACTCGGGGTTCGTGAAATGCGCGGAGGCGAGCCGGCGGAGGCGTGGATGTCCACGCTGCAGGACGGCCGCGACCGCTCCGTCACTGGCGACAAGGGTGTTGAAGCCCATCCGGTTGGTGTGGGCCTCGCCTGCCACATTGACCACGACCACCAGCACG
The DNA here is from genome assembly GCF_042888505.1 of Streptomyces sp. NPDC002870. Classification (NCBI taxonomy): domain Bacteria; kingdom Bacillati; phylum Actinomycetota; class Actinomycetes; order Kitasatosporales; family Streptomycetaceae; genus Streptomyces; species Streptomyces sp. NPDC002870. Next base: position 13,326 of record NZ_JBIAPW010000028.1, read on the forward strand.
GTGTTCGTATCGGGCGTAAGGGCCATCGCGCCGGCCGCATGGTCGAGGGCCAGCGACCAGGCGGCGCAGGCCTGGGTGAAGAGCACGGTGGGAGTGCCGTGCGCACCCAGCGCCCTGGCCACCGCCGCCGAGGAGTCCCAGCCCAGATACTCCGGTACGTCGGAGTTGCCGACGACGATCAGGTCCACATCGGCTATGCCGAGATCCGCGTTCTCCAGGGCCTCGCGGGCCGCGGCCGCCGCGAGATCGGTCGCGGTACCGCCGTCGGCCACCCGGTGATACGTCTCGTACCCCCAGCCGGCCACAACCTCGGGATCGGTCACGTACTCGCCGGCCGTCTCTGCGACACTGCGCGGCTCACCGAACGCCATGCCGGTTGTGACTATGCCCATCTCCGCTGACGCGCCCACCCGTTGTCCTTCCACTCTCACGGTGACTGGTTCCTATGCCGACAGCACGCGCTCCAGCTCCAGCGCCCAGCTCAACAGGCGCTCGTCGTCGCCGAAGCGGGCGACGCACTGGAGCCCGAGCGGCAGGGCGGCCGGGGGGCGTGCGGTGGGGATGGAGAGGCAGGGGAGGCCCGCACCGCTCCACGGGAGGGACATCACCGAGTCTCCGGCGCTGTCGAGGCCGAAGGGAGCCGGGCCGGTGGCCGAAGGGGTGATCCACAGGTCGACGCCGTGCCGGCCGGTCGCCGCTTCCAGGCGGTCGCGGAAGTCGTCACGCTGCTCCAGCGCCTTGGCGTAGTCGGAGTCCCCGGCGCTCTGGCCCTGGCGGACGGCCTCCGCGGTGCGCTCGTCGTAGAGCTTCTCGAAGCGAGCGAACCATTCGGCGTGGGACCGGGCCAGTTCATAGAGGTTGACGACGAACAGCTGGAAGGCGTCCTCCTCGAAGTCCTCGAACATGGGTACCCGTACGACGTCGTAGCCGGCCGTGCGCAGAGCGACCACCTGCTCGTCGAACGCGGCAAGGGCCTCGGGTTCCGCGAAGCCCAGGTAAGGGCCGTCGGGGATGCCGAGCACCGGCCGTCCGGGGACGGCCCGGGCCGGCTGCCAGTCGTCACACAGGCACGCGGCGGCCAGGGCGGCGTCGGCGACCTTGGCGGTGAGGGTGCCGAGAGTGTCGTACGTCGGGGAGGTGGGAACCACGCCGTCCAGCGGGATACGTCCGTGGCTCGGCTTGAAGCCGACCACTCCGCAGTACGCGGCGGGGCGGATCAGCGATCCGATGGTCTGGGTGCCGATGGCGAGCGGCACCATGCCCGCGGCGACGGCTGCTGCAGAACCGCTGCTCGATCCGCCGGGGGTGTGCTCGGGCCGGTGCGGGTTGCGGGTGGGACCGGGTGCGGCGACGGCGAACTCGGACGTCACCGTCTTACCGGCGATCAGCGCCCCGGCCCGAAGCAGCCGGTCCACGACCGTTGCCTGCTCGCCGCGCAGCACCTCCGGTGGCAGGGCTGAACCAGCCCTGGTGGGCAGCCCGTTGACGTGGACGATGTCCTTGAGGCCGACCGGGACGCCGTACAGCGCGGGCCGCTCGCCCGGCTCGGCACCACGCGTCGACAGCTCCCGGGCCGCGTCACGCAACCGGTCCGCCCGGCCGGGCTCGGCCACGAAGGCCTGGACGGTGCCGTCCACCCGGGCGATGCGCGCGCAGGTCCGTTCCATGTACTCCTTGGGGTCGGTCTCACCGGCCCGCAGGCTTTCGGACACGCTCGCCACAGACGTGGGCAGAACGAGATCTTCCATGGCTTCCCCCCATGTGTTTACCGGCCGGTCGGGTGCCCCGCCCGTCACTGCCGTGGTGTGTTCCCCATTGGCTTGCTCTTGGTCACGACCCCGCCGAACATGGCGACGCCCCTGATGACGATGCGCGGTACGCCCGGCCTTCCGCGCCGCGCCCCACGCCTTCCGAACAGGCCGAACAGCCCGATGCCCTTGACCTCGACCTCGACGTCGTCGGGAACGACGATCTCGGTGCCGCCCCACAGGGCGACGGCGAGGACCCGGGTCTCCCCGCTTGTGAAGCGGGCCTCGCTCAGGTCGAGCCGGCCGCCGCCGAACATCGACCAGGCGGTGAACTTGGGCGGGACGACCCACTCCCCCTCGCGCTCGAACCCGCCGAACATGCCCAGCGCGAAGCGGGAGGTGGGCCGACGGTCGACCACGAGTGCGTCCCTGCCGCCCGGTTCGGGGAGACCGCTGCTCGCGAGCTCCAGCTCGCCGCGGGTCTTGGCCCGGTAGACCTCGGCGAGCCGCTCGTCCAGCTCTGCCATCTCGATCCGGCCCGAGGCGAGGGCCTCCCGCACCCGCTCGGCCGCGCGGTCGCGCTCGTCGTCGGAGGCAAGCAGCTTCTGCTCGGAACGCCCGGAATGCTCAGAATGCTCAGTCATGGGCCCAATTCTCTCATGTCCCGATTCACCGAGGCGATCAATGTGCACCCAACTCGACTTGTCCGAAAGGCTGTTGGGGCCGCCACCCTCCGGAGAACTCTCGTCCGCGGCGGTGGGCCCGGCCCACGACAGAGGGGCCGTCGGCGTCGGCAGTTCCTGCACCTCGGCCAGCGGGCAGTCCAGGACGCCGAGCTGCCGTCGGGCGCCGTGCAGCGCGAGCGCCAGCAGGGTCATGGCCACGGCAAGGATCAGGATCGCCTTCCGTACACCCACCGCGTCGGCGAGAAAGCCCGCCCCCAACGGACCCAGCCACTGCACCACTTGGACGCAGAACCGGCTCGCCGCTGCGACCCGGCCCAGGTACGCGTCGGGGACCAGGCGGACCTGGTACGACTCGGTGACGATGTTCAGCGGCACCATGCTGGTCATGCCGATCATCAGGACCAGGCCGATCTGCCAAGGCCGGGGGACCCACACCACGGCGGCGAAGGACGCCACGAAGACCCAGGCGGAGAGGAGCAGCACCCGCCTCGCGCCCAGCCTGCGCATCAGCCACGGCCCGGTGAGGGCTCCGATGAGGCCGCCGACGAGCGCGAGCGAGGTCGCGGTGCCGACCGCCGTGGGCCCGCCGCCGCGGTGGTGCACGAGCACGATGAAGAGCAGGGTGAAGCCCTCCGCCACGGCGTTGAGCAGAGCTCCCCAGATGATCGTGAACCTGAGGTAGTCGCTGCGCCTGATCATGCGCATTCCGTCGGCCATGTCGGCGACCAGGCTGGGCCGCGGCTCGTTTCCGGTATGCCGGTCCGGGCCGAGCGGCCGTCGGATCAGCAGGGCGCCCAGGCTGACGAAGAGGAAGGAGACCGCGTCGAAGAGGAAGGGGATCCAGCGGGCCATGGAGAACAACAGGCCACCGAGGGGCGCCCCGACGAGCTGGGCGATCATGTCGCGGCCCATGCCCTGCGCCGTCGCGGCGGCGACCTGCTCCTTGGGGACGATCCGGCGCAGCGCCGACATCGACACTCCGCTGCCCAGACCGGCCGCGAGCCCGCTGACGAGCGCCATCGCGGCGAGCGCGACGATCGAGGGATCACCCTGGTACACCAACAGCGCGACGACGCCCAGCGACAGCGCCTGGACCAGCGGGGCGAGGACCATGATGACGCGGCGGGACACCCGGTCCGCCAGCGCTCCGCCGACCGCGAGGGTGGCGAGCGTGCCGATCATGTGGGAGGCGGTGATGCCGCCGGCCTGCGCCACCGATCCGGTGGTGTAGATGACGAGGAGGGGGAAGGCGAGCGTCGACACACTGGTGCCCAGCGTGGACAGGCCGTTCCCGGACCACCAGCACATGTAGTCGCGGTTGCGCCACAGCGAGGGGGGCTGTGCCGGAGTCCTCTCGGCCTCCTCGGGACGCGACTGCGCCGTGGTCATTCGCCCCCCATCCATTCATCACCGGGCTGATCCGGGCCTGTGCCGCGGATCCCGGTATGGATGCTGGTCGATGCGTCCCCGGCCGGGCCAGGCAGTGCACCGGCAACTCATGGCGAGAAGTTGCCGCTCGCCCCGGGCGCTACGTGAGTGAACGGCCCCGGACTCACCCCGGGCGGGACACGAGTGAACCGGTCCCGCCCAGGTCGTACGCCCCGATGTTCCCCGCAGTCAGATCCAGCCCCGCTTGCCGGCCCGGTACCCCGCCTCGAAGCGGCTGTCCGCGCCGAGCCTGGCGGAGAGGTCCGCGACGATCCTGCGTACCGTACGCAGCGAGACGCCCAGGCGCCTTCGTACGACGTCGTCGGTCAGGCCGCGCGACAGCAGCCGCAGCAACTCCTGTTCCTGCGGACTGAGTCCGTGCTCGTTCGACTGGGTGTCCGTGCCGAGCGGGACCGCGCTCTCCCAGACGCCCTCGAAGAGAGCCGCCAGCGCCACGAGCGCGCCGGGCGCGGCTATCTGCATGACGCTCCGCCAGGGGTCGGCCGGGTCGACGGGCAGCAGCGCCACCGACCGGTCGACCACGACCATGTGGACGGGCAGCGAAGGCACCGTCCTGACCTGGCCGCCGAGTTCGTCCCGCCACGAAGCCTGGCGTGATGTCCTGGTGTCGCTGCGGATGCTGTCCGTGTAGATCGTACGTGTCGAGATGCCGCGGCTGCGAACCTGCCGCTCCAGTGACCATGCGGTCTCCAGCCAGCTCGCGGACTGGGTGCCGCCCGGGACGAAGGCCAGCCACTCGACCTCGGCTGTGCCCGCGAGTTCACGCAGCCGGTCGACCACGTCCTCGCGGCCGACCACGTATTCGGCGCCGGGGCCCCCGGCCCCCGGATGGAGGTCGCTGTACTGGTCGAGCAGGTCCAGGACGGCGGTCCGGTCCTCCTCGAACTCCTTCAGCCGGCTCTCGATCCCGGAGATCTGCTGGAGCAGCAGGGCCTTGAGCCCGAGGTGCGGATCCACCAGCTGCCCGAGTCCGTCGCCGAACGGGCGCAGCAGATCAAGTTTTTCCAGCCGTTCCAGGGCCGCGCGGATGTCCCCCTCCGGCAGCCCGAGTTGTTCCACCAGGTCGTCGACACGTTGGTGGTTGCCCGTGATCAGCATCTTGTAGACAGTGTCAGTATGGCTGTCGAATCCCAATCGCTGCAGCATCGAGTTCTGCCCCCGTGCTCCCCGTGCTCCCCGTAAGTTTCGGCGCGCCGCGTTGACATTTGGTCAGATCTGTACAGACGGGCACCGCCGACGCACACTACTTGACCGGAGCGGGCGGCGGTAGGACTTACCATGCCGTCCGAGCCCTCGGGGAGCGTTCGGTTCCGCCGACCGGGAGACACGATGACACACGGAACGGGCCGCCCACGGCGAGGTGTTCGGGCGTGATCGACGATCTCGTGCCCGACGGGGTCCGCGCCCAGGATGCGTTCGGCGACGTGAGCCCGGAATCGAGCGTCCCGCTCTTCCCCGCCGAACAGGCGGTGGTAGCCGGGGCGTTCGAGGAACGACGCAAAGAGTTCACAACGGTGCGCGGTTGCGCCCGCGGGGCGCTGGCTCGTCTCGGGGTGGCCCCGGCGCCGCTGGTGCCAGGTCCGCTGGGCGCACCCAGCTGGCCGGCGGGGATCGTCGGCAGCATGACCCACTGCCAGGGCTATCGCGCGGCCGCCGTCGCGTACGCCGCGGACTTCGCCGCTCTCGGCATCGACGCGGAGCCCCAGGAGCCCCTTCCCGGCATCGTCGCGGCCCGGATCGTCACAGACACCGAGTCCGGCTGGCTCCGGCAGGACTTCCCGGCGGCTGCCGGACTGCCGCTCGACCGTTTGCTCTTCTGCGCCAAAGAAGCTTCCTACAAGGCGTTTTCACCCTGGACGGAAACCCGCTTCGGCTTCCGGGACTTCATCGTTCGACTGCGCTCCGACGGCACGTTCCGTGTCGTTCCCCCGGGTTCCGGAATGCCCCTTTCGGGTACCCGAGTGGCGGGCATCTCGGGCCATTGGGTTGCGCGTTCCGGGTTTCTGCTGACCATAGTGGCGGTTTCGGCCGGCCGCTCACCAGAAGCTCGCCTTGCCCGCCACCAGAACCACAGGCCTCGACCCCCGGTATTCAGCTGAAATTGGGCGATCCGCACCGGCGCGTTCCACGAACGACCAGCTCCCGCCGACGAGTCGAGGCTGGTGGGACCGGGAGTGGCTGGCATCAAGCGGCCAACCGGCACTTCCTGCCAATGCCACAACTCTGCACCCGGATACGTTTTCGAGTAGCGTCCATTCAGAAAGCGTAGGACCACTCGACCATTCGGAGAACGTAGGCAAACTCGACCAACTGGCGCGTCATGGGGCCACGGGCGCCCTACCGCACCGATGCACCTCCGCCGACTTCTCAGCGCCGTGCCGCCGACCAAGGGGCACGGCGTCCGCCGATTCTCGCACACGGCGCGGGGGTGCGCTTGAGCAGCACACTTTTCATCCCGGGGGAAAACATCAACATGCACATTCGGAATGAGCTCTTCCCTTTCGACAGAACCGATATCCATCAACTGCGCGACTTTCTGCTCAATCAGCGCAGAATCTCCGGCTGGACGCAGGAGGAGCTGTCCGAGCGCTCCGGCGTCAGCGTCCGCACGATCCGCAATCTGGAGACCGGCTCCAACACCAACCCGCGCCGGACCTCAGTGGGCCTGCTCCTCACCGCGTTCGGCGCCACAGCAGCCTCGCTCTCCGAGGCGGCTTCCTGGGACAGCGACGTCTGGCCGATGCTGCCCGAGCAGCACTCGGACCCGCATCGGTCGAACCCGTCGACGCTTCCGCCGTGGCGCGGCCCGCGACCGCTGTCCGATCCGCTGGTGGGCCGACAGGCCGATATGCGGCACATCCTGGCCGCCGCCCAGCGCAGCCGGCTCATCGTCCTGACCGGACCCGGCGGCGTGGGCAAGACCCGTCTCGCCCTCGCGGCGGCAGCCCGGCTGCGCCCGCTGTTCCGTGACGGTGTGGCCGTCGCCGAGCTGCACGACTGCCCGCCCGAGCACCTCGAACCTGTACGGGCAGGCAGGGAGTTGGGGCGCCTCGTCCAGGAACTGACCGCAGAGGACGCCCTTACTCACGGCGGCGGGCAGACCGGGCGGCGGCTGCTGGTCCTGGACAGTGCCGAGCATGTCGTGCAGCAAACGGCCCGTACCGCACGGCAGTTGCTCGACGAGCATCCGGGGCTCCATCTGCTGGTCACCTCGCGCCGTGCCCTGGCCGTCGGTGCGGCCGAGACCTGGGAGGTCGAGCCGCTGCGGGTCGACTGCCAGGAGGGCCGGGACGTGACCGTGCCGAGCGCGGTGGAACTCTTCCTGCGCCGGGTGCAGGCAAGTCTGCCGACTCTCGACCTGGGCAACCGCCTGGCGCTGGTCAGCAAGTTATGCCGGCTCCTCGACGGCGTGCCGCTGGCCATCGAGATCGCGGCACAGCGACTCAGATCGTTGCCGCTCACCTCTCTCCTCCACGACGCAACTCTCTTCCATCTGCTCGACCAGGTCGACGTGGGCGACCTGTCCCGGCACCGCACCCTGTCGGGCAGCGTGCGGTGGAGCTACGAACTGCTCCCTGTGCCGCATCGTGAACTGCTGCACGAACTCGCCGCGCTGCCGGACACCTTCTCGCTGGACGACGCACTGACGGTTCAGCGGGGCGGCCGCGCAGGGGCGGCGCAGGTCGCTCATCTGCTGGCGGAGCTCGCGGATGCGTCGCTGGTCCAGATCAAGCGGGAACAGCAGTACAAGTACCGTGTCCCCGCGCTGGTACGGCACTGGGTGGCGCAGGTGGAGCGGCCCACAGCCGCCGCAGCCGCCGGAGCCGCCGCAACCGCCTGGCCCGACCGGTCACCGGAGCAGGACTGCTACTGGCCCGCACTCGCGGGCAGTGCCTGGCGTCCCGCCATCTGACGGGACGCCGCGGCACCGGACTCAGCTCCCCGCTGCGCCGGCTGCCGCCTTGACGGCCCGGAGCGAGAAGTACTCCGGGCCGTCAAGGCTCGACAGCATCAGCTCCTCCAGCCACGGAAGGCTGCTCTCCTCCAGCTCGGCGGCATGCCCCAGTCGCTGCAGCAGCCTCTGTAGTACGAGCACCAGCCAGCCGGTGCCGCCGGCCGAGGCGCGCTCCTGCGCGAAGGAGTACAGCCAGGTGTAGAGGCAGGAGGCGGCCGCGTGGTGGACGCAGTGCTCGGCGGCCAGGTCCTGCCCCTCGGTCGTCGCCGCGTCGAGCGAGTCGGCGGCGATCCGCGTGTAGAAGGCCCTCCGGAGCGCGGACAGCTCTCCGAGGACCTTGGTGAGCGCGGCGGCCTCCGGCGCCGGCAGTTCACGCTCCGCGATCCGGCAGGCCTCGGCCGCGGCCGGGGCCCAGCCCCGGGTGATCTCGTCCTCGGTGGCGTTGGTCAGCCGCAGCGCCCTTCCCGAGGGGTGCCAGACCGGGGCCTCCTCCGACCAGTCGAAGAGCTGCCGCAGAACATCGTCGCCGCCGGGTGCCGGACGGTCGGCCACCCGGGCCACGGCGGGCAGCTGCGAGGCGATGCTGTGGAGGTTGACGTGCGTGGTTCCCTCGAAGATGCTCGCGATCGCGTGGTCCCGCTGGAGCTTTTGGAAGGCTCCTGAGGCCACGCCCTCGCGCAGATAGCTGCGGGCCCCCAGGACCCGGGCGGCCTCCTGCACGGCCTCCTCGCCGAGCGTCGGCACGAGGTACTTGACCACGGAGGACCACAGGCTGAGCCGGGACGGCGCGACCGAGAGCGAGCGCGCCACCGGCAGCGCCGTGCACTCGGCGATCAGCAGGTCGAGGTATGCCTGCACCAAGTGCCTCCGGATGACGGGGATCCGGTAGATCTCCTGCCCGTACAGCACCCGCTCCTGCGCATGGCGCAGAGCGATCCGCAGCACCGAGTCCATGGTGCCGATGGACAGCCCGCCGATCGCCGTGCGCGTGATCTGCAGCACCTGAAGGATCTCGACCAGGCCCGCGCCGCGGCGGCCGAGCAGCGCGCCGGCGGGCACCCTGGTCTCCCGGAAGGTGATCCCGCTGAGGTCGTGGCCCCGCAGACCCACGGTCCGTACGAAGGGGTGGTTGTCCCAACTCCCCTCGTCCAGCTGCTCCTTGTCGAGCAGCAGCAGCGACGAGCCGGCGCCCTCCACGGCCGCGTAGACGGTGACGAAGCGGCCCCGGGTGGCGTTGCCGACCGGCCACTTCTCGCCGGTGAGGACGAATCCTTCACCGTCCGGCACGGCCGACGTCTCGTTGGTCCCCAGATCGCTGCCGTGGTCCGGCTCGGACACCGCGAAGCACGCGAGATCCCCGTCGAGGATGCCCCGCGCGACCTTCGCGCGCTGCTCCTCGTCGCCCCACAGCCACACCGGGTTGACGCCGAGAATCGCCGAGCCGAACATCACCGCGACGGTCAGATTGCGGCGGGACAGCGAACGGGTCAGCAGGAAGAGCTGCTCCAGGTTCCGCAGTCGGCCGCCGAACTCCTCCGGCACCAGGTACTGCGCGAACCCCCACGACTTGATGAGGTCCACCGCGCCCGGCGGCAGGGCGCCGTTCTCCTCGTGCGCGACGGTCTCGGCGTAGCTGAACGGGCCGGTCTCCGCGGCCGGGTCGCCGAGCGCCCGCTCCAGGTCCGCGGCCAGTGCGTAGGCCGGACGGTCGAATGCGTTGCCGGTCATGCCGCGGGACCGTCGACGCCGTAGCGGGCGAAGACGGCGGCGACGTCGTCGTCGGCGGGCAGCTCCGCCCTGCCCTCGGCCAGTTCGGTGCTGACCAGCTCGATCACATCGCTGACGCGTTCCAGCTTCATGGCCTCCTCGGGGTTCAGCGACCGAAGGCCGTACAGCTCCTCCAGGTTGTAGCCGAGTTCCGCGAGCACGAGGGAGTGGAAGCCGAGATCGCCGACGAGGCGGTGGTCCGGCTCGACCTGGTCGAGCTTGCGAGGTGCGATCAGCTGGACCAAACCGCTCACCACGGGAGAGACGGCTTCAGTGCCGATGGCGGCAGGAGTGTGAGTCATGCCGCCGACGCTAGGGCGAGCCGCGCACCGGGCCCAGGCAACCGGCCCGGCAAGCACACGGCAACTCGGCTGCTACCCGGTGTGCTTCCGCTCAAGTTGCCGCCGCGCTGCCTGGCCGGGGCCGGTGACAGCGGTGAGGCTGGCCGCCATGAGCGCAACCGATGCCTTCACTTCAGAAATCGACTGGGTCAGCGCCCGGTTCACCGTCGGGCACCCCCGGATCAGGCTGATCTGCCTGCCGCACGCCGGAGGGGGCGCCGGAGCCTTCGGCGCCTGGCGGCCGTACGTACCCGAGGGAGTCGAGCTGGCGCCGGTGGAACTGCCCGGCCGCGGCTCCCGGATCGGCGAGCCCGTGCCGGACGCGCTGGAACCGCTGGTCGAGGCTCTTCTCACCGGCCTGCGCTCGGAGTTGACCATGCCGTACGCGCTGTTCGGCCACAGCTTCGGTGCGGTCCTCGCGTACGAGTTGACGCGCCGGACCGAGCAGTACGGGCTGCGGCCACCGAGCGCCCTGCTGGCCTCGGGGTCACGCGCGCCGCATCTGCCGCTCGGCCGGACGGCAGTCGCGGGCGGCGACGACGAGGAGCTGATCGCCTGGCTGGGGCGCAGCGGCGGACTGCCGCCCGAGCTCCTGGACTTCCCGGACTTCCTGCGGGACCTCCTGCGTCCGGTGCGCAGCGACATGGCCCTCGCGGAGGCCTACCGCATCCCGCGGCCGGTCAAGGTGCGCTGTCCGCTCTTCGCCTTCGCAGGCGCGCAGGACGAGGTGGCCACCGAGGCGCAGGTCGCGCCGTGGGCGCAGTACACATCGGCCGCGCACCGGCTGCGGGTGCTGCCCGGTGGCCACGGCTTCCCGCAGACGCATCCGGAAGAGACGCTGTCAGCCGTGCTCGGCTCGCTGGCGGAGATCGGCGCGGCCGGCTGACCGTTCCGCGGTGAGGGCGACCGGCAGGGCTGACAGACCGCTCAGGAAGTTGGAGTACACATACTGCTGTGGGCCCGCCTGCTCGGCCACGGCGACCAGATCGCTCAGGCTCTCCACGAGAGCGGTCAGCTCGGCGCGGGCCAGGAACGCGCCGAGGCAGAAGTGCGGACCGTGCGCGAACGACACGTGCTTGTTGGGGCTGCGGGACAGGTCGAATTCGTCCGGCCGGTCGAAGACCCGCTCGTCGCGATTGGCGGAGGCCAGCCAGGTGGTGACGATGTCGCCCGCCTCGACGAACTGGTCACCGAGGAAGACGTCCTGGGTCGCGGTCCGCCCGCTGTGCAGGGCGGGGGTCGTCCAGCGCAGCACCTCCTCGACCGCCGAAGCCGTGCTCACCCGGCCGGACTTGAGGGCCTCCCACTGGTCGGGCCGCTCCATCAGCGCCCGCAATCCGCCGATCATGGCGAAGCGAGTCGTCTCGTGACCGCCCATGATGATGCTGTAGCAGTTGAAGACGATCTCCTCGTGCGTCAGCGGCCGGCCGTCGATCTCCTTGGACACCAGGAGGCTGACCACGTCGTCGTACGGCTTCTCGCGGCGCGAGGCGGCCAGCTCCGAGAAGTAGAGCAGCAGGCCGTTCCGTGACGACCAGGTTGCCTCCTCGGTGGGGACGCCGTCCGCCGAGGACAGCGCGGACGAGGTGAGGTCGATGATGTGCTGCCGGTCGGAGACCGGCACGCCGAGCAGGTCGCAGATCGCGGCGAGCGGGATGTGCTCGGCGACGTCGGCGGCGAAGTCCACCGTGCCCCGCTCCACCGCCTCCTCCACCAGCCGCCGGGTGCCGCGCCGCACACTCTCGATCACGACGTCGAGGGACCGCGGCGAGAACGGCTTCAGCAGGGCACTGCGCAGCGCCTTGTGCGGCCGGCCGTCGGTGACGGCCAGCATCCGGCCGGCCGCCGAGTCGCCGCCCGCCAGCAGGGTGTCGAGCACATTTCCCTGCTCCGAGGTGAAGGTCTCGTTGTCGCTGAGCACCGAGACGACGTCGGCGTAGCCGGTCACCACCCAGAACCCGGGGCCGCGTGCGGTCTCGGGCTGCCAGTGCACCGGTGCTTCGGTGCGCAGGCGGCGCCACAGCGGCCCGAGGTCGTGGTTGGCGTGCAGCAGCGGATCGGCGAGGTCCACGTCGTCGAGCGGGCCCGGGGCAAGCACAGGGCGGGTGTCCATGGTCGGCTTCCTCGAACTCGTCAGGTGTGGCAGTGGGGTTGGCGGGAGTGCGTCGCGCTCAGCGCACCGGCTCGGTGGGGCCGGGGAAGAACGCGGTGGTGGCGCCGGCCGTCTCCGCGCCGTCCACCACGAACTGCTGGCCCGAGACGAACGACGCCTGCGGGGAGGCCAGGAAGTGGAAGACGTCCGCGATCTCCTCGGGCAGGGCGTGCCGCCGGGCCGGGATGCGTTCGTTGACCTCGTCGAGCATGGCGTCGGTGTACTCGGCGCGCTGCATGGGTGTCAGTACGGCGCCGGGCGCGACGCACGCGGTCCTGATCAGCGGACTCAGCTCGACGGCGAAGGTCTGGCAGAGCGAGGCCACGCCCGCCTTGCTGGCGTTGTAGTCCGCGTAGAGCGGGTAGCCGCGGGAGCCGTTGACTGACGCCGTCGCGAGCAGCACGCCCTCGCCCTGGCGCAGCATGTGTGGAGTGGCGTGCCGCCACAGGGCGAGGACGCCCATCAGGTTGACGTCCAGGGTGCGCCGGGCGTCGGCCTCTGTGAGGTCGAGGATGCCGTGCCGGACGCTGATGCCGGCGTTGGCGATGACGACGTCGATGCGGCCGCGCTCGGCGTGCACCTGGTCGACGGCGTCGCGGACGGCCGACCAGTCGGCGACGTCCAGCTTGGCCCAGCGGATCCGGCCGCCGCCCTCGCGGGGGCCGTCCACCGTGTCCGGCGCGGGTGGCTGCACGTCGAGGTTGACCACGTAGTCGCCACAGCGGGCGAACCGCTCGGCGGTGGCGAGCCCGATGCCGCTGGACGCGCCGGACACGATGACTGTGCGCATGGGTTACTGCTGCCTTTCCTCGGGGCGCTGGGGGGGGCGCTGCGGGGACGAACGGAGTCGAATGCTGATGAACGCAGACGAACAGGAACGGGCTCAGACGATGACGCGGTGACTGTCGAGGGCGTAACCGCTGAAGTTTCGGCGCAGATTGCGGCTCACGGTGAGCTTCTTGAGCCAGCGGTCGGTCCCGTCGTACCGGGCGGTGAACGGCCGACGGCCGTGCACCGCCCGGTAGTTGTCCACGAGCAGCAGCGAGCCGGGGCCCACCGCGATGTCCTGCTGTACGCGCTGCAGCTCGGCCATGAGCCGGTCGAGTGCCCCCTCGGCCTCGGCGTCGCCGGGGAGGACGTCCATGAAGGGCCGGTCGATGCGCAGATACGGGTTGAGCCGGTCGCCGAACAGGACGGCGGTCGGCGCGGGCCTGCGCTGCATCTCGTACAGCTTCACCAGCGCGGGGTGGCCGGGGGCCTGCGTCTCCAGCTGCCGTATGTGCTCGGTGTCCGGCATGATGTTGAAGCGGTCCTCTGCGAGCACCGCGCGGTCGTCGTCGCTCAGCCGGATGTCGCGGACGGACGCGACGATGGTCGGCACCCGGTCGGGGTTGCGCAGCCCGAGCAGCAGCAGGTAGTCGCAGCGGTTGGGGTGGAAGCCGTCCTCGGTGTGGAACTCCAGCAGGCTCTCACTCCCGTAGCCGCTCTGCCGCTCCTCGTCGCCGCGGATCGGCAGGATGTTCTGGATGATGCGGCCCTCCTGGAGGGTCACCCAGCCGAACGGGTCGCCCAGCACCATCCCGCACAGCGCCAGCCACAGCTCCTGGTCCCTGGCCGCCTTGCTCTGGATGGCCTCGCGCCAGTGCTCCGGCGTGGGGCCGAGCAGCGCGTCGTCCACCGGGAAGCCGTGCACCAGGCACGCGGCGGCCCGCTCGGTACGGCGGTAGGAGAGGAGTAAGTTGCGCAGCCCCGCGGGCAGCAGCTCCTCGGCCGCCTGGGCCCGGTCGTAGAAGCCCGGCAGGTCGGGCGCCCCGTGGGCGTCCCCGAGCTGCGACGCGGCGGCCCGCAGCTCGGCGATCTCCCCGGCGTCGAGGTGGTATTCGAGGGGGGCGTCGAGACTGCCGGAATTCCGGTCGGACGAGATCTGGTCGGATGAGATCTGGTCGGTCGCGTCGGGGCGGGGCGCGTCAACAGTCGGGAAATACGTTGTCATGTCGGTAGTCCTCACCAGTTCGTGACCGCTCGGGTCGTCCGTCGTCCGGTCCTGTGCGGTCCGCGCTGTGCTGCCGGCCGCGTGGTGGTGCCGCACTGGACCGGCCGAGCAGGGTCCCGGCCGTACTGGTCCAGTGGTCGTGCGATGGTCGTGCGGTGTCGGTGGTCGTGCGCTGTCGGTGGTCGTGCGGTGTCGGTGGTCGTGCGCTGTCGGTGCGGTGGTCCAGGAGCTAGGCCGGCTCCTGCCAGTCCGCGGCGAACTCGTCGAGCTCGTCCTGGTCCAAGGTGATCAACGGCTCCTCGGGACCGGCCGCGTCGGCGTCCGGGTCCGGGTCGAGTTCCTTCACCGCGGCGGCGAGCGCCGCCACGGTCTTGTGGGTGAACACGTCGCGCGGGGCGATGTCCAGACCGTCCGCGCGCGCCAGAGTGACGAACTTGATCGAGACGATCGAGTCGCCGCCCAGGTCGAAGAAGCTGTCGTCGATGCCGACCCGGTCCGCTTCGAGGGCCTTCGCGAACAGCGCGCACAACTGCTCCTCACGCGCGTTACGCGGTGCCCGGCTGCCGCCGGTACCGGAGAAGTCCGGTGCGGGCAGGGCGGCCCGGTCGAGCTTGCCGCTCGGCGTCACGGGCAGCCGGTCGAGTACGACGACGGCCGCGGGCACCATGTACTCGGGCAGGGCGGCGGCGGCCCGGTCGCGCAGCGCCGCCGGGTCAGGCCGGGCGCCCGCCGCCGGGGCCACGTACCCCACCAGCCGCCGCCGGCCTGGCCGGTCCTCCCGGACGACCACGGCCGTCTGCGCGACCGAGGGGTCATCAGCCAGCACCGCCTCGATCTCGCCCGGCTCGATCCGGAAGCCGCGCACCTTGACCTGCTGGTCGGCCCGGCCCAGGTACTCGAGGGTCCCGTGCGGCGTGCGGCGCGCCACGTCGCCCGAGCGGTACATCCGCGCGCCCGCCGGGCCGAACGGGTCGGCCACGAAGCGTTCCGCGGTGAGCCCCGCCCGGCGGAGGTAGCCGCGGGCGAGGCCGTCGCCGGCCAGGTACAGCTCGCCGGGCACCCCTGCCGGTACCGGCCGCAGCGCGCCGTCCAGCAGATACACGCGGGCGCCCACGACCGGATCGCCCATCGGCGGACTGACCCGGCCCGACAGCGGACGGCTCATCGTCGCCATGACGGTCGCCTCGGTCGGGCCGTAGGCGTTGACCATGCGACGCCCGACCGACCAGCGTTCGACCAGATCGGGCGGGCACGCCTCCGCGCCCACGACGAGGGTGACGTCGGCCGGCAGACCGCCTTCGGGCATCACGGCGAGCGAGGAAGGCGGAAGCAGCAGCGCGGTCACGCCGTGCCGCGCCACCGTCGCCGCCAGGGCAGGCCCCGGCAGCAGTTCGTCAGCGGTCGCGGTGACCGCGCTCGCCCCGGTCAGCAGGGCGGTGGCCAGTTCCCACACCGAGGCGTCGAAACTCGGCGAGGCGAACAGCAGCACCCGCTCGTCCGCGCGGAGGGCGAGCCCGTCGCGCTGCTGAGCGATCAGGGCCGCGATGCCGAGGTGGGGCACCAGCACGCCCTTGGGACGGCCGGTCGACCCGGAGGTGTAGATCAGGTACGCGGCGGACTCGGGCCGCAGCGGCGCCACCCGGTCGTCGTCGGTCAGGTCCGCGTCGGACAGGCCCGCGGTCAACCCCGCGACCTCGCCGAGGAGTTGGGCCCCGTCACTGACGGCCGGCCCGGGCCCGTCCAGGCACAGCGTCTCCCCGGCACCGGCCTCGACCATCAGTTCCGCCGCCCCACCGGTGGTGAGGACGAGGTCGGGCCGCGCGTCGCCGATGACATAGCGGAGCCGGTCCATCGGGTACCCGATGTCCAGCGGCAGATAGGCGGCGCCGGTCTTGAGGACGGCCAGGACAGCGAGTACGGACCGGGCCGACTTCGGCATCGCGACCGCGACGAAGCTCTCCGGGCCGATGCCCAGGGCCACCAGCGCCCGGGCGAGCCGGTTGGCCTGCGCGTTGAGGTCGCCGTAACGGACCGCCAGCGGGCCCTCGTACACCGCGACGGCGTCGGGCCGTGCCCGTACCTGCTCCTCGAAGAGCACGGGGAAGGTCGTCCGCGGCAGCTCACGGGCCCTGCCGTCGGCGGCTTCGAGCAGCTGCGCGCGCTCCCCGGGCGTGAGCAGGTCGATCCGGCCGAGGGGCGCCGCCGGGTCGTGGACGAAGCAGTCGAGGACCTTGCGCACCCGGGCAAGCAGCGCGCCGGACGCCTCGGCGGTGAAGAGGTCGGCGCGGTAGCTGAGTTCGAGACTCAGCCGCTCACCGGGCACCACGACCAGGCTGAACGGGTAGTGGGAGGCGCCGGGCGCGGGCTCGTCGTCGACGGAGATCCGCAGTCCCGGGACCTGCTCCTGGACGGCGTCCCCGTCGACGGGGGTGTTCTCGAACCCCACGACGGTGTCGAAGAGTTCACCCAGCCCCACGGTCCGCTGTACCTCGGTGAGACCCACGTGGTGGTACGGGCGCAGCCCGGCCTGCTCGGACTGCAGGTCGGTCAGGACGCGGCGAAGCGGCTGCGCCGGGTCGAGCCGTACCCGGACCGCGACGGTGTTCATGAGCAGGCCGACGATCTCCTCTGCGCCCGGCAGCTCCGGCGGACGCCCGGCGGTCGTCGCGCCGAAGACGATGTCGTCGCGGCCCAGCAGCTGGCCCAGCGCCACCGCCCAGGCGCCCTGGACCAGGGTGTTGAGCGTCAGGCCCGCGCCGCGTGCCGCGGCGGAGAGCGCCGCGGTCTCTTCGGCGTCGAGGATCTTCGTGACCAGGTCCGGCACGGTCGCGGCGGCTGCGTCGGCTTCCGGCGCGACCAGCGTCGGTTCATCGAGGCCGGTCAGCGCCTCGCCCCACGCCTTCGCCGCCCGCTCCTCGTCCTGGCTGCCGAGCCAGCCGAGGAAGTCGGCGAACGGCGCCGGCGGACGGCCGCCGTCCGCGCCGCCTCGGGCGTAGAGGGTGAACAGGTCGCGGAAGACCAACGGCAGCGACCAGCCGTCCAGCAGCATGTGATGGTGCGTCACAAGCAGCAGATGGTCGTCGGGTGCGAGGCGGACCAGGGCGACCCGCAGCAGCGGCGGCTTCGCGAGGTCGAAGCGCCGGACACGGTCCTCGTCCATCAACTCCGCGAGGCGTACCCGGCGTTCGTCCTCGTCCAGTTCGGAGAGGTCGATCTCCTGCCACGGCACGCGCACGTCCTGCACGACCTGGACCGAACGGCCCGAGCTCAGCAGCGCGAAGGAGGCGCGGAGCGCGGTGTGGCGTGCGAGGAGTCCGTCGAAGGCCTTGCGCAGCACGGCGGGTGAGAGCGTTCCCGACAGCCGCAGGGGCCGCTGGGTGGTGTAGACGTCGACGCCGTCGGCGGAGAGCATCGCGTGGAAGTGCATGCCCTGTTGCAGCGGTGTCAGCGGCAGCACGTCCGCGACCCGGTGTCCGTCTGCGGCGGCGAGTTCCGCCCGCTCGGCGTCGCTGAGGGAGATCAGCGGCCCCGCGACGGGCGAGACAGCTCCGCCCGGACCCTGCGGGCCGTTGTCCAGCGGGTCGATGTCCTGGGCCACCACGGCCAGTCGGGCGATGGTCTTGTGGACGAAGATGTCCTTGGCGGTCAGTGCCAGCCCGGCCCGATGGGCCCGGGCGGCCAACTGCATGGAGACGATCGAGTCGCCGCCCAGGTCGAAGAAGCTGTCGTCGACGCCGACCTGCTCCCGCCCCAGGACCTCGGCGAACACCTCGTGCAGCATCCGCTCCCGCTCCGAGCCGGGGGCCCGGTAGACCCCCGCGGCGCGGAACGAGGGAGCCGGCAGCGCCCGCCGGTCCACCTTGCCGTTCGGGGTGAGCGCGAAGGCGTCCACCGCCATCACCAGCGCCGGCACCATGTACTCCGGCAGCACCCGGGCCACGCTCTCCCGCAGGGCCTCCGGATCCACCTGAGCGCCGGCGGAGGGACGTACATAGCCCACGATGCGCTGCACGCCCGCACCGTCGGCGGAGACCGCCACCACCGCCTGGCCCACCGAGGGGTCCGCCGCCAGGGCGGCCTCGATCTCGCCCAGTTCGATACGGAATCCCCGTACCTTCACCTGGAAGTCCGAGCGCCCGCAGTACTCCACGACACCGTCCGGGCGGCGGCGACCCAGATCACCCGTGCGGTACATCCGGGCGCCCGCCGGACCGAACACATCGGCCACGAACCGTTCCGCCGTGAGCCCGGGGCGCCCCAGGTATCCGCGAGCGACCCCGTCACCCGCGATGTACAGCTCCCCCACCACCCCGGCCGGCACCGGCCGCAGGAAACCGTCGAGCACATACACCCGGGTGTTGTCGGCGGGAGTGCCGATCGCGGGCCCGGCGGAACCGTCGCCGTGGCAGAGCATCGCGTCGATCGTGCACTCGGCGGGGCCGTAGAGGTTGTACACCGACAGGCCGGGTATGCCCCGCAGTTCGGTCCACAGGTCGTCGCCGACCTCCTCGCCGCCGAGTGCGAGGGTGCCCACCCGGTGCCGCTCCCCCGCCGCGTCGAACATGCCTGCCGCCAGCATCTGCCGGGCGACGGACGGCGTGGTGTCGAGGACGTCGACCGCCGCGCCCAGCGCGTACTCCACGAGTGCCAGAGAGTCCTTGCGGACGGTGTCGTCGACCATGTGCAGTTCGTGCCCGGCCACCATCCACAGCAGCTGGCTCCAGGAGGCGTCGAAGCCGAGCGAGTTGGTGAGTGCGGCGCGCAGCGGCCTGCCGCCCGCCTTCGCCCGCTCCGGATCGAAGAAGTTCTCCCGGTGGCTGTGGAACATGTTGGCGAGGTTGCGATGCTCGACGGCGACGCCCTTGGGACGGCCGGTGGAGCCCGAGGTGTAGATCACGTAGGCCAAGTGGCCCGGAAGCAGCGCGCCCAGACGGTCGTCGTCGTCAAGGTCCGTCGCCTCCTCGGGCAGTACGGCCTCGTCGAGCAGCAGCGCCGGCACCCCCTCGGGCATGGCGTGCGCGGTCGCGGCGGCGGCCAGGACGAGGGCCGGTCCCGCCTCCGCGCAGATCGCAGCGATCCGCTCCGCGGGATGCCCGGTGTCGATCGGCAGGTATCCGGCGCCCGACTTGAGGACCGCCAGGATCGCCGTCACCGCGTCGGTGGTACGGGGCAGGGCGACGCCGACGAGACGGCCGGGGCCCGCGCCGTGGGCGGCGAGCAGCCGGGCGAGCCGGTTGGCGTCGGCGTTGAGCCGCTCGAAGGTCAGACTTCTCGCGCCGTCGACGACGGCGACCGCGTCCGGTGTCGCGCGGACCTGCGCCTCGAACAACTCGGGCAGGGTCCGGGACGGGTGCTGGGCACTGGGGCCGCTCGACGCCCGCAGGATGTCGCGTTGCTGAGCCGGGGATCGCAACGGCAGCTGTCCCGACGGCAGTTCGGGCCGGGCGGCGATGTCTTCCAGCAGGACGCCCAGCCGCTGAAGGACTTCGGATGCCGCCTCGCCGGTATAGACGTCCTCGCGGTAGTTGAGTTCGAGGCGGAGCCGTTCGCCGGGGTAGACGGCGAGGCTCAGCGGGTAATGGGTGCCCTCGGGCGTGTCCTCTACGGCGTCCCTCAGCAGGCTGATGTCCAGTCCGGCGACCGAGGACTGCTGGACGGCCTGCTCGACGGGAAAGTTCTCGAAGGCGAGTGTGGTGTCGAAGAGTTCGCTGACGCCCACGGCACGGTGGACGTCCGCGAGACCGAGGTACTGGTGGCCGATCAGGGCCGTCTGCTCGTGCTGGATGCGTGCCAGCAGGTCCGCCACCGGCTCGGCCGGGTCGACCCGGACCCGGGCGGGCACGGTGTTGATCATCAGGCCGACCATGCGGTCGCTGCCCGGGAGCTCCGGCGGGCGGCCCGCGACGGTGTTGCCGAAGACGACGTCGTGCCGTCCGGTCAGCACCGTCAGCAGCAGCGCCCACGCGCCCTGGACGATGGTGTTGGTGGTGAGCTCGCGGGCACGGGCGGCGGCGGTGATCCGCGCCGTGGCGGTCTCGGGCAGCTCCATGACGACGCGCTGCTGGCCGCGGTCGGACGCGCCGGTGCCCGCTCCGTTCGCCACCAGCGTCGCGCCGTCGACCCCCGACAGCGCGGCCCGCCAGGCCCGTTCGGCCTCGCCGCGGTCCTGGTCCGAGAGCCAGCCGAGATATTCCGTGAACGGCGCGGCCGGTTCCAGGTGCTCTGTCGTGCCGCCGTCCCGGTAGATCCGGAACAGGTCGCTGAGGACCAGCGGCAGCGACCAGCCGTCCAGCAGGATGTGGTGGTTGGTGAGCACCAGGACGTGCCGGTCGGGTGCGAGCCGCACCAGCGTGAACCGCAGCAGCGGCGGCTTCGCCATGTCGAAGCGCCGGGAGCGGTCCTCGGTCAGCAGCCGGGCAAGGCGCACCCGGCGCTCGTCCGGGCCGAAGCCGGACAGGTCGATCTCCTCCCACGGCGCTTCGACCGCCCGGGCGACGGCCTGGACGGCCTCGCCCGAGCGGCGCCGCAGGAACCCGGCTCGCAGACTCGCCTGGCGGGCCAGCAGGGCGTCGCAGGAGCCGCGCAGCACCTCGGTCTCGAGGTCCCCGACGAGCTCGAGGGGCGTCTGTACGTTGTAGAAGTCGACGTCGTCGCCATCGACGCCGCCGCCGTCGAAGAGGGCGTGGAAGAGGATGCCCTGCTGCAGCGGCGAGAGCGGCAGGACCGCTTCCAGGGATGTCTGTTTCACAGCGATATCTCCCACTGGGCTTCGAGCTCGTCGAGTTCTTCCGCGTCGATCCGCACCAGGCTCCCGGTGCGAGGGGTGTTCGCTTCCGGGTCGATGTCCTGGGCCACCAGGGCGAGTCGGGCGATGGTCTTGTGGACGAAGATGTCCTTGGCGCTGAGCACGAGGCCGGCCCGATGGGCCCGGGCCGCCAGCCGCATGGAGACGATCGAGTCGCCGCCCAGGTCGAAGAAGCTGTCGTCGACGCCGATCTGCTCCCGCCCCAGGACCTCGGCGAACACCTCGTGCAGTACCCGCTCGCGCTCCGAACCGGGGGCCCGGTAGGCCTCCGTGGCACGGAAGAAGGGGGCCGGCAGCGCCCGTCGGTCGACTTTCCCGTTGGGGGTCAGCGCGAAGGCGTCCACCACGATCACCTGCGCGGGCACCATGTACTCCGGCAGTTCCCTGGCCACCCGGTCCCGCAGGGCTTCCGGATCCACGCGGCCTCCGGCTGACGGGCGTACGTAGCCCACGATCCGCTGCGCGCCCGCGTCATCGGCGGGCACCGTCACCACTGCCTGGTCCACCGAGGCGTCCGCCGCCAGCACCGCCTCGATCTCCCCGAGCTCGATACGGAATCCCCGTACCTTCACCTGGAAGTCCGACCGTCCGCTGTACTCCACGACACCGTCCGGGCGGCGGCGACCCAGGTCACCGGTGCGGTACATGCGGGCGCCCGGAGCACCGGACACGTCGGCCACGAACCGTTCCCCGGTCAGGCCCGGGCGGCCCAGGTAACCGCGGGTGACCCCGTCACCCGCGATGTACAGCTCCCCCACCACCCCGGCCGGGACCGGCCGCAGGAAACCGTCGAGCACGTACACCCGCAGGTTGGCCAGGGGGGTCCCGACCGGCACGGCGCCGGCGTTCTCGCCCGGGTGTGCACGGCCGGTGGTGGTGTAGACGGACACCTCGGTGGGCCCGTACTGGTTGTGCAGTTCCGCGCCGACGATGTCGTGGAAGCGGTCGGCCAGGGCCCCGGTCAGCTGCTCGCCGCCGACGAACACCCGCTTGAGGCTGTCGCACAGGTCGCTGCCCGGCTCCCGCAGGAACACCTCCAGGGTCGACGGCACGAACTGGGCGACCGTGACCCGCTCGTCGCGGATCAGCGCGGGCAGATAGCCGGGGGCGTCCTCGCCGTCGGGCCGCGCGACGATCACGGCGGCGCCGTGCAGCAGTGGCCAGAAGATCTCCCACACCGACGGGTCGAAGCTGAGGGAAGTGCGCTGCAGCACCCGGTCGCCGGGGGCGAGCGGATGCCGCTCCTGCATACCGGCCAGGTAGTTGGCGATACCGGCATGGGTGACGACGATGCCCTTCGGCCGCCCCGTCGAGCCCGAGGTGTACACCACGTACGCGGGGTGCTCGGGCAGCAGCCGCGTCGGCGTCGGTTCGACGGCCTCGGCCGCCGGGGCCGGCGACGCCAGGAACCCGTCGTCGATGACGAACACCGGCCGGGCCTCGTCGAGCATGTGCCGCACCCGCTCCGCCGGGTAGGCCGGGTCGAGGGGCAGATAGGCGGCGCCGGCCTTGTGGATCGCGTGCAGGGCGACGACGAGCTCGACGGAGCGGCGCAGCGAGACGGCGACTACCTTCCCGGGGCCCGCGCCCTTGGCGGTGAGCACGGCGGCCAGGCGGGCGGCGCGGGCGTCCAGTTCCGCGTAGCTGATCTGCTCGCCTTCGCAGACCACCGCGACGGCGTCCGGGCTGCGCCGTACCTGCTCCGCGAAGAGGGCGGGCAGGGTGGTGGGCGGGTAGCGGCGCGCGGTGTCGTTGACGTCGCGCACCAGGGTCTGCCGCTCGGCTTCGGTGAGCAGCGGCATCCGGCCGACCGGAAGGTCCGGTCGGGCGGCGAAGGTTTCGAGGGCGAGCCGGAGGCGGACGGTGCAGCCCTCGGCCTCGTCCTCGCCGAGCAGGTCGCCGCGGTAGGTCAGTTCGAGGCGCAGCCGCTCACCCGGCACCGCGGTGAGGCTGAGTGGGTAGTGCGTGGCGCCGGTGGGGTCGGACTCCTCGACGGTGATGTGCAGGCCGTTCGCCTGGCGGCCGATCTCCGCGCGGTCGATCGGTGCGTTCCCGAAGACGACGGCGGTGTCGAAGATTTCGGTGTGCCCGGTCAGACGGTGCAGTTCCGACAGGCTGAGGTGGTGGTGGTCGGCGAGCGCCACCTGCTCGTCCTGCACCCGGGCCAGCAGCTCGGCCAGCGGCTCGTGGGGCGTGACGCGGACCCGGACCGGAACGGTGTTCATGAGCAGTCCGACGATTTCGTCCACTCCCGCGAGCCGGGGCGGGCGGCCGGAGACCGTACTGCCGAAGACGACGTCGCGCCGGCCGGTGAGCGTGCCGAGCATCAGCGCCCAGGCGCCCTGGACGACGGTGTTGAGGGTGAGGCCGCGGGCGCGGGCGGTCCGCTCCAGCGAGGCGGTCAGCTCCGCGGACAGCTCCGTGACCAGCAGCCGGGGCAGCGCACCGTCGGTGCCGGGGCGCGCGGGCGCCACCAGGGTCGGGCCGTCCAGGCCCTTGAGCGCCTTGCCCCAGGCCTGCTCGGCCTCGGCCCGGTCACGGCCCGCGGCCCAGGCGAGATAGGAGCGGAACGGAACGGGGGCGGGCAGCGCGACGTCGTCGCCGCGGTGGTACAGCGCGAGCAGATCGCGCAGCAGCAGCGGCACCGACCAGCCGTCGAACAGGATGTGATGGCTCGACAGGACGATGAGGTGCCGCTCGTCCTCGAGGCGTACCAGGGTGAAGCGCAGCAGCGGCGGCGCTGCCATGTCGAAGCGGGTCCGCTTGTCCTGCGCGAGCAGTTCCGCGAGGCGCGCGCTCTGCTCATCGGGCGCAAGGCCCCGCAGGTCGCGTTCGTGTACGGGGACCTCGGCGTGCCTGGCGACGAGCTGGAGGGGTTCGCCCGCGTCGCTCTGGACGAAGGCGGCCCGGAGCGCGGAGTGCCTGCGGACCAGAGCCTGGCATGCCTCGCGCATCACGTCGGCCAAGAGGGGGCCGGAGAGACCGAAGACCTTCTGCACGTTGTAGGCGTCGGCCCCGGCCCCGTCGGCGAACTGGGCGTGGAAGAGCATCCCCTGCTGGAGGGGGGCGAGGGGCAGCACATCCTCCAGGCCGTCCGAGCCGTCCGGTCCCCGGTGCTCCCAGGCCTGCTCGAGCCTCGCCCATTCCGCCGCCGGGAGGGACACCAGCTCCACTGCGATGTCGTCCGGTTCTTCGGCGTCCGGTTCGGCGGGCAGCTCGTCGGCGTACGCGCACAGCGCGGCCACCGTCTTGTGGGCGAACACCGCCTGGGGGGTCAGCGGGACGCCGGCCCGGGCGGCCCGGGAGGCGAACTGGATCGCGACGATCGAATCGCCGCCCAGGTCGAAGAAGTTGTCGTCGATGCCCACGCCGGTCGCACCGAGGAGCTCCCCGAACAGCTCACAGAGCTTCGTCTCCCGCTCGTCGCGGGGGGCGCGGCTCTCGGCCGACCCGGTGTACACCGGGGCGGGCAGCGCACTCTGGTCGAGCTTGCCGCTCGGCATCAGCGGCAGCTCGGGCAGGACCACCACGGCGGCCGGGACCATGTACTCCGGCAGCCGCCGCGCGACCAGGGCACGCAGCGCGCCGGCGTCCGGCAGGCCGGCATCGGACCCGTCGGCTGCGGCGCCGTCGGCGTCGGGCCGGTCAGCTGCGGCGTCGGGCCCAACCCCCGCGGCAGGGACGACGTACGCGACCAACTGCCTTACGCCCGGCCGGTCCTCGCGGACGATCACGGCGACCCGGCCGACGCCGGGGGCCTGCGCGAGGACGCTCTCGATCTCGCCCGGCTCGATCCTGAAGCCCCGCACCTTGACCTGGCGGTCGGCGCGACCCAGGTAGATCAGCTCGCCGTCCTCGGTCCACCGGGCGACGTCGCCCGCCCGGTACATCCGCGCGCCGGGCGCGCCGTAGGGGTCGGCGACGAACCGTTCCGCGGTGAGCCCGGGACGGCCGAGGTAGCCGCGGGCGAGCCCGTCGCCGCTCAGGTACACCTCGCCCTCGACACCTGGCGGCACCGGCCGCAGCGCGTCGTCGAGCAGTCGGACGCGAGTGCCGAGGACCGGGCGCCCCATGGCCGGGACGACCCGGCCGGACAGCGGCTCGCTCATGGTGGCGATGACCGTCGACTCAGTGGGGCCGTAGGCGTTGATCATGCGCCTGCCCGGAGACCAGCGCGCGACCAGATCCGGCGAGCAGGCCTCGGCGCCGACGACCAGGGTGACGCCCTCGGGCAGTCCTCCCGGCGGCATGGCCCCGAGCGCGGAGGGCGCGAGCAGCAGACAGTTGACGCCGAGCTCGTCTACGAGGTCCGCCAGCTGCGGGCCGGGGGTGAGCCGTTCGGCCGGTGCGACGACCGCGGTGGCGCCGGTGAGCAGGGCGGTGCACAACTCCCATACCGACGCGTCGAAGCTCGGCGACGCGAACTGCAGCACGCTGGTGTCCGGCGTCACTCGAAGAGCGGCGGTCTGCTGACGTACCAGAGCGGCCAGGCCCGAGTGCGGGACGACGACGCCCTTGGGGCGGCCGGTCGAGCCGGAGGTGTAGATGACATACGCCGGGTGCCCGGGCAGCAGTGGCGCCCGCCGGTCGCGGTCGTCGAGGTCGGTGCCGGGCAGCCCCGCCGCGGGGAAGCCGGCGGAGCCGTCCGCGTCGTCCAGGTACAGCCGCGGCACTCCCGCGGCCAGCGTCCCGTCGTCGGCCGCGCGCGTCGTCAGCAGGATCAGCGGCGCGGCGTCGTCGAGCATGGCGGTGACCCGCGCCCGCGGGTAGTCGAGGTCGACCGGGAGATAGGCCGCACCCGACTTCATCACCGCGAGCACGGCCGTCAGCGCGGCGGTACCGCGCGGCAGGGCGACGGCCACCAGGCGCTCGGGTTCGGCGCCCCGCTCGACCAGGGCCCTGGCCAGGCGGTTGGCGCGGGCGTTGAGCTCCGCGTAGTCGACCGAGCCGTCGACCGAGCCGTCGGCCGAGTCGTCGGCGGAGCGCACCGCGCAGGCGTGCGGTGTCCGGCGGACCTGCTCCTCGAAGAGCTCCGGGAAGGTTTGCGCAGCGATTGGCCGCGTCGGTCCGGGGGCCTGGCCTGCGGCGAGCACCTCGGTGCGTTCCGCGGCCGTCAGGACATCCAGCCGGGCGATCGGCAGGTCGGAGGGGGCGGCCAGGAACCTGGTGAGGAAATCAGTGAACCGGCTCTGGTGCGCGGCCAGGTCGTCGGCGGTGTAGCGGTCGGGGTTGGCCTCGAACTCGACCCGCAGTCCCCGACCGTGCGGGAGGGGATGGCAGGTGATGTTGAGATCGGACACCGGTCCGCCCGACAGCGCCGTCTGGACCGCGTCGTGTCCGGCGAACCCGGCCTCTGCGCCGGACGGCATGATGTTGACGAGCACGCCGAACAGCTGCTCGTTCGCGCCGAGGAGTCGCAGGTCGCGCCGGAGCTCGTCGTACGGGTGGCGCTGGTGCGTGAGGAGTTCGCCGAGCCGCTGCGCGACATGCCGGACCAGCTGTGTGCGGCCCGCCGCCGGATCGACGGTGAGCCGCAGCGGGAGCGTGTTGGACAGCATGCCGGGCACGTTGTGGGACTGCGCGCCGAGCCGTGCGGTGACCGGGACACCGATGGTCAGGTCGCCGGCCCCTGTCATGCCGTGCAGGTAGGCGGCGACCGCCGCCAGCATCGCGACCGTCCACGGGGTGCGGGCGTCCCGCCCCGCGGTGCGCAGCGCCTGCGCCTCGGTCTCCGCGAGCTCCGTGGTCGCGGCGATCGCTATCCCCGCTGCGCCCGTCGGCACCCCCGGCGCCAGGCTGACGGTCTCGGACCGGTCGGCGAAGGCCTGGGTCCAATAGGCCTTGTCCGCGGTGTACTCCTCCGACGCCCGGTAGGCCGCCTCGTCCTCCAGCAGCGCCTGGAGCCGGCCCAGCGGCTCGCCCGTCGGCTCTGCCCCCGCGGCGAGCGCCTCGTAGACCGCGACGATCCTGCGGGTGTGCAGCACCGAGCCGAAGCCGTCGGACAGGATGTGGTGGCTTCGCTGGTACCAGAGGTAGTGGTCGACGCCGACGCGCATGAGCACGTGCGCGGACAGCGCGTCCGTCAGCAGATCGAGCGCGGTCGCGCGGTCGCGCTCCATCAACTCCCGGGCCACGGCCAAGGGGTCGTCCTCGCCGCTGAAGTCGACCTCACGCCACGTCGAGCAGCCCGGCGCGACCGGCCGCTGGCAGGGGCCGTCCGGCCGCTCCACCAGTTCGACGTCGAAGCTTCCGCTCTCGCCCTCGGCCTGCCGGATCGCGCGCGCCAGCAGTTCCCCGTCCACCGGCCCCCAGATCTCCCTGACGACCACGGTGTTGTACGCCGGGTTGCCGGGGTCGAGTCGCTGGGCGAAGAACACTCCTCGCTGGGCAGCCGTCAGCGGAAGCAGGCCATTCTCGGCGTCGCGTGAAGTCATCGGGTTCGTAACCGCTCTCTCGTGCATTCCGACGGACCAGAAGCTCGAATCTCGGTCGATGCTGCATCGCCCGCGCAGCCGGTCACCAGGCAACCGACCGGCAATCGGCGTTGCTGGTCGAATGCCGCCCGGACCGGGGCGAGTTACCGGCCGCTTGCCTGGTGGCCGCGGGGGCGGCGCGGCGATGATGCGCAGCATCCGGGCACGACACCGCGCCCCCGGGCGGACCGGACGTGCCGTGAAATCCTGGAGAGGACAAGGACGTTGGGAATCCCGGACCGGGGCCTGCTCGAGTGGCTGGATGAGGCGTCCACCGAGCGTGGCCTGTACTACGCGAACCGCGACGACGGCTGGGACTTCTGGTCCTACCGCGACCTGGGCGAACTGGTGCTGAAGACCGCCGCCGCGCTGCGGGCGAACGGCGTCGGGCAGGGCGACGTGGTGGGCCTGGTGCTGCGCTCGAGTCCGGGCTTCGTCGCCGGGTTCTTCGGCGCACTGGCCGCCGGCGCGACACCGTGCTCCATCGCCCCGCCGTTCGCCTTCCAGCGGGCGGACGAGTACGAGAAGCATGCGGGCCAGCTGTTCGAGACCGCCCGGCCCCGGTACATCATCTGCGACGACGAGTCGCTGGAGCGGATCCGCAAGGTCACCGCCGGGCTGGGGCTCACCGAGCCCGGGGTCTTCGACGAACTCGTCGCGGGCGTCGAGCCGTTGGAGCGGCCGATGCCCCTGCCGGAGATCGCGCTGCTGCAGTTCACCTCGGGGTCCAGCGGCTTCTCGCGCGGGGTGCAGATATCCGCCGACGCCCTGCGGACCAACCTCACCGGGATGCGCCGCTGGATCGACTGGTCGCCGGAGTACCCCGGCATCAGCTGGCTGCCGGTCCACCACGACATGGGCCTCGTCGGCTATCTGCTCAACGTCGTCGTCACCGGCTGCGACGGGTGGATGATGCAGCCGGACGACTTCATCCGCTCACCGCTGAGGTATCTGCGCTGCGTCAGCGAGCACGGCGCCGCCATGACGGGCATGCCCAACTTCGGCCTGGCGTACATCCTGCGCCGGGTCAAGCCGGCCCAGCTGGAGGGGCTGCGCTTCGACTCGATGCGGGCCGTGATCATCGGTGCGGAGCGGGTCGATCCGCAGGTTCTCGAGGAGTTCCACGCGCTGCTGGGACCGCACGGTCTCGACCGCGGCGCCCTGCTGCCCGCGTACGGCGGTGCGGAGGCGACCCTCGCGGTGACCGGACTGCCCCTCGGCGAAGGCTGGTCGACGCAGACGCCCGACGCCGGCGACGCCGCGTCCCTCGCCGGAACGGCGGTGGTCGGCTGCGGCCGTCCGCTGGAGGGCAGGACGGTGACGATCGTGTCGGAGGACGGCGAGGTGCTTCCGGAGGGGCAGGTCGGCGAGATCATCGTCACCGGGGTGTCGATCGCGAGCGGATACGTCGGCGACGCCGGCTCCGCCTCGGGTACCAGCCTCGGTGATACGGGACTGACGACCGGCGACGCGGGCTTCCTGCGCGACGGGCAGCTGTTCGTGATCGGCCGGCTCGGCGACGGGCTCAAGGTGAGCGGGAAGATGGTCTTCGCCGAGAGCCTGGAGACCTTGCTGCACCAACGGGGCATTCCCGAGCGCCGCGTCGCCGTCCTGCTCGGCGTCCGTGACGGCGTGCCGACGGGGGTGGCCGTCTTCGGGGGCGCGCAGCCCGGCTGGCGCGACCTCGCCCACGAGGTTCTGGCCGAATGGCTGGGCGACGCGGAACTCCTGGCAGTCGACGTGGCCCGGGGCGGCATCGCTGTCACATCCAGCGGCAAGCCCCGCCGCAGGGTCATCTGGAAGGCGCTGTGCGCCGGAGAGTTCTCGGCGACGACGCAGCCGTTGACCCCGACGACTCAGCCGCAGACCGCGGCCTGACCCGGCGGTACCGAACGTAGCTGCCCGGCGCGGAATCCGCGCCGGGCAGCTGCGTGTGGCGGACGAGGCCGGCTCTCGGCGAACCGGCTCTCAGCGAACCGGCTCTCAGCGGATCTGCATTGCCTCCGGCCGCACCAGATTCTCCGCGAGCAGCAGCGCCTTCACCCTGTCCGAGAGCATGTCCAGCTGCCGAAGCACATGGATGACCTGCTGGAACAGCATCTGCCGGTACGTGGCCATCATCGGGTTGGTACGCGCGAAGTGCAGCCCCTTGGCGACGTCGAGGTCCATCCGCTCCCAGACCTCGCGCAGCATGAACCGGCGGGACATCAGCTGTATTGCCTCCAGCAGGAAGTCCTCGCGCTCACGCAGCTCGGCCGAGGTGACCTGTTGGTACATGCCGGTCAGCGCGGTGACCCCGAAGGCGATGTGCCGGGCCTCGTCGCTCGCGACCATCTTGGTGATCTGCCGGATCACCGGATCGCCGAAGCCGCTGCTCGCGAGCCGGAGCGCGGTGATCGCCAGGCCCTCCACGACCACCTGCATGCCGAGGTAGACGATGTCCCACCTGGACTCCGACAGCAGGTCGTGCAGCAGTGTCTGCAGCCCGGGGTTGATCGGGTAGACGGTGCCCAGCTTCTCGTCGACGTAGCGCGCGAAGGCCTCGACGTGCCGCGCCTCGTCGGCGACCTGTGAGGCGGCGTAGGTCTTGGCGTCGATGTCGGGCACGGTCTCGACCAGCCGGGCCGTGGTCACCAGCGCGCCCTGCTCGCCGTGGAGGAACTGGCTGCACATCCACGCCTGGTACTCCCAGCGGAACTGGGTGAGCAGTTCACGCGGCACCGGGCTGCCCTCGCCGACGACGAAGGACGCGAGCTTCGCGCCGTTCTCCTCCGTCAGCTCGGCCCCGAACTGGACGTCGTGGTCCCAGTCGATGTCGGTGGTGGCGTTCCACTGCGAGACCTTGTTCTTCTCGTAGAGGCTCCACACACGGCTGTCGCGATTCCCGTAGTTCCAGTTCAGGCAGGCCCGGAAGATCGCATCGACCTCCATCAGGTCGGCCGTGACTGCATCCAGGGTGAAGAACGTCGTGTCGGACGCCTCGCCGGGAACAGCGGTCATGTGGGACGCCTCGTCGGGAACAGTGGTCATTGGATTACGGTCCACCCCTCGGGCCCGGAACAGGACTATTGGCCATGAGTCTGGGCGCACTGCGGAACCGCTCTCCAGGCACTGGCGGGGCAACTTGGCGGCAGACCGGTTGCCGGTCCCCGTGCCTGGTCCCGCCCCGGCCGCCGGACCACGATGAGCGGCACAGGCTACCGCCCCGGATGAACGCCGGCCGACGGAAGGAGCGGGATGCGAACCCATGCCGCCGCACAGTTCACCTCCTCCGAGAGCGCCCCGACGCGCGATCCGGACCGTCCGTGGATCGTCGGCCGGGTGCACGCGGCCCGCCCCCGGCTGCGGCTGTTCTGCCTGCCGCAGGCGGGCGGCAGCGCGGGCTCGTTCGCGCCCTGGCGCCTCACGGTGCCGCCGCCCGGCGTCGAACTCGCGACGGTGGAACTGCCCGGCCGCGGGGTGCGCAGCGCGGAGCCCGTGCCGGACACCCTCGAAGAACTGGCCGAAGCCGTGATCGACGGCATTTCGGACGAGTTCGACCTGCCGTACGCGATCTTCGGCCACAGCTTCGGGGCGCTGCTCGGGTACGAAATCGCCGTCCGTATCGGCAAGCGCGGACTGACCCCGCCCCGTGCGCTGATGGTGTCCGCGTCACGAGCGCCGCACACCCCGGTGCAGAGCCGGATCTCGGACCGGGACGACGCCGGTCTGCTCGCCTGGCTGGACGGGTTCGGCGGCTTCCCTCCCGAACTCGCCCGCTATCCGGCGTACTTGCGGTATGCGCTGCGTACGGTCCGCCGCGACCTCGCCCTCACCGAGGACTACCTGGGCGCCGGACCGGTGGCGGTCGACTGCCCGCTGCACGTCTTCGGCGGCGCCGAGGACCCGCTCGTGAGCGGGGCACAGCTGGAGCGCTGGCGCGACTGCGCCACGGCCGACTTCTCGGTCCGGCTGCTGCCCGGCGGGCACGACTACCTCTTCACCAGTGCGCCGGCCCTGCTCGGCGCCCTCGCGACGGCGCTTCGCTGACCGGCGGCCGTTCCGCGGCTTCGGGGACCCCGGTACCGGGCCCCTTTTCCCCAGGGAGTTGAGAGAGTTGAACGATCTGACCGGCATCACCGTGATCGAGGCCGACGGCGAGGACCTGGAGTCCTTCACACGCAAGCACGCCCGGGCGATCGACGAGGGCGTCGCCGCGAACGGCGCGGTGCTGATCAGAGGAGCCGGCGCCGACGGCGCCGGGGACTTCCAACGGGCCCTGGACGCGCTGGGGTTCGAACCGCTGGAGTACACGGAGCGCTCCACGCCGCGCAGCGAGGTGGGCGGCGGGGTCTTCACGTCCACCGAGTACCCGGCGCGCGAGGTGATCCCGCAGCACTGCGAGTCCTCGTACGCCGGTGCGTGGCCCGGACGGCTGGCGTTCTTTTCCGTCATCCCGGCGGAGACTGGCGGCGCGACCCCGATCACCGACGTCACCAAGGTGCTGGAGGACATCCCCGCCGACGTGCTCGAGGCCGTGGAGACGCGGGGCCTGCGGTACGTACGGAATTACGGCAGCGGTGTCGGACTCGACTGGCGCGACGCCTTCCAGACCGACAGCCGCGAGCAGGTGGACCGGTTCTGCGCGGCAGGCGGCCTGGACCGGGAGTGGCTGGAGGACGACTGCCTGCGTACGGTCCGCCGGGCCCCGGCGATCGCGGTGCACCCCCGCACCGGACGGCGACTGTGGTTCAACCACCTGGTGCTGTTCCACCAGTCCTCGCTGCCCGGCGACCTGCGTACCGACCTGGTGGACCTGCTCGGCGAGGACGGACTGCCCAACGACGTGCTGTTCGGCGACGGAACGCCGATCCCGGACGGCACGGTCGCCGCGGTCCGCTCGGCGTTCGAGCGCCGCTCGCAGCGCTTCGACTGGCTGCGGCACGACCTGCTGGTGATCGACAACATGCGCTGGTCACACGGCCGGGAAGCGTTCACCGGGGAGCGCCGGGTGCTGGTCTCCATGTCGGATCTGATCAGCAGGACCTGATCTGCCAGGCCTCATCGTCCGGAGCCGGTCAGCCGGGCTTCATCAGCCGGGCCGCATCGTCCGGAGCCGATCTGCGCACCGGCAACCTGCCCGGTCCACGGCCGGTGCCGGGCAGGGAAGCTGCCGGTCGACTGCCTGGCCCGCACCTCGGCCGTGGGGAAGCATCGCAGCATCGGCCAAGTCGGCCTCCCCCGTTCCGCCGACCCGCCGTCCGCCACTGTCCGCGCCGCCGACCGCCTACGGGGAAGACCTCACAGTGAACGAAGTGACAGAGTCGCCGATCGAGTCCGCGCTGCCCCTCACGCCGCTGCAGGAGGGCATGCTCTTCCACGCGCTGTACGACTCAGAGGCAGTGGACGTCTACAACATTCAGGCCGCCTTCGAGCTGCTTGGGGACGTCTCGGCAGAGCGGCTGCGCGCGGCCTGCGCGGCCACGCTCGCGCGTCATCCCGTCCTTCGGGCCGGCTTCCGCCAGCGCAAGAACGGGAAGCCTGTGCAGCTGGTCCGACGCACGGTCCAGACGCCGTGGACGCAGCTCGACCTGTCCGCGGAACCCGATTCCGTGAGCCGGGAACGGCTGCTGGCCTTCCTCGCACAGGACCGGCTGCGCCGCTTCGACATGGCGGCTCCGCCGCTGATGCGGTTCGCACTGATCCGTCTGGCGGAGCACCGGCACGCACTTGTCCTGACGTACCATCACATTCTTTTGGACGGCTGGTCGTTGCCGCTGGTCCTGCGGGACCTGTTCGCGCTGTACCGGCAGGAGGCCGACGGGGACGGCGGCGGTGCGGACCACGCCGGCGGACTCGGCCCCGCCACCCCCTTCTCCGACTTCCTTCGGTGGCTCTCCCGGCAGGACCGCCCCGCCGCGGAACAGGCCTGGCGTGACGCGCTCCAGGGCCTGGAAGAGCCGACGCTCGTCGCCCCCGGCGCGCCGTCGGCGGACGCCGGGGCGATGCCCGGGCTGCGCTCCGTGACACTTCCGGAGCACACGACCGAGGCTCTGGCGGCGACCGCCCGGAAGCACGGACTCACCCTCAACACGGTGGTGCAGGGCGTCTGGTCGCTGCTGCTCTCCCTGCTGACCGGACGTGACGACGTGGTCTTCGGCCAGACCGTGCACGGCCGCCCGCCGCAGCTGCCCGGCGCCGAGTCCGTGGTGGGCCTGCTCATGAACGCGATCCCGGTCCGGGTGCGGATCGCTCCTGCGGAGTCGATGGCCGACCTGTTCGCCCGGATCCAGGACGAGCAGTCGGCGCTGGATCCGCACCAGTACCTCGGGCTGGCCGAGGTGCAGCGCCTGGCCGGGCTCGGCGCTCTCTTCGACACCTCGACAGGTTTCGGCAACGCGCCCTTCGACTGGGCATCCGTACGGGAGAGCGTGCCCGGACTGCAGGTGGCCCCGCTGGAGGAGGACGAGGAGGCGGCCGGACAGCAGGAGATCACCGGCTCCACCCACTACCCGCTGAGCCTTGTCGCCGTCCCCGGCCCCCGGCTGCGGCTCGAACTCAACTACCGCACCGAGCTGTTCGACAGCGAGCGGATGGAACTGATCAGTTCCCGGCTGCGGTTGCTGCTCGACACCTTCGCCGAAGCCCCGACGACCCCCGTCGCCGACATCCCGCTGCTGACCGGCGAGGAGCGGGAGCTGGTGCTGGGCGCGTGGGGCGGCCGCCCCGCAACGGAGCCGCACCCGACACGCGGTCACCGGCCTGCGACGCTCACGCAGCGGTTCGAGTCGCAGGCACGCGACACACCGGACGCGCCGGCCGTGGCCGACGCGGAGCGGTCGCTCAGCTACCGCCAACTCGACGACGGGGCCAACCGGTTTGCCCGGCTGCTGCTGAGCCGCGGTGTGAAGCCCGGTGACCTCGTCGCCGTGGCGCTGCCGCGCTCCACGGACCTGATCGTGGCACTGCTGGGCGCCATGAAGGCGGGGGCCGGGTATGTGCCGGTCGACTCCGGGTATCCCGCGGAACGCATCTCGTTCATGCTCGACGACGCCGCTCCGTCGGTCGTCGTCTGCGCCGACGCCACCCATCCGGCGCTCACCGGGCATCCGTCGGTGATCCCGATCGGCGACCCCGCCGTGCAGGCCGAACTGGCGCTGCTGCCGGGACACGGTGTCGACGACGCAGAGCGCGGCGCGCCGGTACGGCCCGCGGACGCCGCCTACGTCATCTACACCTCAGGGTCGACCGGGCGCCCCAAGGGCGTCGCGGTGGAGCACCGTACGGTCGACAGCTACCTCGCCTTCGCCCGCGCGGCCTACCCCGGCCTCGCCGAACAGGCGCTGGTGCACTCGCCGCCCTCCTTCGACCTCACCGTCACCGGCATCTTCGGCCCGCTGACCTCGGGCGGCCTGGTGCGCATCGTCGACCTGGACGACTTCGACGCCCCGGCCGGGCCCGCGGGCGGCGCGCCCGCGTTCGTCAAGGCCACGCCCAGCCACCTGCCGGTGCTGGCCGCGTCCCAGGAGTGGTACTCGCCGACCGGTGAACTGGTCCTGGGCGGCGAACAGCTGACCGGCGAGGCGCTGGCGGAGTGGCGCGCCCGCCATCCGGGCGTGACGGTCGTGAACGAGTACGGCCCCACGGAGGCGACCGTGGGCTGCATGGAATACCGCCTCGAGCCCGGGGACCCCCTGCCGCAGGGCGCGGTGCCGATCGGCCGCCCCGTCCCCGACGCCCGGGTCTATGTCCTGGACGGTTTCCTGCGTCCGGTCCCGGCGGGCGTCCCCGGCGAGCTGTACATCGGCGGTGACGTGCTCGCCCGCGGCTACGTCAACCGCCCGGCTCTCTCCGCGGCCCGCTTCGTCGCCGACCCCTTCGGCGCGCCCGGCGCCCGGATGTACCGCACCGGGGACATCGCCTGGTGGCGGCCCGACGGCGTCATGATCTACGGCGGCCGGGCCGACGACCAGGTCAAGGTCCGCGGCTTCCGGATAGAGCTGGGCGAGGTCGAGACCGTGATCGCGGCCGATCCCGCCGTCGCACAGGTCGCAGCGGTGGTACGGGAGGACCGGCGCGGGGCGCCGCGGCTGGTGGCGTACGTCGTGGCGGCGGCCGGCAACCACGCCGGACTCGCCACGCTGGCGGACCGGGTCGGGGAGCGGCTGCCCGAGTACATGGTCCCCTCGGCGTTCGTCACGCTCCCCGCACTTCCGCTCACTCCGAACGGCAAGCTCGACCGGGCGGCGCTGCCCGAGCCGGGCTCGGCGGGAGAGTCGGCACAGCAGCAGGGGACGCCGGGTCCACGGCAGCGCCGGGAGCCGGAGGAGAGCGTCGCGGCAGTCCTCGCCGGGCTGTTCGCACAGGTCCTCGGACTGGACAGCACCGAAGCCGAAGACGACTTCTTCACCCTCGGCGGAGACTCCATCACCGCCATCCAACTCGTCGCCCGCGCACGCAAAGCAGGCCTACGCCTCACCCCCAAGCACGTCTTCACCCACCGCACCGCCGGCACCCTGGCCGCATTCCTGCGGCAGCAGAGCGAGCCGGACACGACCGCGGACAAGCCGACCGCGGCCGCGGACAAGCCGAACAGGAAGACCGACAAGCCGGATACGGCCGCCGACGACACCGCGGCAACTCTCGCCGGGCTGTTCGCACAGGTCCTCGGGCTGGACAGCACCAAGGCCGAAGACGACTTCTTCACCCTCGGCGGAGACTCCATCACCGCCATCCAACTCGTCGCCCGCGCACGCAAAGCAGGCCTGCGCATCACGCCGAAACACATCTTCACCCACCGCACCGCCACCGCCCTCGCCGCATTCCTGCGAGCCATCTCGGCGGACGATCCGGCGGCCGGTGCGGAAGCCGGTGCGAAGGCCGAAGCCGGTGCGGCAGCGGCGCACACGGCAGGCCGGTCCGGCGCGGGCGCCGAGGCGGCAGCCACGATTCCCGCCACGCCGATCTCGCACTGGCTGCGGGAGCTCGGCGGGACGATCGACGCATTCCACCAGTCGACGCTGCTCCGGGTGCCGCCCGGGCTGGGCACCGACCGGCTGGCCGTCGCGGTGCGGGCTGTTGTGGAGCGGCACCAGGCACTGCGCGGACGTCTGCGGGCGGACGGGTCCCTCGCCCTGGATCCGGTGAACCCGGCGGCGCCGCGAGGCGGGGTGCGGCGGGTCGACGTCTCGGGCCTCGCCCCCGACGCCCTCCGCCCGCGGATCGCCGCATGCGCCCGGGAGGACGCGGACGCGCTCGCCCCGCGCGACGGCGTGATGCTGCGGGTCACCTGGTTCGACGCCGGCGAGAGCCGGCAGGGGCGGTTGCTCGTCACCGTCCACCACCTGGCCGTCGACGCGGTCTCGTGGCACATCCTGCTGACCGACCTGTACGACGCCTGGCAGGGCGCGGAGGCGGGCGCCGTCCCGCGGCTGGATCCCGTACCGCTCCCGCTGCGGGACTGGAGCCGCAGGCTGCAGTCCGCGGCGAAGGCACCCGCCGTGCTGGACGAACTCACTTTCTGGCACCGGACCCTGGGCGCGAGCAGTATCGCGCTCACCGACGCCCGCCTCTCGCCGTCCCACGACATCTACGCGACGTCCGGGGAACTCAGCCTCACGCTCCCCGCGGAGCTGACCGCGCCGCTGCTCACGACCGTGCCGGCTGCCTTCGGCACCCACACGAACGAGGTCCTGCTCACCGGCCTGGCACTCGCCGTCGCCGCCTGGCGGCGCGGCAAGGAACTCGGCGACAGCACTGCCGTGCTGGTCGACGTGGAGGGACACGGTCGCGAGGAGATCGCGGAGGACGTCGACCTGTCGGGTACCGTCGGCTGGCTCACCTCGCTGTATCCGGTCCGGGTCGACGCCGGGATCGGCGACTGGGCTCCGGACGGCGATCCGGCGGACGCGCGCCTCGGCGAGGCCCTGCGCCGGGTCACCGCCCAGCTCGGGAAGGTCCCCCAGCGCGGTATCGGTTTCGGACTGCTGCGCCATCTGAACCGGGACACGGCCGCCGAGCTCTCGGCCTACCCGGACCCGCAGATCGGGTTCAACTACCTGGGCAGGCACGGCGGTTCCGGGGAGTCGGACTGGGACGTGGCGCCCGAGTCGGACGCGCTGCCGGTCGGGGCCGACCCGCGGATGCCGATGGCACACGTCATCGAGCTGAACGCGGCGGTCGACGACGGCCCGGCAGGCCCTCGGCTGGTCGCCCACTGGTTGTGGGCCCGTCTGCTCCTGTCCGAGGATGAGGTGAGCGGCCTGGCCCAGCTCTGGTTCGCGGCACTGCGCGCGCTGGTGGCGCACGGGACGAGACCGGAGGCGCTCGTCCAGCGATCGGCGGCCGCCCTCTCGAAGGAGGCCTGGGAGCCGGATGCGGAGGAACTCGCCCGACTCGGCTCCCGCATAGGCATGCCCGTCGCACAGGCGCTGCCGATGACGCCGTTGCAGGAGGGCCTGCTCTTCCACGCCCGGTACGACAGCCGGGACCTCGACGTCTACAACGTGCAGATTGCCCTGGAGGTGCAGGGCAGGGTCGACGTCGAGCGGTTCCGGGACGCCTGCGACGCCCTGCTGCGACGCCACCCGATGCTGCGCGCGGGCTTCCTGCAGCTGCGGTCGGGGGAGCCGGTGCAGGTCGTCCCCGAGCGGGCCCGGATGCCCTGGCACTCCCACGACCTGACCGGCCTCGACCCGCGGGAGCGGTCCGAGCGGCTGGACGCGGTGCTCGACGCCGATCGGCTGCGGCGCTTCGACCCGGCCCGGCCGCCGCTGATGCGCTGCACCCACATCGCACTGGCCGATGACCGGCAGCAGCTGGTGCTGAGCATGCACCACCTGCTCGTGGACGGCTGGACCACCTCGCTGCTGCTGCGCGACCTGCTCGCGCTCTACGACCAGGGCGGTGACGAGAGCGGCCTTCCGGCACCCGCCCACTACCCCGACTACCTGCGGTGGCTGGCCACGCAGGACCGTGAAGAGGCCCGTACCGCCTGGCTCGACGCGCTGGCGGGTCTCAAGGAGCCGACGCTGCTCTGCCCGGACGAGGACACCGCGCGGATACGTGACCTCCCGGAGCGCATCACCGTCGAACTCTCCGAGCCGGACACATCCGCACTGCGCGAAGCGTCTCGCCGCCACGGTGTCACGCTCAACACGCTGGTCCAGGTCGCGTGGGCGCTCTGCCTGCAGCGGCGGACCGGGCGGCGGGACATCACCTTCGGCGCCACGGTCTCGGGCAGGGTGGCCGAACTGCCGGGCGTCGAGGAGATGGTGGGGCTGTTCATCAACACCGTTCCGGTGCGGGTGCGGCTCGACCCGGCCGAGCCGGTGGCCGAACTGCTCGACCGCCTGCAGGGCGAGCAGGCCGAACTCCTCCCGTACCACTACCTCGCCCTCACCGATATCCAGCGGGCGGCAGGACTGGGCACGCTGTTCGACAGCTGCGTCGTCTTCGAGAACTTCCCGAACGCCGAGACCCTGCCCGGCGCTCCGGACGACGGCCTGCGACTGGTGGAGGTGGCCGGCCGCGACGCCTACCACTATCCGCTGAAGCTGATGGTCGCACCCGGTCGGCAGCTCCTTCTGGAGGTCAGCTACCGCCCCGACCTGTTCGACGCCGAGTTCGGGCAGCAGGTGGCCGCCCAACTGCAGTCGCTGCTCGCCGAGTTGCCCCGAGCGCTGGCGGCCCCGACGGAGCGGCTCCTGACCCCCGTAACGCCGCCGGCCGCAAGGCCCGGGCAGCAGCTGATGTGCGAGCTGATCGCGGAGGTGCTGGGACGCGACTTCGTCAGCGCGGACGACGACGTGTTCGACCTCGGCTGCGACTCGCTGACGGCGCTGCGTCTGGCGGGCCGGATCGAGACGGCGCTGGGGCGGGCCGTCGACGTCGAGGCCGTCTTCCGCTGCCGTACCGCGCGCGCCCTCGGCAACGCGCTCAGCTGAGGACAACCCGGGGACCCGACACCGTACGACCCGACGGCCGGCAGAGCGCCGGTCCCGAGACAAGAAGGACTGAAGCCATGACAAACCCCTTCGACAACGAGGACGGCACCTTCCATGTGCTCGTCAACGAGGAACGCCAGCACTGCCTGTGGCCCGCGTTCGTCGTGGTTCCGACGGGCTGGGACATCGTCGTGGCCGAGACCGGCCGGCAGAACTGCCTCGACTACATCGAGACGAACTGGACGGACATGCGTCCCGCGAGCCTCGCCGACGCAACCGACGCGGCATAACACCACCTCGACCAGAAAGGCGCACGTGCCATGCAACGGATCATGCTCAAATCGAAGATTCACCGCGCCACCGTCACCCAGGCCGACCTGCACTACGTCGGCTCGGTGACGATCGACCCCGACCTCATGGAGGCGTCGGACCTGCTGGTGGGCGAGCAGGTGCACATCGTGGACGTGAACAACGGTTCGCGGCTTGAGACGTACGTCATCGAGGGCGAACGCGGATCGGGAACCATCTGCATCAACGGCGCCGCCGCCCGCCTGGTGGCTCCGGGCGACATCGTCATCATCATCGGCTACATGTCGGTCGACGATCAGGAGGCCCGCACGCTGGAGCCCCGCGTCGTCTTCGTCGACGAACGGAACCGGATCGTGAAGGTGGGCACGGATCCGGCGTCCTGAACCGCAGGTCAAGCGTCACGCTCGTACGCATGGCGGGCCGAGCGGCGTTCCCGCGCGCCCAGGCGCAGGCGGCCCGAAACCTCACGAGTACGAGAACGTCGCTCGATCTGCGCGGCACCCAACCAACGCATCCTGCACAGATAGGTGACCGTACACATGCAGAGCAATTCCCCGGTCGTCAATTCATGGAATGAGTGGGACCCGCTCCAGGAGATGGTGGTCGGCTCCGCCGACAACGCCTGCTTCGAGCCGACCGAGCCCGGCAGCCGGCCCTCGATACGCAACGCCCCCGGCACACCCTTCCCGACCGGCCCGAAGTCCAAGGAGGCCATTGACCTGACCAACGAGGAACTCGCGGGTCTCGCGGCCCTGCTGGAGTCCCAGGGGGTCACCGTGCGCCGCCCCGAGACGCACGACTTCTCGGCACCGGTCGTCACCCCCGACTTCGAGGTCGAGAACCAGTACTGCGCGGTCTGCCCGCGCGACGTGATGATCACCATGGGCAACGAGATCATCGAGGCCACCATGTCGCGCCGGGCCCGGTACTTCGAGTACCAGCCCTACCGCAAGCTGGTGTACGAGTACTGGAACGCCGACCCGCGCGTCGAGTGGACGACCGCGCCCAAGCCGTCGATGGCCGACGGCATGTACCGCGAGGAGTTCTGGGACTGGCCGCTGGAGAAGCGGCACGCGGAGATGCACTCCTTCGAGTTCTGCATCAACCAGGACGAGGTGATCTTCGACGCCGCCGACATGAGCCGGTTCGGGCGGGACATCCTGGTCCAGGAGTCGATGACCACCAACCGGGCGGGCATCCACTGGCTCAAGCGGCGTCTGGAGCCGCGCGGCTTCCGAGTCCACCCGGTGCACTTCCCGCTGGACTTCTTCCCCTCGCACATCGACTGCACCTTCGTGCCGCTGCGCCCCGGCCTGATCCTCACCAACCCGGAGCGACCGCTGCGTGAGGGCGAGGAGAAGATGTTCCTCGACAACGACTGGGAACTGATCGAGGTCCCTCAGCCCGTCCTGGGCAATGACGAGATGCCGCTGTACTGCCAGTCGTCCAAGTGGCTTTCGATGAACGTACTCAGCATCTCACCGACCAAGGTCATCTGCGAGGAGCAGGAGAAGCCCCTCCAGGACCTTCTCGACAAGCTGGGATTCGAAGTCTTCCCCATCCCGTTCCGCAATGTTTTCGAGTACGGCGGCTCGCTGCACTGCGCCACGTGGGACGTGCGCCGCGAGGGCACCAAGGAGGACTACTTCCCCAACCTCCAGTATCAGCCGCTGCTCTGACTGGGCGTCGATGGCGGATGGCTGAAGCGTCGCCACGGTGCTGGTCCGACGAGACACCGGACCAGCACCATCACGCTTCCCTTTGCGCGGTTAAGCCGTATTTGACCGAATGCAGGCGGATCGTCGCGTATGCCGATGAGGTCCGTACCGGGCGGCGCGGTGATCCCGGAGACGCCCAGGTCGGCATGGTTGCCCCGCCGCCCAGTGACATCGGCCACATGGACATTTCGCACTCAGGTCGCTGAATAGTAGGTGGCACCCTGGCGACATAGTGAGATTTGTCCGTCTTGGTGCAGACATGACCCGCGCAGGGTTTGGCACCATTCGGCCCGCTCGGCCCTTTCGCCCGTTCATCGAGCGAGCAGGGGCTTCTGACGGAGCAACAGAATCCTCGTGATCTCCAGGAGCCGGCCCAGCACGCCTGCGCGCCCGTTTCAAGGGCCGTCCTCTCCTACGAAGCTAGCTAGTACTGACGCTCATTGCCCTTCCCTGACAGCGGTTCTAAGAATGGCGGCCGCAAGGCGTCTCCGCAGCTCAGGCGCAGGATCTGCGCAGAGCCGGTCCACCCGGGGGCGCTCCGCGATCAATGAGCGAGGTCACGCATGAGCAAGCATCGTAGGAAGACGTACTACCGGCAGATAACCGTGGCTGCCGTCGCCGTGGCAGCCGTGGGTGTGCCCTCTGCCGCCATGGCCTGCATGGATCCTCAGGAGGACGCGGCCCGTCAGTCCTACGGCCACTGGAAGAGTGCGAACTCCGAGCAGCGGTGGACGGACGCCCCAAGGGGCCAGAAGCCGACTGCGGGAGCGTGGCAGACGCCCACCGCACCTCCGAGCGCACCGAAGACCACCGCGCCTCCGAGCGCACCGAAGACCACCACGGCTCCGAGCGGACCGAAGACCACTGCGCCCCCAAGCGCACCGGCGGCCGCCGCCCCGGCGACCGGGGCTGCTGCCGAGGTGCTGAAGCTCGTCAACAGCGAGCGCAGCAAAGCCGGTTGCTCTGCGCTGACCATCAACGCGAAGCTGACAAAGGCCGCTCAGGACCACAGCAAGGACATGGCAGCCCATCGGAACATGTCCCACACGGGCTCCGACGGGTCCTCTCCGGGCGACCGGATCACGCGTGCCGGCTACAGCTGGAGCACCTACGGCGAGAACGTCGCCTACGGCTACGCCACACCCCAGAGCGTCATGGCGGGCTGGATGGGCAGCCCCGGTCACAAGCGCAACATCCTCAACTGTGCGTTCAAGGAGATCGGCATCGGCCTCGCGCAGCCAGGCAATTACTGGACGCAGGACTTCGGAACGGCCCGATAGACGACTGAAAGGCCCCGACCGTCACCGGTCGGGGCCTTCGTCGTCGGCGGTGAGTACTCCTGGCCCTCGCTCAAGGCCTTGTCCGGAGCCATATGGTTGGCGATCGACACCAAGAGCGTGGTACTGAAATTCTTGGCGTCGTCGGTTCCGATCCCCTGTGTCGCGACCGTCGCGATGGCGAGCTTCTTGGAC
Organism: Streptomyces sp. NPDC002870; assembly: GCF_042888505.1. Lineage (NCBI taxonomy): Bacteria > Bacillati > Actinomycetota > Actinomycetes > Kitasatosporales > Streptomycetaceae > Streptomyces > Streptomyces sp. NPDC002870. The sequence goes on from NZ_JBIAPW010000028.1 coordinate 56,118, forward strand.
GGCAGATAGGCGACCGTTCCCTGATAGCCGGCAAATGATGGATTCTGCAGGAGCCAGGTGTTCTGCACGATCACCCCAAGGGCGTAGGAGGCCGTCGGCGACACCTTGGAGACGGGCGTGATCTGTTCCCTGTGCGACTCGGGCGTCAGCAACTTCCCCTCACCCAGGGCGGCCACCGACTTCCCCAGATCTTCCAGCGTCGCGGTCATGACCGCTCCCGGCGCCAGCGTCCATGACGGATCCCAGTAGGTGGAGTCCTCGAATACGCCCCGTTCGTTGTCGAAGGCATGGAGCACCGGGGAAGGAATCTCGGCTGTGGACGGGATTTCGGTCCGGGTCAGGCCGAGGGGCTTCAGGATTTCATTCCGCATCACTTCCGCCAGGGGTTTCTTCTCCACTTTCGAGATGATGTCACCCAGGATCACCCAATTGGCGTGCGAGTAGACGAATCCGGTTCCCGGGGCTTTCTCGAGGGGCTTGGAGACGGAGATCTTCACCAGTTCCGCCGCCGTCCAGTGCCGGAACGGATTCTTGTAGAGCTCGGCCAGGAACTTACGGTCCCGCACGTAGTCCGAGTATCCAGAGGTGGTGGAGGCCAGCATCTTCAAGCGTGATCTCGTTCGCGTGCGGAAGGTGGGGGCGCCACCGGGAAATCTTGTCGTCCAGCCTGACCTTGCCCTCGTCGACAAGCCTGAGAATTTCGGTCGTCAAGTAGGGAATCGCAATCGAGCCGATCCGGAAATGCATGTCCGTCGAAACAGGGACGCCGGTCATCGACTCTCCTGAAGCGACTGTCGAAATCCTTTCCCCGTCGACCCATACCCCAGCCATCGCTGCATTGATTTTGTACTTCTTCAGCGAGTCTTCGACCAGCTTCCTGGTGAAGTCTGCGGTGTCGGCCGGAATACACGTGCCGCCTTGAGAGATCTGTCCGGACGGACATCCCTTCGCCGCGCTCTCGGCCTCCGTGAAGGCGCATCCCGCCAGCGAAGGGCCCAAAAGCAGTTGCAGGCACATGAAGGTGACTGTCTTGGGTCTACGCACGGTGGAGCCTCCATGCAGTCGAAGACTGTGATCCCCCATGTCGCAATTGCGGGCCTCGTTCCGCATGCTAACCGTCGGCGTCAGCCGCCGCGCTTCAGACTGCGCGGGAGCATGTCGTGGCCGGCCGGCCTCAAGGCCCTTCAGAAGGTTGTTGACAGCAGGCACTTGCCGCTGCGATCTTGTGATCGCCGCGTCACCCGAATGATCAGTCGCCCTCGTGCGGCCCTATTCATGGCGTTCGGACCGAGTGGTCTTTGTGCCATTCCTTGTGCATGTTGCTGGACCTTGAGAGCGGGGGCTCACGATGTATCGCAGAAGGCAAGCTCGAAAGACCTCGTCGTGACCCTTGTGGTCATAGGCGCCAACCCGGCGGTGGCGCGAGCGGCCGCGACGCTGCCCGGGGACCTGATCCACGTGCAGCTGCCCGGTGCCCCAGCCCTCGACCAGTACACCCCGTACGACCAGGACAGCCAGAACGGCCGCGACAGCCAGGACGGCCAGGACACCCCCGGCCCGCTGGTCGGCACCGACTGGCTCGCGCCCCGGCTGGGCGCGCCGGGGCTGGTGGTCCTCGACGCATCCGTGGGCGCGCACCGCGGCGCGGCGCATGGCGTATCCCCCGAGCGAGGAGCTTGGGGAAGCATCCCCGGCGCACGGCCCTTCGACATAGACGGGGCGCTGTCCGACCATTCCAGCCCGCTGCCCCACACCATGCCGGGCGCCGACCGATTCACGGAGGAAATGCGCGCCCTCGGGGTCGACGACGCCGACACCGTCGTCGTCTACGACGCCGCGGGCATCTATTCCAGCGCCCGCGCCTGGTGGATGCTGCGGGCGATGGGCTTCGACCGGGCCGCGGTGCTCGACGGTGGCCTGCCCGCCTGGGCCACGGCCGGGCAGCCGCTGGAGAGCGGCGATCCCGTGCCCGCGTGGCCGCGCGGCGCCTTCACCGCACGGCCACGCGCGGGGCTGGTCGTCGGCAGCGGCGAGGTGGTGGCGGCCCTGGCCGACCCGGCCTCGGCTGTCTTCGACGCCCGCTCCCGGGAACGGTTCTCCGGCGCGGCCCCCGAACCCCGCCCGGGGCTGCGCTGCGGCCACATGCCCAGCGCGGTGAACCTGCCCTTCGGGGAGATCCAGCACGAGGGCCGGATGCGCTCCGCGCCGGAACTGCGCGCCGCCTTCTGCGAACTCTCCGGGGGCCGGGAGAAGCTGGTCTTCAGCTGCGGGTCGGGGGTCACCGCCTGCATCCTGGCCCTGGGCGCGGAACTGGCCGGGTATCGCGAGCTGTCCGTGTACGACGGATCCTGGAGCGAATGGGGGCTGCCCTCGGATCTGCCCGTCGTGACCGGCGACGCGGAGAGCTGGGGCCCGCTGCCGTGACGGCATCCCCCACCGCACCGTAGAGGACCTTGAAGTAGAGACCTTCACCGGGCTTCAGCCAAGCCCGGACGCGCGCCCGGCCGCCCGGTGCGGCACCAGAGTCGGGCCGCAGCCGCGAGCGCTGAGGGCCACATGAGTGCAACCACTGCGCCGTCCTGCGGAGCACCAGGCGAGCCTGTTTGGCCCGAGCCGCCCACGTCTATGGATCCTGTTGCTTGATTTCGGTCAATGGCCTTGCTGTCCGATGAGTCGTGGCCCAGAAGTCGTCCGAATCGGGCAGTCGGCGATGGCAGAAGGCCTGCGGCAGTGCCGATTGAGGCAAGGGAGTGATCAGCGCGATGTTGGTGGAGGTGGTGCAGACGGCGGAACTGTTCAACGACGCCATGGTGCGCCCTTTCAGCGCGCGAACACGGACCGAGTCGAACTCGGACTGGGGCCAGTCCACGTGGTCGTCCACACCGAGCTGCTCGAGGACTACGCGGTGGGGCCCATGCCACACCGGCGCGGCGGTTCAGTCGGTAAGGAAGCGCTGCAGCACATGCCGAAAGGCGCCGAAGACCGGCGGGAGTTGCCACCAGGCCATAGCCGGCCACGGAGCCACGGCCTGAAACGGAAACATCCCACCACGAATGATCACTCATCAAGCGTCTTCCGAAGGAGCCCCGAACCGATGCCCAGACGTTCTAGATGGCGTGTCGCCATGGCCGTCGCCACCGCAAGCTTGATTGCAGCTGTTCCGCTGGTGGCCGCCGAGCCGGCGTTCGCACAGTACCCACCAGCTCCCGGTGTTGTGATCGACGACGCCACCGTGGCCCCCGGTGATCCGATCAACTTCACCGCTACTGGCTTCCAGCCGGCCGAGCCGGTTGTCGCCAGCCTCGTCCCCGGCGCCGCCGCTGGAGCCGCGGCTGCGGCCGCACGTTCACTGAGGACATCGCCCTCGTCCGTACAGCCCATTGCGGCGGCCACACCGAAGGGCGATGACTGCGATGACGGAGGAGACGGGGACACCGTTGTGCTCGGCACCTTCACCGCCGACGCCAACGGCATTGTGACTGGAACGGTCACCATCCCCGAGAGCGTCCCACCGGGCATCTACCTCTTCCAGCTCGTCGGCAGTACATCCGGAGTTACGGTGTCCGCGCAGGTGACCGTGACCGGTGACGCGAGCCCACCGCCCGGGGACTGTGACGGGAGCCCACCGCCCGGGGACGGTGACGGGAACGGGCGGCCCGGCGACGACGACGGGAACGGCCGGCCCGGCGACGGTGACGGCGACGACGACCACGGTCGGCCCGGTGACGGCGGCGGTGACGGCGACCATGGCCGCCCCGGTGACGGCGACGACGACCACGGCCGCCCCGGCAGCGGTGACGACGACCACGGACGGGGGGACGATCGTGGCAACGGATCCTCCGGTCACGGCGACCGATCCCCGGGGCTTGCGGACACCGGTTCCTCTGACGCACCGGTGGCGCTGCTCACCGCGGCAGGTGGTCTGGTGCTTCTCGGCGGCGCGTCACTGGTGATCGCCAGGCGTCGGCGTTCTGACACTGACCGCGGCTGAGCGGCAAACGATGCCGTGGACCATCCACAAACTCTCGGACAGCTCCGTTCTGTCCCATCTCACCGGCCTGGTGCGACGGAACCACCGTCGTACCAGGCCGTTGATGTGGGCGGCGGCCGGCCTTCTCCTCGCCGGTTCGGGCTGGGTGCTCGTAACGGGCCTGTACGCCCGTAGCGAGCTGCTCGCGGCCCAACACGACCTGGAAACGCTGCGGAACACAGTGACGGCTTCCCCCTCGCCGGTCTCGACGGCGAGGGAGGACACGGACCGGAAGGAGCGCGCCGAAGCAGCGGCCCGTTCTGCCGCGGCGCACGCGGCCCGGGCACATCGGCTCACCACCGGACCTGCGTGGTACGTGGCCGCGCATCTGCCCCGCCTCGGAGACCCTCTCGAGACCGTCCGCGGTACGGCCAAAGCCGTCGACCGGCTGACCGGCGAGGTGCTGCCTGCCGTCGTACGCACCGCCGCAAACCTCACCAACGACGCGGGCGCCAGTGGCGGTCACCTCAATCTGTCCGAACTGCGCAGGGCCGCCCCGCCTCTCGAGCAGGCCTCACGCCAGGTGGCCGCAGCTCGCACGGAGGCCCGCAGGTTGCCCCGCCGCACCTGGCTGCCCGCCGTGGACCGGGTCCGAAACCAACTCGTCAGCAGGCTGGACCGGTTGGCGCCCGCTGTGGAGAATGCCGCCACGGGTGCCCGCCTCCTGCCGCTGATGCTGGGGGCGGACGGTCCGCGGCGTTACTTCGTGGTGTTCCAGAACCCCGCGGAGTCGCGTGGAACCGGTGGAATGCCCGGTGCTCACGCCACGCTGACAGCCGACCGGGGCAAGCTCGCGTTGACGCAGTTCGGACACGACACCGAAATGCTGGACGTCAGCCCCAAGGTGGACCTCGGTGCCGAGTTCGCTGCCATGTACGGCCACAACAAAGTGGTGGGCACGTGGCCCAACTCCAATATGAGCCCGCACTTCCCCTACGCCGCGCGTATCTGGTCGGCCACCTGGCTCGGCAAAAGCCGCGAGCGTGTCGACGGCGTACTCTCCCTGGATCCGGGCGCCCTGGCCCGGCTGCTCGCAGCTTCCGGGCCGACGCGCACGACCGCCGGCACAGTCGTCGCCGCGGACAACGTGGTGGATCTCAGCGAGCGCACCAACTACATGACGTACCCCGACCCGCACGAGCGCAAGGCTTTCCTGCTGGACGTGGCCCGCGCCGCTGCCGGGCGGTTGCTGGCCGCCGCCGAAGACCCCCAGCGGCGGCCCGCGCTCCTCCTCGGCCTGTACGAGGTGCTGAGCAACGGGCAGATGACCGCCTGGAGCGCCCACCCCGATGAGCAGCGGGAGCTTGAATCACGCCCGGTCGGCGGCTCCTTGCCGCAGAGTCCGGAGCCCTATGCCGGGCTGGTGGTCAACAATGCCGCCGGCACCAAGCTGGACTACTACCTCGACCGCACCCTGGACTGGTACCCCGGCCGCTGCACCGCCGACGGCCGCGAGGTCACAGTCAAGGCGGTCTTCTCCAACGGTGCACCGTCCGCAGGACTTCCCACCTACGTCACCGATCGTCTCGACAAGCCCCCCTATCCGACGCGTCAGGGGGACAATCGCCTGCTGGTCTCCTACTTCGCGACCGGTGGGGCCCATCTGGTCAAGGCTGCCCTCGACGGGCGGCCCGCCCGCCTGACACCGGGTGTCGAGCGCGGCCATCCCGTGTACACGTTCGACGTCGAAGTGCCCGCAGGCAGCAGCCGGACGTTGACGCTGCATCTGCTGGAGCCCCCGGCCGACCACGGACCCGTCGTCTTCCACCAGCGACTGCCACGCCCCCTGCGGGCCAAGGTGCACCCGTCGGGCGGCTGCCCCGGAGCCTGAGCGAGGGCCCTGCCGATCAGCCCAGCACTGCTGCCGCGATCCGTTCCACGGCTTCGGTGATACGGGCGGCGCACGCCCTTGCCTCTTGCTCGGACGCACCGTACGGATCGGCCAGGTCGTCGTCCCACGATCCCCCTCCGCCCACTCCTCTCCGTGCGGCGGCCCCTTTGGTCAGGGCCTCGGCCCGCTCTGCCGGGTCGGTCAGACCCGCCGCGTCGTCCTCGTGCAGCAGCCGTGCGAACTCCCGCAGCGTGAAGGCGCGTCCGAGCCCATGCACCGGGCAGAGCCGTACCGCGGCCTCGCGGTGCTCTGTCGCGGCACCCAGAACCAGTGCCGCGCCGCTCACGAGGCCTGCGGTGAGCCTTCGGGCGGCGGCTCCGGTGGGTTCCCCGCCCATATCGGTGAGCAGGGATGCGGCGACCGGGTCCATCGGTGTGCCGTTCACCGCGACGGTCCCCGCGCTCGACACCCGGAACTTGCCTGCAGCCGACGCCAGTCGGAAGGTCAGCAGACGTTCTGCCAGTGGCGAGCGATGCACGTTTCCGGTGCAGACGACGAGCACGCGGAACGGTTCACGCACGGTTGAGCAGCGGATCACGCCATCACCCACGACGACGGAGCACCGCGAACATGGTGTGTCCGTACTCGCCCTGGGAAGGGAAGCGGCCTTCGGCGGCCAAGCGCGCATGGCGGCGTTCCGGCATGCGAACCCGAGCGGTGGCACGGCCCGCCCACTGCGCCACCCGTGGACCGGTCACCGGACGCAGCGTTGTCCGGACGGATCGCTGGCGTGATGCCCTGGCGTGGGACAGAGAAGGCGGCTGGTACTCGACCAGGGCGAGGTCCAGGCCGAGGACCTCGGCCACAGCCGTGAACTGCCGAGGGCTCCACCTGGAGAGGTGGTGCGGTGGGCAGTCGTTCGGTTCCATACCCTGACGGAACCGCTCCCGGTTCGGCACAGAGAGGAGAATCTCACCGCCCGGCACGACAATCGTCGCCAGCGCGGAGAGAAAGCCGCGTACGTCCGCCACATGTTCCAGGACCTGGAAAGCGCAGACGACGTCCGCCCGTCCGGGACGGACCAGGGCATCGGAGCGGACGTCGTCCTCGCTCACCTTGATGCCGGCCGCACGCAGCAGGTCCGCGGCGCGAGGGTTCTTCTCGATCGCTTCGGCGGACCTGCACCGTGGAAGTACGGAACGGAGGAAGGCTCCTTCGCCCGAGCCCACTTCGACGACCCGCGCCCCGTCAGCGATACGCTGCGCGGCTTGATCGAACTCCCAGCGCCATGTCTCGTACGTGATCCCGCCGGTGAAGAGCTGGGAGTAGAAGGTGGAATCGCCCTCAAGCGCCGGGTCGAACCATTCAAGCTCGCAACGGCTGCAACGGCGAAGGGCGACGGGACCGTTCCCGTACTTCGCGATGACATCGTCCGAGAATGACGTGGCCCACTGCTCCGCGTATGCCTGCCAGACGTCGGAGAGGTGGATCTGAGACAGCGCAGCCGCGGATGAGGCCCCGCAGAGCGGGCAGGGATTCGGTGAAGAAACCAACACCGAGCAATCCTTTCAGGAGGCGTGTCTACGTTCGGCGAACACGAAATCGGCGTGCTGCACCCTGCCGGAGGCTGAACATAAATGTCAGAAGGACAGTCAGAACTATTACGCACACAGCCAGCCACTTGCCCCACATCGTGGGCGTGAGGTGCGGGCTGTGAACAACGGCAACGCCTGCGACGAGAGCAAGCCACACATGGATCCGAGTCATTGCCTCGGCCGGAGAGAGAGGGAGGTAAAGCACGACCAGAATGATCAGCATGCATTCGAGCAGGGAACGCTGCCGGTAAAAAGCTCCGCCGAAAGTTGCCATATACACAGCGGCGTACGCCGCCGATCCCAGGACGGCAGCACGGCCGATCCCTGTGGTGTCCGCCCATGCCCTGCGCAACACCGTAGGAGCAAGGACAAGGGAGGCGATCCAGATGATGGTGCCAAGATAAAGCCAACGTCCCGGAACCGCGGTCCCAGGCCCGAACTCCCAAGGGAACGGCCCGAGCAGCAATGTCACCAGATACTGCGGGTGAGCCAACAGATTCTGTGAGCCGTATCCGCCGACGAAGCCCAGACGAGTCCCGTCCTCCACCTCCAGACTGTCCACAAGACCGAGCAGCATCATCAGGTGAGGCAGAACGAAGAGGGCCGCGGCCCCTACGACAATCAAGCAACCCGCAAGGTACTCGCGGCGGAATCTCACCCGAGCGAGCAAGGCGACCGCGAGAAAGAGCGCCGCTGCCGGTCTCAGGTACATGCATGCGTAGATGCTCAGCATCGTGGTGACACAAGTAAGCGAGAAGCGTGCTCGAGTCTGCACCAGCAAGGACCACAGGACGAAGGTGGTGATCAGCCCGTCCTTCAGACCCCAGGCATCCCACAGCAAGAGGGACGGACTCGTGCCGACCATCACCCCGACGACGACGGCGCGCTTGCGACCCCGCCCGGATGCGATGGCCAATCCGTACGCTGCGACCGCGCCGGTGGCCGCGAGAAGGGCCAGTACCGTCTTGGCGGCAAGCCACCCACCGCCGGTCATGACTCTGCACAGCGCCATGATCGCTGGGTAGCCCCACACCGCCGAACCGGCCAACCCTGACAGATCTCGCGCCTCTAACCGGCTCCCGCTGCGCCAGGCTGCGGCAATCGCATTGCTGGTCGAATCGTATCCCCGAGCGTCGGGAAAGAGTGCGTATCCGTTCGTCTGCGAGTGAACGACCAGGACAACACAGACGTGGAGAACCGCCGCTACCGTGAATACCGCGAGAGCGCCCCAGAGCGAACTGCGCGGGCTGTCAGGGGTGGAGGGATGAGCAACGGCTGGTGTCCTGAGCACAGTCACTGCGCGCATGGTGAAACCGGCCTCTTTCGATCTGTGCGCTGGCGCATACCGGCCATTGGGACTGTGGCCTACCCCTTGCGTGCAAGCACGACCCGGGTATGAAAGCCCCGTACAGCGACTCGACCACGGGCCACGAGATTACAGGAACCAGAAGTCCGGAGGCCCGGCTGATGTTCCGTGTCGCCACGACGAAATCACGCTCTACAAACGCGACTCGAGAAGTGACGAACGAAGGCTTGAGAAATTTCGTGCCTGCTGAGGTGCCGGACGGAAGAGTTCACCGGATCAGAGCACACGGTGATATTTCTCGAAGTGCAAGGAGTGGCCGTTGCGCGGACAGGGCTCGACGAAATGTCCACATACATGTGGTATGTATCAGGCTTTGGTGGTCAGCCCGGGAAGCAGTGCACCGGCAAGCAGGGGCCGACGATGTCGGCGGACCAATCATCTGACGGTGCATCACGTTGGGAGCGTCATGTGCGGTGTAGCTGGAATCGTGTCAACCAGCCCTCCCGATCCCGAACAGGTGCGCGTGATGTGCCGCCTCATCGCCCACCGGGGGCCGGACGGAGAGGGCTACCACACCGACGCCAACGCGGCCCTGGGAATGCGCCGGCTCGCCATCATCGACGTGGCCGGCGGAGGACAGCCGGTTTACAACGAGGACGGCACCGTCGCGGCGGTCTTCAATGGCGAGATCTACAACTTCGCGGAGCTGCGGGAGCGGCTGACCGGGCGCGGGCACCGGTTCACCACCGACAGCGACACCGAGGTACTGGTCCACCTCTACGAGGACCACGGAGAGGACCTTGTCGGGCATCTGCGGGGCATGTTCGCCTTCGCGATCTGGGACGCGGCGCGACGCCGACTGCTGCTTGCACGGGACCGCGTGGGCAAGAAGCCGCTGTACTACCGGCAGGCCGGGGCCTCACTGTCGTTCGCGTCGGAGCTGAAAGCTCTTGTGGCCGATCCGTCGGTGCCCCGTGAGCTGGACCCGGTGGCTCTGCATCACTATCTGACCTACCAGTACGTGCCGGCTCCGTGGTCCATCTACCGCGGTATCCGCAAGCTGCCCCCCGGGCACCTGCTGGTATGGCAAGAGGGCGAAGTGCGCCTGCGGCGCTACTGGAAGCTGGATTTCACGCCGCAGCCGGTGGGCTGCGAGCAAGAGGCAGCAGAGCGGGCACGGCAGTTGCTGCTGGACGCCACTCGGGTCCGCATGGTCAGCGAGCGTCCGCTAGGGGCGTTTCTGTCCGGCGGTATCGACTCCTCCGCGGTGGTGGCCGCCATGGCCCGGCTCAGTGATCAGCCGGTGAAGACGTTCTGCATCGGATTCGACGACCAGCGTTACGACGAGCGGTCCTACGCGGCGTCCGTGGCCCGCCGCTATGGAACCGACCACCACGAGTCCGTGGTGGCCGGGTCGGCCGCGCTGGAGATTCTGCCCACGGTGACCCGGCACTTCGACGAACCGTTCGCCGACTCCTCGGCCATTCCCTCCTTCTTCGTGGCCGAACTGAGTCGCCAGCACGTGACGGTGGTACTCAACGGCGACGGAGGGGACGAATGCTTCGGAGGCTACCGGCGCTACGCGTTCATGAAGAGAGTGGGACGGATGCAGCCCCCGGACCCGCTGCGCGGCGTGCTGAGTCGTATCGGATCCGCGCTGGCACAGGGGAGGTCCACGCCCCGGTTGCGGAGGGTCGGCCGGGGGTTGCGGGTGCTGGGCGAGGCACCACAGCACCGCTACGCCAGCCTCATGTCCTACTTCACGAGCGAGGCCAAGGACTCTCTGTACACCAAGGCGATGCAGGAGCAGGTGGTCGGCGTCGACAGCTACGAGCTGGTCAGACAGGTGTTCGACGCTTCCCGCGCTGGTGAGGACGTCAACCGGTTGATGGACGTCGACGTCAACACCTATCTGCCGGGCGACTTGCTGGTGAAGGTGGACATCACCACCATGGCTCACTCACTCGAGGCTCGCTCTCCGTTCCTGGACCACCATCTGATGGAGTGGGCCGCAGGCCAGCCGGGCCGACGGAAGGTCGACGGCCAGGTGACCAAGGCGCTGCTGAAGAAGGCGATGATTCCGTGGCTGCCATCTGAACTGCTCTCCAGGCCGAAAGCAGGCTTCGGGGTGCCGTTGGCGGACTGGCTGCGCTGCGAACTGCGGCCGCTGGCCTTCGATCTGCTGACCGACCGCACCGCTCGCTCTCGCGGCCTGTTCCGGCCCGAGGTCGTGCGACAACTGCTGCAGGACCATGACGAGGGACGCGACCGCTCCAATCAGCTGTGGTCACTGCTGCAGTTCGAGCTTTGGCAACGCACCTGCGCAGAGCCCTCATCGGACACCACGGCTGCCGCTGCCCAACCCGCCCAGGGATTCCGTGGCTGACACCGCGAGGCAAGTGCTCGGCATGCTGGGCAGCCGGGCCGCGTGCCTGGTGCTGTCCGTGTTCACCAGCGCTGTCATCGCCCGGTCGCTGGAGCCGGAGGGCCGCGGGATCTACTACATGGCGGTGACGGTCGCCACCACCGCCACCATGCTGGGGCACCTGTCCGGGGAGCAGGCGCAGAGCGCGTTGTGGACGGACGCCGAGCGCCGGGAGGCGCTCGCCGGCAACAGTGTGCCCCTCGCCCTCGTGCTCGGGACGCTCAGCGGGCTGGCGGCGACCGCACTGGTGGTCGTGATCGGCCCTGAAACCCTGAATCTGCCAGGGCAGTTCCTCGTGATGGTGGCCTGCCTGAGCGTTCCGTTCGGCATCGCGTCGAACTACGCCGGCAATATCGCACTGCTGCGGGGGCGAGTGCATCTGGCGAACTGGTCGATGCTGGCCGGCTCGCTCGCCCAGTGCGCTGCTGTGGCCGCGCTGGCGGCCGGTGAACGGTTGAGCGTCGTAGCGGCGCTCATCGTCTGGGTCGCCACCGGAAGTGTTCCGCTGGTGGTACTCATCGCCGACGGGGCGACCGCGCGGCTCCGCCGGGATTTGAAGCTGGCGCGTACAACGGTGTTCACCGGCGCCCGGTACCACCTCGGGCCCGCCTCGGTGTTCCTTCTGATGAACGCAGACATCTACTTGCTCAGCGCATACGCCGGCGCTCGGGAGGTGGGCATCTACTCATTGGCGGTCGGCCTGGCCGGGTACAGCCGCGTGCTGGCGGATGTCGTCTCCCAGGTGATGCTCAAGCGCCAGTTCGCATCCAGCGACACCGAATCCGCCGACGTCACCGTGCGGATTACCCGGTACGCGATCCTGCTCGCCCTGGCCTCGGCACTGGTGCTGACGCTGGCCGCACCGGTGCTGGTTTCCGCCGTGTACGGTGCGGCGTACTCCGATGCGGTGCCGCTCGTGATGCTGCTGGCTCCTGGCGTGATGGCTCTGGGGGCGAGTCGGCTGCCGAGCGCCTACTTGCTGCGGATGCGCCGTGCGAAGCTGGTTGTCCTGCCGTCCGTGATCGCCCTGGCGGTCAACATCGCGCTGAACCTGCTGCTGATTCCCGTGTGGGGCGCTGCCGGCTGTGCGCTGGCCTCCTCAATAGCATACTTACTGCTGGCTGCCCTTCAGACGCGACTGTTCACCAAGATGACGGGGATCCAGGCCCGGAACCTGCTCCCCGTGGCCGCCGACCTGCTCACTCTCCTCGCCGCCGCGCGTCGATGCGTCCCGGGCAAGCACGTTGCAGCCTCGCTGCCGCCCGGATAGCCGCCCTCGGCCTGCCGGACGCCACCGGAGGGCCCATCACCCGGACGACGGCGCGTCGCGGTTGATATCGGTGCAAAAACTGCTGAGAGCCTGAACAGGACGGAAATGCACGCTGTGTCGTGCCTCAACTGCTGGCTGGATGGAGCTGATGTCAGTGACTGGATGCCGCGAGACCAGGGCCGTAACGATCGCCGGGAATGTCGTCGGCGATGCCGAGCTGTCCCGAGTGTGCCTGATGATTGGCCAATTGGGACTGGGTGGCGCGGAAAAGCAAGTCGCGATGCTGGCCCGCGGTCTGGTCGCTCGAGGTATTGAGACCACATTGCTACTGCTGTCCGAATCAGGGCCGCGTGAGGCGGAGTTGTCCGGTTCCGGGGTGAGGATCGTCTGCCTGGGATATCGGGGAATCACCCGGCCATGGGTCGATCTCCGGGGCACCGTGAAGGACACCGCGGCCGGCATGAGGGCGTTCGCCCGACTCATCGCACACCTGCGACGCACGCGGCCGCAGGTCTTCCACGCCTACCTGTTCCACTGTTACGTCCCGGCGCCTCCCGCAGCCCGCCTGGCACGGGTTCCGGTGTGCGTGGCCGGGCGGCGCAGCCTGGGCACGTTCAAGGAGGGGCGCCGTGGACTGCTCGCCGTGGAACGGGTCGCAACCGGCATGACTGACTTCGTCGTGGCGAATGCGCATGCCGTCGCCGAGGATGCCCGGCGCCAGGAGGGCCTGCCACAGGACAAGATCACCGTCATTCACAACGGAATGGAGGAACGGGATTTCCAGACGGTCGCTCCGGCCGACCTGACCACGGACCTGCCAGTGGTGCTGTGTGTGGCCAACCTGCGTACCTACAAAGGCCACCGGTACCTGCTCGACTCCGTCGGCCGGATGCAGCAGCGGGGGCAGCGCTGCACACTCGTGTTGATCGGTGAGGGTCCCCAGCGACTCCAACTGCAGCAACAGGCCGACCGGCTGAGCATCGACGTACGCTTTCTGGGCCATCGCACCGATGTGCCCGCCTTTCTCGCTCGGGCGGACGTCGTCGTGCTGCCCTCCCTGGAGGAGGGCCTGAGCAACGCGGTCATGGAAGCAATGGCGGTCGGTCGGCCCGTGGTTGCCACCGCTGTGGGCGGAACACCGGAGTTGCTGCGCGACCGAGGTGTACTGGTGCCCCCAGCAGACACCGAAGCTCTGGCGCAGGGCCTGCAATGGATGCTCACCGACCGCGCCGCTGCAACACAGCTGGCGAAGTCTGCCCGGCATTGGGCTCTTGAGCACTTGAGTGCGGACGCCATGGTGGAGCGGCACATCGGCCTGTACCGGCACCTGCTGGAGCGCAGATCCGTCAGGTAAGCGCGGTGAGCAGCGGGGCCGGAGCACCGTTGCGGTGGCACGCCAGGCACGGCCGGCCGCCGCCCGTCTGCTGACGTCGGCGGCGCCGGCCGGGCCCGGCAGCACAGAAGGGACCGCGGGCACCTCAGCTCGTAACGCTGGTCAGGCCACCGCCGTCGCGCTGCGAGCCGCGGGTGAAGTCTGCGGGGTGTCCTGGTCGGCGAACGATGCAAAGACGTACTCGTTGCAGCCCAGCCCCCCTCCGCAGGTCTTGAGATGACGCAGTTCCAGCCCATGGCGCCGGCCCAGGCGGAACACGTCTTCCGGAGCGGCGACTTCGAAGGGATAGCCTCCGACCCAGTCGATGAAGTCGTACCGGGCGGACATGCCGCGAGCCCGTCGGCCCTGGCCTCCGGCAGGGCGTCGCCCCTTCCCCGCCAGCTTCAACAAGGCGACCGCGCTTCGAGGAGCCGTCAGATACATCCGGCTGCCGGCGACCAGCAAGCCCCGCATCACCGGGCCGGAGGTGTTGTAGGTGCGCTTGACGTGCGTCCACGCGCGGCTGCGCAGGCCCTGATCGTTATAGATCGACACATACAGCAGCCCGCCAGGGGCAACCAGTCGGCAGGCGGTGTCCAATGCCTCCCACAGGGCGCCCGTGTGGTGCAGCACTCCCCAGGAGTAGACGATGTCGAACTGTCCGAGGCGGGAGATCAGTGAGGAATCCAGCACCGAACCGTGCTCCACCCGCCAGTCGCTGTCGGGCGCGTACCGGTCACGCAGCTGCCTGGTGGTCTCCACGGCGTCGGGGTCGTAGTCGAAGGAGTGTACCTTCGCACCGAGTTGGGTTGCGGCCAGCGAGAACAGCCCGCTGCCGCAGCCGATGTCCAAGAACGAACGCCCGGCAAGGTCGCCGGTACCCAAAGCCGCAACGAGGGAATCCCGAGCGGCGGCGATACGGTCCTCGTCGACCAGCCTGCTGAACTTCTGCCAGTTGCGGCCGAAGGCGAAGCGCTTGCCTTGCTCCACCTCGCTGGTGCAGTCGATCACCTCATGGTCTCCTTCATCCTGGGAGCATGTACCGCGGACGACACACGAAGCCGTCACGGGAACAGCTCTTTGGCCACGCGAAGTGATCGCCCGAACAGGAAACGTGCGTACTGACGCGGGTATATCAGACGCCGGCCGAGAAGGGCGTCGACGTTGCGGTGATGGACACGAGAATCGACCGAATACCGGGCTCTCGGCGATCCATCCATGGCCTCTCGAAATATTTCCGAGAGGGTTGTCCAAAGCAGCGGACACATACTTCGCGCCCTTGACAGATACCGGAGTGTGTTCGGCTTAATATCTGGCACATGTCGACCGCCACGTACCGAACCACGGGTTTCGGCATCCCACGCCTGCGCGTGATGAGAGTCATCACCAGAATGAACATCGGTGGTCCGGCTGTCCAGGTCTCGGCCCTCATGCGGGGGCTGGATCCCGAGCGATTCGACCATCGCCTTATTTCCGGACTTGTGGGTTCGGGTGAGGCGGACTATCTGGATCAGCGGGCACCCGACCTGCCGGTCCATCGGCTCGAAGGGCTGGGACGGGCTGTGCGGCCCACGGATGATGTGCGCTGCCTGCTCGAACTGGCGGCAGCCATGCGCCGATTCCGGCCCCATATCGTCCACACGCACACAGCGAAAGCGGGCGCACTGGGGCGGGCGGCTGCCGTGCTGGCGCGGGTCCCCTCAAGGGTGCACACTTTTCACGGCCATCTCCTGCATGGCTATTTCTCCCCGGCGAAGACTCGCGTCGTGGTGCAGACCGAACGCAGGCTTGCAGCCCTCACCGATCGGTTGGTTGCCGTGGGCAGCCGAGTGCGGGACGACCTCGTCGCCGCCAGCATCGGAAAGGCCGGCCAATACACGGTCGTGCCGCCCGGCACGACGCTTGCAATCGCACCGGAGCCCGCCGCCGCCCGGCGACAGCTCGGACTCCCGCAGGACTGTCCTGTGGTTGCCTATGTGGGACGAATTACCGGAATCAAACGCCCCGACCGCTTTCTCGCCGTGGCACGCGAAGTGCGCCGTACCGTGCCCGCAGCGCATTTCGTGGTGTGTGGATCGGGCGACTTCCAACCGGATCCGGAGGCGGTCACCGATCTCGGTGACTCGCTCCACCTGCTGGGCTGGCGCGCAGACGTGGAGACGGTGTACGCGGCGGCCGACCTGGTGTTGCTGACCTCGGACAACGAAGGCATGCCCGTCAGTCTGATCGAGGCCGGCCTGGCGGGGCTGCCTACGGTGGCCACAGACGTCGGCAGCGTCGCGGAGGTCGTACAAGACGGAACGACGGGGCTCCTGGCAGGCCTGTCGTCCGGTGAACTCGCTCGCCACACGGTGACTCTTCTGCGCGACGGGGAACTGCGCCAGGAGATGGGTGCACGAGCGCGTACGTTCACCACCCAGCGCTTCGGCGAGGAACGTCTGGTGGCCGACACGCAGGCTCTCTACACCTCCATCGCCGTCGCCCGCGGATGGTGGACCGCATCCCGTTCGAAAGGTGAGCACTGTTGAACGTCCTTGTTACCGGAGGCGCCGGCTTCATCGGCGCCAACCTTTGCCAAGAGCTTGCGTCGCGTCCGAATGTGGGCAAGGTCATCGCTCTCGACGACCTGAGCACAGGTTCTGCGGCCAACCTGGCGGGAGTCGACGCGCAGCTGATCGAGGGCAGCATTCTCGACCCCGACCTCCTCGACAGCGTCGTTGCCAAGGTGGATGCAGTCGTCCACCTCGCAGCCCGCCCGTCTGTGCCGCGCTCTCTGACGGACCCGATCGCCAGTCATAACGTCAACGCGACCGGGACGGTGTACGTCCTCGAGGCATGCCGACGCAGAAGCGTCTCGGTGGTGGCCGCCTCGTCCTCCTCGGTCTACGGTGCCGTTCCCGTGCTTCCGAAACACGAGGACCTGCCGACCCAGCCCCTGAGCCCCTACGCCGCGAGCAAACTCGCCACCGAGTCCTATGTCCTTGCCTACGGTGCGTCGTTCGACCTGCGGGTTCTGGCGTTCCGGTTCTTCAACGTCTACGGGCCGTTGCAGTCGGCCGGCCATGCCTACGCCGCCGTGATCCCGGCCTTCATCGACGCTCTGCTGCGCGGCACACCCATGAGGATTTTCGGCGACGGACTGCAGACGCGGGACTTCACCTATGTCGGAACCGTCGTCAGGGTGCTGGCCGATGCGGTCCTGCGTAAGGTCACGTACCCCGGTCCGGTGAACCTGGCCTTTGGTACGCGGGTGCCTCTCATCGACCTGGCCCAGCAGCTCGCGGAAGTCGTCGGAGCTCCGGCCGAGATCCAGCACGAGGCGGCGAGGGCGGGCGACGTCCGCCACTCCCAGGCCGCGGACGGTCTGCTGCGCGGGCTCTTCCCCGATATCGCGCAAGTGCCGCTGCAGACCGGACTGGCTGAGACAGTGCGCTGGTTCCGTACCCTGCCCGAGTATGCGGAGCGGCCGCCGTCTGCGCCGCGCACGGTGGAAGTGGGCTGACGGCAGAGCTGAGGGGAGTCACGGCGCGTCGCCGCGGCTCCCCTCAGCTCTGTCCGTCCCCGCTTACGGCGTACACCGGGACTCTGAGCAGCAGGCCCCAGGCCACGACGGTCACCGTGACAACCGTGATCAGCACCGCGCTCTGCGGGACGACCTTGAACATGACGAGCACAGCCGTCAGGCACGTCATGGCTGCGAAGCCCCCGATGACGACGGTTACCTGCCGGACGGTCAGTCCGAGCCGCCGGAGCCGGTGGGCGATGTGATCCCTGCCGCCCTGCAGCACAGGCCTGCCCTCCCTGCGTCGCGCGACCATGACCAGGCCGGTGTCGGCGGTGACGACCAACGTGATGAGAAACAGACTGGTGTACCCGGAAAGGGCGGCGTTGTCCCTGTGCAGAACCACAGTGGCGGACGACACCAGGAAGCCCACGAAGAGTGAGCCCGCGTCACCGAGGAAGATCCGCGCCGGATGCCAGTTGTGGAAGAGGAAGCCTGCGCAGGCCCCGGCCAGGGCCGCCATGACCGCTGCAGTGCCGACCAGACCGACGGAGAGAGCGGCGCAGCAGAGGAATCCCGCGGTGACCGCGGTGACCGTGGACACCACCCCGTCCATGTTGTCCAGCAAGTTGAACGCGTTGGTGGTGAAGAGGATCCACGCGACGGCGAGTACCACGTCGAGCCAGGTACCGAAGAGCACGGGATGGCCGCACCACAGAACCACCACCAGGGCAGCTGCCGCCTCGATGCAGAGACGAGAACGGATGCTGAGCGGACGCAGGTCGTCGGTGAGACCGAGAACGGCGATGAGCGCAGCGCACGCGAGTACGACGCCGACCGTGGTGTCGTACTCCGTCGCGGCGATCGTCGCCGCACCCGCGGCGGCCAGGGTGGCGATCGCGACCGCGATACCGCCGAGATAAGGCGTGGGACGGACATGGACTCTGCGTGCGTTCGGCTGGTCGGTGTATCCGCGCCGCAGGGCCAGCCGCCGCAGCGGTTCGGTCAGCAGGGCGGCGATGAAGAGAGCTCCCAGCCCTGCGACCGCCGACACCAGCCACGGACTCAGACCGGACATGGACCCGCCAGCACGGTCTGACCGGTGGAGTCGCCGGTCTCCCCCTTGGTCTGGCCGTCAGCGACACGCTCGAGAACCTGCCGCGCAGCCTCACTCCGGGCATCGGCGACGGCGTCCGCAAGCACGTCGTCGAGGTTCCGCCTGGGCTGCCAGCCGGTGAAGGCCCTCAGTTTCGTGGTGTCGGGGACGCGGCGCTCCATGTCCTCGAACCCCGGTCCGTAGGCCTCGCAATAGGAGAGGTGACGCACGGACGAAGTGCTCTCGGCGCAGGCGATGATCCGCTCCGCCAGATCCAGAATGCTGATCTCCTCGTCGCTTCCGATGTTGAAGGTCTCACCGACGGCATCCGGAAGGTCGATCAGCGACAGGAGCGCGTCGACCACATCCGCGACATGGAGGAAGCAGCGGCTCTGCTGCCCGGTGCCGTAGACGGTGAGGGGTTCTCCCCGGACCGACTGACCGGCGAATCTCGGGATGACCATGCCGTAGGCGGGGCTCTGCCGAGGGCCGACGGTGTTGAAGAACCGCACGACGGTGGAACGCAGTCCGTACTCCCGGCGGTACAGCTCGGCGAGGATCTCGTCGACCGCCTTGGCGGTGCTGTAGGACCACCGTGGGACAGAGGGACTGCCCAGGATGCGGTCGGAGGTCTCGCTCAGCGGTCCGGAGGAGTTCTTGCCGTAGATCTCCGATGTGCTGGCGAGGATTACTCTTCTTCCATGGCGGTGAGCGGAGCCGATGACGGTTTCTGTGCCTTTGGTGTTGATGGTGAAGGAATTCAGCGGCTGTTCGACGATGAGTTTCACGCCTACGGCCGCCGCCAGGTGCACTACGAAATCGCAGTCACGCACCAACTCGTCGACGAGCGCCGCGTCCAGCACGGAGCCCTGGACAAATTGGAAGTTATCCTGCCCGCGTGCACTTTCAAGGTTCTCCGGGCGTCCAGTGCTGAGGTCATCGAGTGCGACGACCGGCTCACCACGTGCCAGCAGCGCATCGACGAGATGGGAGCCGATGAAGCCGGCTCCTCCAGTGACCAGGTACTTCGGACGTTCCATCACGCCGTCACTCCATTTTGCCGGTGGGGCGTTGCCGGGGTATGTGCGCCGACGACGCAGGGCAACGATAGCCAGGGATAACGCAAATAGAATGAATGGAATCCTGCAATTAGCCCATTCGTGCCCCCTTGACGGCTGACATGGCTCCATTCGCCCTACGAGTGTCACTCAAGAGATGGACGGGAAGCCGCGTCGAGCGAGTGCCAGGCATATTCCTCCGAAACATTCTGCTTGGCAAGCAGAGAGGAGTCACCGTGTCGGTGGCAACAAAGAAGGTGGTCGTAGTCGGCCAGGGGTACGTGGGCCTTCCACTCGCTGTTCGGGTGGCGGAAGCCGGGCACAACGTCGTGGGTCTCGATGTGGACGAGATGCGAATCAAGCGTCTTGCCGCCGGTGAGTCGTTCGCAGAGGACGTGACGTCCTTTCGCCTACTGGCAGCCCTCAATTCTGGCCGCTACGCCCTGAGCACCGATTACGCCGATGCCGCGGGCTTCGACGTCTGCGTCATCACCGTGCCCACTCCTTTGAAGGACGGAGTCCCCGACCTGAGTTTCGTGGAGGCCGCCGCGCAGGCAGTCGCCCAGCAACTCCGGCCCAACGCCACGGTGATCCTCGAGTCCACCACGTATCCGTGCACGACCGAGCACGTGGTCTGCCCGATCCTGGAGGCCGGCAGTGGGCTCCTGGCGGGCAAGGACTTCTTCCTCGGATACAGCCCGGAGCGAATCGACCCGGGAAACCCGACCTGGCGGCTTGAGAACACCCCCAAGGTCGTCTCCGGTCTGAACGACATCTCCCTGCGGCATGTCGAGCAGTTCTACGACGACGTCGTGGACCGTACCGTCCCGGTGAGCTCACCGCGCACGGCCGAGCTGACCAAGCTCCTGGAGAACACGTTCCGCCATGTCAACATCGCCCTCGTCAACGAGCTTGCGATGTTCTGCAAACCACTCGGCATCGACATCTGGGAAGTGATCGACGCGGCGGCGACCAAGCCCTTCGGCTTCATGCGCTTTCTGCCCGGGCCCGGCGTCGGAGGGCACTGCCTGCCCATTGATCCCTCCTATCTCTCGTGGCAGGTCAAGCAGACGCTTCGGCACGACTTCCGCTTCGTGACACT
Source organism: Streptomyces sp. NPDC002870 (assembly GCF_042888505.1). Lineage (NCBI taxonomy): Bacteria > Bacillati > Actinomycetota > Actinomycetes > Kitasatosporales > Streptomycetaceae > Streptomyces > Streptomyces sp. NPDC002870. The sequence continues at coordinate 76,705 of NZ_JBIAPW010000028.1, forward strand.
GGCCAACGACATCAACAGCCATATGCCCGACCATGTGGTGCTGCGCGTTGCCAGAGGGCTCAATGCCCGCCGCAAGCCCGTCAACGGCAGCCAGATCCTGGTCCTCGGGCTCGCCTACAAGAGGAATGCCGGCGACATCCGGGAATCGCCTGCCGTTGCCGTGGCTCTGGGACTTCGGCAATTGGGCGCTCACGTCCTGGCGGTGGAACCGCATGTCGACGCTCTTCGGCTGCCCGGGGACATCCTGTGCGTCGAACTCACAGAGGAACAGGTCGCGTCAGCCGATGCCGTGGTCATTGCCACTGACCACGACGTCTTCGACTACGCAATGGTGGAGAAGGTCGCCGACTACGTGTTCGACGCCTGCAATCGCTGCAGCGCGGAGACTGTTGAGCGCCTCTGATTGCGACGCGGGACGCCCATGCACTCCGTTGGGGTACGAAAAGGTGAGTATGCATGCCATGCGCCCTGAATCCCTCAGCGCGGTCCTAGGGTGACCGTTCACTCACTCACTTGCTCCGATCGGGGATGACCTTGGATCTGCGCGACTACCTTCGAGTCCTTTCCCGCCGGTGGCGGGTCATCGCCATTGTGGCTTTTCTGGGGACGGCGGCAGGCGTCCTGGCAAGTGTCCTCGCCACTCCTGAATACCGGGCAACGACCACGCTGTTCGCTTCCCTCCAGAGTGGCGCCGACACGTCCCAGCTCAATCAGGGGAACGCGTTCACCCAGGCGAGAGTCCAGTCCTACGCCGACGTGGCGGCCAGCCCGCAGGTGACCGTGCCGGTCGTGAAATCCCTCCGGCTCGACATGACGCCGACGGAGCTGGCTGAGCGGATCTCGGCCGAGGCACCGCTCAATACCGTGCTGGTCCGGCTGACCGTCACGGACACCCGTGCGGAACGAGCGGCCCGGATCAGCAACGCGGTGGCTGCTCGCTTCGCCCACATGATCAGGGAGCTTGAGCGCCCTGAGAAGAAGAAGTCCGTGTCTCCGGTGCGGCTCACCGTCACCCAGCCTGCCACCGTGCCGACCGCGCCTTCGTACCCGAACACCGTTCTCAATGCCACGCTCGGTCTGGCGGTGGGCCTGGCTCTCGGGCTGGGGCTGGGCGTCGCACTGGAGACAGTGGACACGTCGATGCGTGATTCCAAAGCCCTCGCAGAGTGCCTTGCAGGGGCCGGCGGACCTCCCGTGCTTTCAAGCATCGTGCAGGACCCGCGAGCCGCGAGGCAGCCGGTCTGCCTGCGCGACGACACGCACGGCCCTCGCGCGGAGGGCTTCCGGAAGCTTCGCGTCAATCTGCAGTTCGCGGAAGTGGACCAGCGGCCGAAGGTCATCGCCGTCACCAGCCCGCTGCCCCGTGAGGGCAAGAGCAGCGTGTCGGTCAATCTCGCCGCCACCCTGGCCGAAGAGGGGGCAAGGGTATGCCTGATCGACTGCGACCTGCGCCGCCCTTCGATCGCTCCAGCCCTCGGCCTGGTCAGGGACGCCGGGCTCACCACGGCTCTGGTGGGCCAGGCCGAACTGCATGAGGTACTGCAGTCGGCCGGGTCCTTCTCCGTACTCACCAGTGGGATGATTCCCCCCAACCCGACCCAGCTCCTGGGAAGCACCCACTTCGCCGCCTTGCTGCACACTCTTGCCGAGCAGTTCGACCATCTCGTGGTGGACACCCCTCCGGTGCTCCCCTTCGCCGACACCCCGGCAATGGCACCCTCCATCGACGGCTACTTGCTCGTGGCGCGCGCCGGGCGGACAAGCCGGAGCCAGCTCGTCGACTCCTTGCGCATCCTCGAACGCGTCAATGTCCCTGTGCTGGGGGCCGTCATGAACGGCGCTCCGGCCCGAGGGGAGGGCGAAGCGTACGGCTATGCGTACAAGTACCGGCCGAAGCGGGGCGCGAAGGCCCGGATCACCGCCCTGGTGTCGTCGCGCCTGATGGCGGTTGTTCCCAGCCGGGGATCGGCTGCCAAGGGGCACGGGGCGCCGGTGCCCGTGCCGCTGCCGGCCAAGTCGCGATCGTAGAACCTGGTGGCACCGGCCAGTGGGGTTCATCGGCGCGCTGCGACGAACGTCCGCTCCGGCGGGGCAGAGTCGTGCCTGCCGGCCACTGTGGAAGTGTGAACTCATGCGTCTTGCGCTGGTGCTCCCTGTCGCGGTCGTGGCCCTGGCCGGTGGGATGCTCGTCCATTCCTGTGAGACGAGTGGCGGAGCGGGGAACCGCGGCCCGGGCCCACATGGGCGGGCCGCGGCAGGGGTCGGGGGCGAGGTCGAGCAACTGAGGGTCGAAGTAGTCGAGATCCTGCCCCACGACCCGAAGGCCTTCACCCAGGGCCTGGAGATGACCGGCGGCACGCTGTACGAGAGCACAGGCCTGGTCGGACAGTCCTCGGTCCGGGCGGGGCCGCTGGGCAAATCTCCCGCGGTCCGCGCCGATCTGCCCTCGCCACTGTTCGGCGAGGGAATCACCGTCATGGGGGCCACTCTGTGGCAACTCACCTGGCAGAACGGCATCGCGGTCGAAAGGGACGCAAGGACCCTGGCCGAGCTGCGCCGGGTCCCCTACCGGGACGAGGGCTGGGGAGTGTGCCACCAGCGGCATCGCGACCGGCTGGTGACGAGCAACGGATCCTCCCGGCTCACTTTCCGGGACCCCGGAACACTCGCGAAGACGGGGGATGTCGCCGTCACCGCCCATGGGGAACCCGTGGGGCGGCTGAACGAGCTGGAATGCGTCGGCGACACCGTGTACGCCAACGTCTGGCCTGCCGACCGCATTGTGCGTATCGACGCCAACACCGGCAGGGTGACCGGAGACATCGACGCTCCGGCCCTGCTCAGCGCGGCCGAGAAGAGCCGGGCGCACGTCTTGAACGGTATTGCGGCCGTTCCCGGGACCGATCAGTTCCTGCTCACCGGCAAGTCGTGGCCCAAGATGTTCCGGGTCGCCTTCGTCCCCAGGTGACTCAGCGGCCCTCCACCAGCGAGGCCAGGTACTCCCCCGCACCGAGGGATTCGTGCGTCATCGCCGCCGCCTGACCGGCCCACAGGTTGACGTACTCCGCCCTCCCCTGGGCGCCGGCCGCGCGGCGGATCGGCTGCATAAGAGCGTTCTGCACGGGGTACGGGGGCACCTCGTCCTCGTAGGCGGCCATGTCGCGGACGAATTTGTTCAGGATCCCGCGCGCGGTCCGGCCCGAGAAGAGCCGGGTGAGCACCGTCCTTCGCGCTTCGGGCCCGCTCAGGGCCTGCTTGTGGACGGCACTCGCCCCCGATTCCCTGGTCGCCAGGAATCCGGTGCCTATCTGCACGGCGTCGGCGCCCAGGGCGAGCGCGGCGGCGATACCTCGCCGGTCGGCGATACCACCGGCTGCGACGACGGGTACCGACACCGCGTCGGCCACCTGCGGCACCAGCGAGAACGTCCCGACCAGGGACTCCCTCACGGGCCGCAGGAACGCACCCCGGTGGCCCCCGGCGTCGCTGCCGGATGCCACGACCGCGTCGATCCCGGCCGACTCCAGAGCGACAGCCTCGTCCACCGTGGTCGCCGTGCCGATCAGCACGATGCCACGGGCCCGTGCCTCGTCGATCACGCGCTGGGGCGGAATACCCATCACGAAGCTGATGGCAGAAGGATCCGCCGCCAGCAGGACGTCCACTTGATCGTCGAAGTCCGGACGGTCCGAGACGTCCTCGGCCGATGGTGCGGTGAGGCCGAGTTCGTCGTAGTACGGGCGCAGCCGCTGTGTGTGCCTGGCCAGCTCGGCGGCGTCCGGCCGCAACTGCGCCTCCCCTTCCAGCGGCACCCAGAGGTTCACGGCGAACGGCCGGTCCGTAGCCGCCTTCAGCTCCGCGACCAGGTCCGTGATCGCGTCCGGCGACAGGATGTGTGCGCCGTACGAACCCAGGCCACCGCCTTCGGATACCGCCGCCGCCAGTGCGACGGAGGACAGACCGCCTCCGAACGGCCCCTGCACGACGGGGTGTTCGATGCCCAGCAGATCACCGAGCCGTCCGGCGCTCATGCCGTCACCGCCAGGGAAGCGGCCGCACGGCCGTGGACGAACTGCAGCGCCGTCCGCGCGACCCGCTGCCCCAGATGCCGGGCGGTGCGCAGGTCCGAATCGCCGGGCGCCTGCTCGGCACTGAGGTCCGAGGCGGACTGCGCCATGGCGCCCACGAAACCACCCAGCCGGTTGAGGTCCTCGGTGCTGCCGGTCGAGGTGTAGAGCCAGCCGGGAAGCAGCCCGAGGGACACCCAGTTCATGCCGTGCTGCGCGGCCAGGACGGCCATCGAGAGCAGCGCGTTGTCCTTGTTGCCGTTCAGGCCCGCCGAGTTGGTGAATCCGGCAGCCAGCTTGCCCTGCCAGCCCTGTTCCGCCCAGACCCGGCCGCTGGCCTCTGCGAACTGCTGGAAGACGGCCGACGTACTGCCCAGGTAGGTCGGCGAGCCGAAGATGATCGCCTCGGCGGACTCCAGCGCCTCCCAGAGCTCCGTGTCCAGCGTGGCGACGTCCCGCAGATCGGCCCGCGCCCCGGGCACCGAGTCGACGCCCGCGGCGACTGCGGCGGCCTGACGTGCCGTATGCCCGTAGCCGCTGTGATGGGCGATGACGACAGAGATCGGTACGGACATGGCAGTCCTCCAGAATCGTCGGCGGGCCGTTTCCCCGCCGCTGCCCACGACACTAGACAACCGGTCAACTAAAAGCTACCACAGATCGGGGGAATAGTTGACCGGGCGTATACTCGCCGCCATGGGACGCACGAGCACCGCACGCGAACGCCTCCTCGACGCCACCGGTGAGCTGATGCAGAGCCGCGGCTACGGCAACCTCGGCGTCGCCGAGATCTGCGCCAGGGCCGACGTGAAGAAGGGCAGCTTCTACCACTTCTTCGAGTCGAAGCAGGCTCTCACCGTGGAAGTGGTCAACGCGTACTGGCACGGTCAGCGCGGTTGCTGGACCGCCGAGCTGGACGGAAGCGACCCGGCTCTGACCCGGCTCCAGCGCCTCCTGGCCGCGATGACGACGGCCCAGCGGCACATGAAAGAGACGTCCGGAACCGTCGACGGCTGCCTGCTGGGCAACCTCGCCCTGGAGCTCAGCACTCAGGAGCCCGACGTCCGGGCCCGCCTGGAGGAGATCTTCGACGAGCAGATCGACCTCGTCGCCGCGATGCTCGAGGACGCCGCGGCCGAAGGCAGCGTCCCCCGGGACCGCGCCACCGCGGCCACGGCGCGCGCGGTGGTGGCCCAGCTCGAAGGAATGGTCCTGTTCGCCAAGCTCAAGAACGACCCGACTGTCCTGGACAGCCTGTGGCCGCACACCCTGCTGCTGCTAGGTGCCGGTCGTTCGTAGCGGCTTGCGGGCCCTGCTCCGGGCGCGGGCCCTACTTCAGTCCGAGGTCGTCGCAGGCGGCCTTGTACTTGGGGGTGCAGATCTCCTGGACGGTGTAGACGCCGTCCAGGATGACGGTGTCCTTGATGTTGTCCTTGGTCAGCGAGATGACCGGGACCAGCACGGAGGGGATGCGCGTGTCGGTCGGACTGTCGACGTCCGCCTGGGCCATGGAGTTGAGTGACATGCCCCTGGCGAGCAGGATGGCCATCTCGGCCGCGGCGTTGGCCTCCGGGGCGTACGGCTTGTAGACGCTCATGAACTGCTCGCCGGCGACGATGCGCTGCACGGCGGCGAGCTCGGCGTCCTGGCCGGTGATCGGTGGGAGCGGGGAGACGCCGGCGGCCTTCAGGGCGGTGATGATGCCGCCCGCCATGCCGTCATTGGCGGAATAGACCCCGATGATCTTGTCCTTGCCGAGGGCCGAGATCGCGGCCTCCATGTTGGCGTTGGCGTTCTCCGGCTTCCACTCCTTGGTGTCGTACTCCTTGCCGATGTTCACCTTGCCGTTGAGCTCGGCGTGCGCGCCCTTCTTGAACTGCGCGGCGTTCGGGTCGGTGATCGCGCCGTTCATCATCACGATCTCGCCCGACTTGGCGTTGGAGCCCAGCGCCTGCAGCAGCGCTGTGCCCTGGACGTGGCCGACCTCTTCGTTGTCGAACGAGGTGTAGGCGTCGATCGGGCCCTCGGCGAGACGGTCGAAGGCGACGACCGGGATGCCCGCGTCCTTGGCCTTCTTGACCGAGTCGGCGATGGACTTGGAGTCGACCGCGTCCACGATCAGGACGTCGACCTTGTCCGAGATCATGGTTTCCACCTGCTGCGTCTGCAGAGTGGCGTCCTGCTTCGCATTGGCGTAGAGGACCTTGCCCTTGCCGTTCGTCAGCTGCGCGACCTTCTCCTCGATGACCGGCTTGTCGAACTTCTCGTAGCGGGCAGCCTGGTTCTCCGGAAGGAGCAGACCGACAGTGATGTCGTCGCTCGTCTTCACGCCCGAGCCCTGAGCACTGACACAGGAAGCGAGCGTGGCGGCCGTCGCAGAAGCAGCGACAGCAACGGCGGCGAGACGCAAATGTGCGTTCATCGGTGGAAATCAACCTCCCTGACTGGCCACGTAGTTGTGGCCGAGGTGGCTGGAAGTCAACTCTGCCCCGACAAAAGCGTCAAGAAGCACAATATTAACGAGATGGCAACGGGTCTTGTTTGCCGGTCAAACAATGGCGGTTCCGGCCGGCAGAGCGCTCTGAGAAGTGCCACGCGGCTCCAGTGGATGGCGTGAAGCGATGGGGCGATACTTCAAGTGATAACCGTTTCGCTTTCGCTTCGGTTGGGAGGACGCCTATGCGGATGCCCTCAGCCCGTACGCGAATGCCCCCAGCGCGCGGCCCGGCCTTCCTCATCGGTGTCGCCCTGGCGTTGACCTGTGGCTGCGGCAGCTTCTCGGACGCCAGTTCCCGCGACGGCTCGCGGAGCGCGACCGCGTCGGCCGCCATCCCGGTCGTTGCCTCGAGCGACGTATACGGCGACATCGTCGAACAGATCGGCGCCGACAAGGTCAAGGTCGTCTCGATCATCAGCGACCCGGCGCAGGACCCCCACTCGTACGAGGCCAGTACGCGCAACCAGCTGGAGCTGTCCAGGGCGAAGGTCGTCGTCGAGAACGGCGGCGGCTATGACGACTTCGTGGGCAAGATGCTCCGCAGTGCGAAGAACTCCTCGGCCGACGTCATCAACGCCGTGGAGGTCTCGGGAAAGACCCCGGCAGCGGGCGGCGAATTCAACGAGCACGTCTGGTACGACTTCCCCACCGTGGGAAACCTGGCCGACCGGATCGCGGACGCCCTGGCCAAGGCCGCCCCGGCAGACGCCGACGTCTTCCGCCAGAACGCGAAGTCGTTCAAAGAGAGGCTGACGTCCCTCCAGGACACGGAAGAACAGATCAAGGCGGATCACGCGGGCGCCGCGGTGGCGGTCACCGAGCCAGTGCCGCTGTATCTCATCGAGGCGAGCGGGCTGCGCAACCGTACGCCCGCGGACTTCAGCGAAGCCGTCGAGGAGGGTGACGACGTCTCTGCGAGGAGCCTGCAGCAGACGCTTGAGCTGTTCACCGGCAGGCAGGTCGAGGCACTTGTGTACAACGAGCAGACCTCCAGCCCTCAGACGGAGAAGGTCGGGCAGGCGGCCGAGGACAGCGGGATCCCGATCGTCCCGGTCACCGAGACGCTTCCCCAGGGCGAGGACTACATCAGCTGGATGACAGCCAACGTCGATGCACTCAAGAGCGCCATGGGCACGTAATGGACCGCACGGAGGCCGAGGCCGTCGCACCGCTCTCCCACCCCGGCGAAGCCGCCCGCGGGAGCGCGGTCCATGGCGACCCGGTGATCAGTATGCGGGGCGCCGCACTGGCTTATGGCGACCGTGTGCTCTGGTGCGACCTGGACCTCGATGTGCGGCCCGGGGAGTTCCTCGCGGTGCTGGGCCCGAACGGATCGGGCAAGACCAGCCTGCTACGAGTGCTCCTTGGCCGGCAGCAGCTCACCGCGGGGTCGCTTACGGTCCTCGGCCGGGCTCCCCGGCGCGGCAGCAGCCACATCGGATACGTACCCCAAACGAAGTCCCTGCCCGCAGACACGATGCTGCGCGCCCGCGACCTGGTGCAGCTCGGTATGGACGGGCATCGCTGGGGACTGTCGCTCGCCCCCCGCGCGAGCCGCCGCCGGGTGGACGACATCCTGGCTTCGGTCGGAGCGACGCCCTACGCGGATGTTCCCGTCGGCAGGCTCTCCGGCGGCGAGCAGCAGCGCGTCCGCATCGCGCAGGCGCTCGCCACCGACCCGCGGATCCTCCTCTGCGACGAGCCCCTGCTCTCCCTCGACCTGCAGCACCAGCGCACGGTCACCACGCTGGTGGACCGGCGGCGCAGCTCCGCCGACACGGCCGTCGTCTTCGTGACGCATGAGATCAACCCCGTCCTGGGGCTGGTGGACCGGGTCCTGTATCTGGCCCAGGGCGGATTCCGGATCGGGCCGCCGGACGAGGTGATGACCTCGTCCAGCCTGTCGCAGCTGTACGGGACGCAGGTCGATGTCGTCCGTGTCAGGGGTCGCATCGTCGTCGTCGGGGCGCCCGACGATGCCACTGTGCACAACCATGGGAACGGGCCGGACGGGGGCGGGCGGTCGTGATCCGGCGCGTGCCACTCACCGACGGCGGGGACGACACCGGTATCTGGCAGCAGATCTTCAATTTCGACAACTACGGCGAGCTGCTCGGCCTGGTCCAGAACTCCCTTGTGGCCGGGGCTCTGCTGGGTCTGGCCGGCGGCCTGGTCGGGGTATTCGTGATCATGCGCGATCTGCCGTTCGCCGTGCACGGGATCAGTGAGCTGTCGTTCGCCGGCGCCTCTGCCGCGCTGCTGCTGGGGCTGAACATCGTGGCCGGGTCCATCGCAGGATCGCTGCTCGCGGCAGGAGCCATCGGTGTACTGGGCGTCCGCGCCCGCGACCGCAACTCCGTCATCGGCATCATCATGCCGTTCGGACTCGGACTGGGCGTGCTCTTCCTGTCCCTCTACAAGGGGCGAGCGGCGAACAAGTTCGGCATTCTGACCGGCCAGATCATCGCCGTCGACACCCCGCAGATGTCATGGCTGGTCGGCACGTCCGCAGTGGTGCTCGTCGCTCTCGCGGTCATCTGGAAGCCGCTGACCTTCGCCAGCGTCGATCCGGAGGTGGCCGAGGCCCGGGGCGTACCCGTCCGTGTGCTGTCCCTGGCATTCATGCTGGTCCTCGGCCTCGCGGTTGCTCTCTGCGTACAGATCGTCGGAGCGTTGCTGGTGCTCGCGCTCCTTGTCACCCCGGCGGCCGCCGCCGCGCGGATCACGGCCTCCCCCGTGCTGCTGCCCGTGCTGAGCGTCGTCTTCGCGCTCGTCTCGATGGAGGGAGGGATTCTGCTCGCCCTCGGCAGCACCATCCCCATCAGCCCGTACGTCACGACGATCTCGTTCGTGATCTACCTCGGCTGCCGCCTGGCGAGCACGCGGCGGGCAGGCCGGGCGCCCCAGGCCTCCGGCCTCGGTTCGACCAGGCGCGCCGTACGGGCGCACTCTTGAAAGAGAGGTCCGTCGAGCCCGATCAGTGCAGACGGAAGGAGCCCTTCATGCATCCCGTCGCTCTCGCCGGTGCCGCAGCCGGCCGTCTCGCTCACTACGTAGTCTCCGGGGTGGTGGGCGGCCTGATCATCCGAGGGGTCTCCAAGCGCCTTCCCGAGGCCAAACCGGCCGCCCGCAAGGCGCTCGTCGGGGGTATCGCGAACGGCATCGTCGCCGGGCGGTGGGTCGCCTCGGCCGCTGAAGAGGCCCGGCTCAAGGCTGCGGACATGCTCGCGGAGGCCCGGACCACACTCGGCGAGGAGGCGCCGCCGCCCTCGGCGGTCAGCGTCGAGAACCACGATCACGGACACGAGCACTGATCATGGCCGGTGTGGTCGTCTGCTCCGTCGCCGCAGGCAGGGCCCGCCTGACCGTCCCCTGGATAAGGGCCCGCCCCGGCAGCGCCGGACTGGTCGACGAGCGCCTGACCGGCGTCGCCGGGTTCCGTGCACTGCGGATCTTCCCGCGCACCGGAAGCGTGGTGATCTGGGTGGCGCCGGACCGCCTGGACGTCGACCGGCTGGTCGCCGCGCTCGAAGAAGCCCCGCCCGCGTCCGCGCCCGCCAAGGCCACCCGGTCCGCACCCGACTCCTCCACCGGCGAGGTCGCACGGCTCGTGGTCGGCGGCGCGGTCCTCGCCCTCGTGGCGCTGCGCCGCCTGCTGCGCCGGCCCCGGATCACCGTCGGATCCTCAGGCTTCCTCGGTGCGGTCACCCTCTTCACCGGTCTGCCCTTCTTCCGCGGCGCGCTGCGCTCGCTGCGCGGCCGAAGTTCTCCCGGGACGGACACCCTGGTCACCGCGGCGACCGTCATCTCACTGGTACTGCGCGAGAACGTCGTGGCCCTGACCGTGCTGTGGCTGCTGAACATCGGCGAGTTCCTCCAGACACTGACGCTGCGCCGCACCAGGCGCGCCATCGAGGAGCTGCTCACCATCGGTGAGGAGCGCGTGTGGCTGGTGCGGGACGGCGTCGAGGTCGAGGTGGCGCTGGAGGACGTCGAGCCGGAAGACGTGGTCGCCGTGTACGAGCACCACCGGATCCCCGTAGACGGACACGTCGTCTCCGGCGATGCGCTGGTGGACCAGGCCGCGGTCACCGGCGAGGCCCTGCCCGTCTACGCCCGGGCCGGCGCCCACGTCTACGCCGGCACCATCGTCACCTCAGGCTCGCTCACGGTCCGGGCCACCTCGGTCGGACGGGACACCACCGTGGGCCGGATCATCAGCCGCGTCGAGGAGGCCCAGGCGGACCGGGCGCCGATCCAGACCGTCGCCACCCGCTTCACCCAGCGTTTCGTGCCGGTCTCCTTCGCCCTGGCCGCCCTGACGTACGCGTTCACCCGCGACGCGAGACGTGCGATGACCATGCTGCTGATCGCCTGCCCGTGCGCGGCCGGCCTGGCCACTCCGACCGCCATCAGCGCGGCCATCGGCAACGGAGCGCGCCGCGGCACCCTCATCAAGGGCGGCACCCATCTCGAGGGCGTCGGCCGGGTCACCGCCGTCGTCTTCGACAAGACCGGCACCCTCACCTTCGGGCGACCCCTGGTCACCAGCGTGGTCACCCTCAGCAACCGGTTCACCGCCGACGACGTGCTGAGCCTGGCCGCCTCCGGCGAGCTGCACGCCAGGCATCCGCTCGCGCAGGCCATCGTCGCCCGCACCGAGGAGCAGCACCTGCACGTACCCATCCACCAGGCCTGCGAGGTCGTCCTCGGCATGGGCATGCGCGCCGAACTGGACGGCACCCGCCTGCTGGTCGGCAGCCCGGCCCTGCTGCGCCAGCACGGCGTCGAGCCGACCGAGGAGGCCCAGGGCTGGACCGAACGGCTGCGGAGCGGTGGCGAGACCGTCATTTGTCTGGCCCTCGACGAGGACCTGATCGGCATGCTCGGTGTGTCCGACGCCGTACGCGCCGGGGCCGGGACCGTCATCCAGCAGCTGAGGGACCTCGGTGTGTCCCGTCTGGTGCTGCTCACCGGCGACGCCCCGGAGACCGCGCAGGTCGTCGCCGACACGCTCGGCATCAGCGAGGTGCACGCACACGCCCTGCCGGAGGGCAAGCTCCAGCTGATCCGGGACCTGCAGGCCGAGGGGCACACGGTGGCGATGGTCGGCGACGGCACCAACGACGCCCCGGCCCTGGCCCTCGCCGACGTCGGGATCAGCATGGGCGAGCACTCCTCGCACGTGGCCCTGGAGACCGCCGACATCGCCCTCGCGGGCAACGACCTGCGACAGGTCGCGGCCGTCGTCGAACTCAGCCGTCACACGCTGCGGGTCGTACGGCAGAACTACGGCCTCGCCATCGGCGTCAACCTGATCGGCCTGCTCGCCGGCGCCGGAGGTTCCATGAACCCCGTCCTCGCCGCGCTGCTGCACAACACCAGCAGCATCGCGGTCGTCGGAAACTCGGCCCGGCTCGTCAACCACACCCCGCATCTGCCCCGGACGACGGACGAGGTGCTCCAGGCGGCTCCCATGGAGGACCGACGAGTGCGGTGACGCCTCTCGACGGCGCCGCCGCCGGTCGAGCACTCCGCGCTCACCCCGCATACGACGGCACGACGGCTGATGTTCGTACGGATGTCGCCCATGGACGCAGAACATCGCCGAGCATCTATGTTCCCGGGCGACACGAGATGCCCACCGGGCGTCCTCCTACCGCTTCGCCCAAGCGTGGTGTCCGAGGAGTACAAAGTGCAGCGTCGACGCACGAAGGGACGGATCCCGCTCGCCGCGGCGGCCGCGCTGACGAGCATGCTGCTGGCCGCCTGCGACTCCGGCGGCTCCCCCGTCGGTGACGCCTCGTCCGTCGACCCGGCCGCGGCCCGGATCGAGTGCGCCACGCAGGGTCAGGTGCCCGGCTCGGGGTCGACAGCCCAGCAGAACGCCATGGAGTACTGGATCGAGCAGTACCAACGCGCATGCGCAGGAGTGCAGATCAAGTACAACCCCCTGGGCTCGGGCGCCGGCGTGGCCCAGTTCCTCCGGGGGGCGACCGGTTTCGGCGGCTCGGACAGCGCGCTGAAACCCGAAGAGGTCCAGTGGTCGAAGGACGTCTGCCCGGGCGGCAGGGCCATCGACCTCCCGATGGTCGGCGGCCCTATCGCGATCGGCTACAACCTTCAGGGCGTGGACGATCTGGTGCTCGACGCCCCGACCCTGGCGAAGATCTTCGACACGCGGATCACCTCCTGGAACCACCCCGACATCCGGCGGCTGAACCCGGGTGCGGACCTGCCGTCGATCCCCGTTCACCCCGTGCACCGGTCGGACGACTCCGGCAGCACCCAGAATCTCAACGCCTACCTGGCCGGCGCCGCAGGCGATTTCTGGCCCCACCCGGTCAAGAAGTCCTGGCAGGGCAAGGGCGGGGAATCCGCGAGCGGATCCACCGGGGTCGCGTCGCAGGTGCAGACGCTCGACGGCTCGATCGGCTACTTCGAGCTGTCCTTCGCCGCTGCCAGCAAGATCAGTACGGTCAAGATCGACACGGGGGCCTCCCGGCCCGTCGCCCCGTCGCCGCAGACCGCCTCCGCCGGCATCGCCGAAGCCAAGATCGCAGGCACGGGCAAGGACCTGACCTTGAAGTTCGACTACGGAACCTCCGCCGACGGCGCGTATCCCATCGTCCAGGTCACCTACGAGATCGTGTGCGACACGGGAAACCAGGCAGAGACCCTTCCCGCCCTGAAGTCCTTCCTGGCCTATACCGCCGGCGAGGAAGGGCAGAAGGCCCTGCCCGAAATCCACTACGCCCCGCTGCCGGACTCGGTCGCGCGCCAAGTGCGTCAGGTCGTTCAGACGCTGTCCTGATCGTCGCCTGCCCGCGGGGAGGACGGCCGATGGTGTGGGCGCAGGCGGGGCCCGGCCCGGCCGCCGTCAGGTCAGCGCGCCGACAGGTGAGCGCAGGATGTTCTGCACCGCTTCCATTCCCTCGCGGTCGACGGAGTACCAGACCCAGGTGCCACGCTTCTCTCGCGTGAGCAGTCCGGCGTTGACCATGGTCTTCAGATGGTGACTGATGGTGGGCTGCCGCAGCCCGAGCTTCTCGGTCAGATTGCAGACGCAGGCCTCGCCGCCGGGCGCGGTCTGGATCAGACACAGCAGCTGCAACCGGGTGGGGTCGGCGATCGCTTTCAGCACGCGCGCGACGCGCGCGACCTGGTCCCGCTCCACCAGGGGGGCGGTCAGGGAAGGCACGCATCCGCCGGTGGGCTCCTCGCCCGATTCCGGGCCCGATGCGGAGACGGTCATCGCTGCAGCATACGAAGCGGATTCATCCGAATGTCTGAGCGAAGGCCACCGGTACAACCTTTTCGCCTGGAGTTCACCTTGCCCGGGACCCGGTCAGAGGGTCACCCTGGCCTGGGATATGCCCCGAAACATGGCAATAGTTTCTTTCCTCCTGGGCAGGGATTGGACCATGCCCATGCTCGTCGGCACCTCGGGATGGCAGTACAAGGACTGGCGCGGCGTCCTGTATCCGCCCAGGCAACCGCAGCGGCTGTGGCTGGAGGAGTACGCCCGGCACTTCGCCACTGTGGAGAACAACAACGCCTTCTACCGGCTCCCCACCACAGAGATCTTCGCCTCCTGGCGGGAGCGGACTCCTGAGGGGTTCGTCATGGCGGTCAAGGCCAGCCGCTATCTGACCCATATGAAGCGGCTGCGCGCCCCGGAGGAGCCCGTGCGCCGGCTGATGGATCGCACCGAGGGCCTGGGCGACCGGCTGGGGCCCGTCCTGCTGCAACTGCCTGGCCACTTCCGCGAGGACATCGATGCTCTGGACGCCTGCCTGAAGTGCTTTCCCGGCACGGTTCAGGTGGCCGTCGAATTCCGCCACACGTCGTGGTGGGAGGCGGAGCGAGAGCTCCGGGCGCTGCTGGAACGGCACGGCAGCGCCCTGTGCTGGGCGGATCGGGGGTCCCGCCCGGTGACGCCACTGTGGCGCACCGCGTCATGGGGGTACATGCGATTCCACGGCGGCATCTCCGAGCCGCCGCCGCGCTACGGCCGCCAGGCGCTGAAGTCCTGGGCCCGGCGTATCGCCGACGCCTGGCCGGACGAGAACGATGTGTTTGTGTACTTCAACAACGACCTCGGCGGTGCGGCACTGCTGGACGCCGCGAAGTTCGCCCGGGCAGCGGCCGCGTTGGGCCGGACGGTGAGCCGTACGCCTCCGTCCCTGACGGCGCGGTCCACCTCCTGAGCGGGCCACAGCAAGACCCCCCGTCGGGATGCAGTCGTGCCGGGGCAGCGCGACGATGGACGTACGGCCACACGGCGCTGCGAATCCGTCGCACATCGCGCGACGCCGGCACACTTCGACGACGTCCAAGCCGGTCTCCAGGCATACGGCTCCGGCTGACCGGTCGAACCTGAAAGGCGGAGACCGATGCCGAAATACCTCTTCAGGGTCAAGTTGACGGTGGACGGGCTGAAGGGCCTGCTCAAAGAAGGCGGTACCGCACGCCGTGAGGTCGTCGACCGCATGGTACAGAGCCTGGGCGGCCGGCTCGAATCAATGCACTGGGCATTCGGCGACGAGGACGTCTATGTCACGGTGGACCTGCCGAGCAACGCCTCCGCCGCGGCGATGGGTCTGGTCACGTCCGCGGCCGGTGGCGTTCACACAAGCACGGTCGTCCTGCTGACGCCCGAGGAAGTCGACGAGGCGGTCCGCCAGAAGGTCGACTACCGCGCACCTGGCGCCTGACGCGCCAACCCCGTTCAGGATCCCGCGGATCAGGCGGCCCTGCGTGTCGTGCTCGTAGCGACACGCAGGGCCGCCTGCTGCTGTCGCGCGTACGTCCTCGCCATCCGTCGACGTTCAGCCGGCGATACCCCAGTTCCCCTGATTCGTCGTCATTCCCTGGGCTGACACGGCCTCCTCCACCAGTCGCACCCACACATGCCTCCGGGATGAACCCGGCGCCGGAAGGCAACGCACCACGCGTCCCTGTCCTCTTCGGGCTCGGTAGCACCGATCCTGAGGAAAGGGACGCATCGTGGGTACGAGCCATGCGAGACACGCCGCACTGGCCATCACCGTGATCGGGGCCGTACTGGCGCCCGTGTCACCGGTGTTCGCCGCAGAGCCACCCCGGGTGGACCTCCGGGCGGACGTGAACCGGGACGGGCGGGTGGACGTCGGCGGTACGACGGACACCAGCGGTGAGGACGGCTGGACCGCCGCGAGGGGAGCGGTCTTCCTCCCCAACATCGACGACGACACCAAGCGGTGCGCGGTCAAAGGCCCGGGCGGCAAGCCGCTCCCTGATGCCAAGCTCGCCGCGTGCAACGACGCGGCCGACACCACGGTGAACGGCTCCGTCGACGCGGCCGACCTGGCCCGGGTGCGCTCCGTGCCGATGGCGAACCTGCCCACCACGGCTACGGGCGCCCTGAAGGTCGTGGCCGGCGCCAAGAACACCCGAATATTCGTCAAGCGCTCCACCGGCTGGACCTGGGTCACGGCCAAGACCCGCCTGTCCGCCGCCGAGCTCCGCGCAGGTGTGGAGTTCGGGGTCGAGAGCACTGACGTGATACGCGACAACGCCCGCTGGGGCGGTCGCTCCGTGATCCGTCTGACCGTGGCCTCCGGCGGGAAGAGCACCTCCGACGAGGTCACCCTGCGGGTCGCCCCGCTGCTCACACACCATCACCTGCAGAACGCGCAACAGTTGCTCGTCACCCAGGTGCCCGGGAAGGACGAATACGCGCGCCGGCAGCAGGCGTTCGTCAAGGGCCTCGCGGCAGAGGTCAAGTCGGCGGGCATCAACAAGCCGTTGACGACCTTCGACAAGTACGGGGACGTCTGGGCACAGGACTTCGTCGAGCCCGGCTACGTGAGCATGACCGGCCCCGGTGGGGGTCGGCAGGCGATACGCGTGATGCTGCGCTCCGCGCAGGCGGACCGTGAGGCCGGCCGGGAGCTGTTCGAGAAGCTGCGCGGCAACGGCGTCGGCGTGGTGCAGGTGTCCGGGGTCCGCGACTCGGAGGAGTGGACCCTCAACTCGATGGGGAATCTGGAGACCATCCCTCCGTACGACCACGGCGGCCGGTCCTTCCCCGCCGGGCGCATCATCATGGGCGAGCGCAAGGACAACGGCTCGAAGCCCGCGCAGGTGATGCGGACGCTGCTGAAGTCCCAGGGGTTCCAGGACCCGCTGCTCCTGGACACCTCATGGCTGCATGTGGGTCACGTGGACGAGTTCGTCCAGTTCCTTCCCGCGGACACTCCGCGCGGCTGGAAGATCTCAATCGCCGACCCCGAGGCGGGACTGCGGCTGCTGCGCGAGGCGCAGCAGGCCGGCCACGGCAAGACGCGGATGTTCTCCGTGCCGGGAAGCAAGGAACTGCCCGCCCCGAAGGAGACCATCGACCAGGCGCTCGCCTCGAAGTGGCTGGTGGCCGACAACACCATGGCCGCGAAGCGGATCACCGCGAATCTGGAGGTGCTCAAGCGCGAGACGGGTGTGACCGACGCCGAGGTCGTACGGGTGCCCGCGCTGTACACGCGGGGGACGGGAGACGAGGAGCGGGGCGACCGCATGCCGCGGCTGAAGCGGATGGGCGCCGGCGAGGTACCGGACGCGGTCCGCGAGTACGGGCAGCAGAGGGAGCTCGCGAGGCACGACGACCGCGGCGAGGCCCCGGGAACGGTCATGACCAGCGCGTACGTTCCGGGTGCGGTCAACGGGATCCTGCTCGGCCGCGACCGCTACCTGGCCCCGCGGCAGTGGGGTCCGGTCATCGGCGGCAAGGACATATTCACCTCCGCCGTGACTGCCGCGTACACGCAGGCGGGCATGAAGGTGTCGTACATCGACGACTGGTACACGTACCACCTCGGTATGGGCGAGATCCACTGCGGCACGAACACGCTGCGCGACGCCTCTGCCGCATGGTGGAAGCCGTAGCAGGCCGTGGTTCGCAGCGGGTGACCGTCGGGTGCGCACATCCGTGACAGCGGGCGTGCGCACCACCCGGCCGGTCAGGGACCGGCCGGGTGGGGGCAGGCGGTCAGGGGGCAGCCGGCAGGGTTCAGGGCACACGGGGTGGCAGGATGATCTCGGCCCACACCTGCTTGCCGCTGCTGAGCGGCACGGAGCCGTACGACGCCGACACCGCCTCGACCAGCAGGATCCCCCGGCCGCCGGTCGCCTCCCAGTCCACGTTCCCCGGTTTGACGGGAGCGCGCGGCGATGCGTCGCTCACCGCCACCCGTAGCCGCTCCCCGGCCAGCATGAGGTCCAGGCGCACCTGGCCCAGGGTGTGCACCAGCGCATTGGTGACCAGCTCGGAGACGATCAGCAGGACCGTGTCGGACTGTTCCGTCACGCGCTCGTCCGTAGCGCGCCAGGAGCGCAGGGTGCGGGAGGTGAAACGGCGCGCGTGCGCGACCGCGTCAGGCAGCCTCCACACCGTCCAGCCCGCCCGGAGCGGCCGGACTCCAATACCGTCGTAGCGCAGGAGCAGCAGCGCCACGTCGTCGTCACGCCGGTTGACGCCGCCGAGCAGCTCGTCGGCCATCCGCCCGGCGTCGGACGGGTCGGCGGTGGAAAGCGCGTCGCACACCCGGCGCATGCCGTCTTCCAGGTGCAGGCTCGACGACTCGACCAGGCCGTCCGTCAGCAGGGCGAGCACCGTGCCGGGAGCCAGTGCGACCGCGGTCATCGGGAACTGGGCCTCCGCGAGCACGCCCAGCGGAGGCCCGCCCTCGACCTCCACCTCACGGGTGACGCCTTCCGGGGTGCGCAGCAACGGCGGCAGATGCCCGGCCCTGACGCACCAGGCGTTGCCCTCCTCCATGTCGATGGCGACATAGCAGCAGGTGGCGAAGAGGTCGGTCTCCATGCCGACGAGCAGGTGATTGGCCCGGGAGACGACCACGTCGGGCGGGTGGCCCTCCACGGCGTAGGCCCTGATCGCCGTACGCATCTGGCCCATGATCGTCGCGGCGCCGGCGTTGTGCCCCTGCACGTCCCCGACAACCAGCGCCACATGGTTCTCGGAGAGCGGGATCACGTCGTACCAGTCGCCGCCGACCTCCAGGCCCACCGTCGCGGGCAGATAGCGGGCCACGGCCACCGCACCGGGCAGCCGCGGAAGCTTGCGCGGCAGGAGGCTGCGCTGAAGCGTGGTGGCGAGTTCGTGCTCGGCGTCGAACGAACGGGCGCGCACCAGGGCCTGCCCCACCAGGCCCGCGGTCGCGGTCAGCATGGACCGTTCCTCGGGCCCGAACGCGTGCGGCTCGTCCCATCCGACCAGGCACCCGCCCACCACCCGGCCCTCGGCGGGGATCGGCAGCACGGCGAGGCCGCCGGGGCCGATGCCGACGAGGCCCGGTTCGAGCGCGGAGCCCGCCGTCCACAGGCTCGCCCGGCCCTCGCGCAGCGCGGCCTCCAGCGTGGGCAGGGCGCCGGCGGGCGCGTCGGGCCACTCGGACCGCCATTCGGACCGCCAGAGCTCCGGCCAGGCATCGGGCTCCGGCGGGTCGAGGACCGTGACCACCAGCCGGTCCCCCTCGAGTTCGGCGAGAGCCACCCGGTCGGCTCCCAGCGGGTGGCGCAGGGCCGCGACCACGGCCCTGCTGACGTCCCTGACGGTCATCGCACCGGCCAGCGCGACGGACAGCTGCTGCACCCTGGAGACCTCGTCCGCGCTGGGCCGCAGATGCGAGGCGTCGGCGACCACGCCGAGCACCCGCTCCGGCTTGCCGACGCCGTCCGCCACCACCCGGCATCGCAGGCGCAGCCAGCGCAGCTCGCCGGTGGGGCGGCGGATACGGAATTCGAGGTCCCGGCCGACGGACGTCATATGGCCCGGCTCGACGATGGACATGAGCGAGGGCAGGTCGTCGGGAACGGTGTGCGCCAGCAGCGTCTCCACCCGTCCGTCGAATTCGTCCCGGGGGATGTCGACGAGGTCGAGCACCCGGTCGTCCGCCTCGATCTGCCCGCTGCTCAGGACCAGGGTGAACGAACCGACACGGAGGCGGTCCAGGGCAGGGCCCAGTACCGGCCGGGTCCCCGCACGGCCGATGGCGTGACTGTTCGGTTCGCCGGTCGCTTCGAGCCAGGCGGCGACCTGGTCGGCGTAGAGCTCCAGAAAGTTGCGCCGTTCGGCGTCGAAGCCGTTGCCCACGTCGTCCACGACGACCAGGCAGCCCAGCGGAGAGCCGTTCGCTCCGAGCGGCAGTGCGCCCAGCGAGATGTCGGGCAGCGTCCGGTCGGCCTTCTCTCCGGGGCTCTCGCCGTACGCGGCGAGCCCTTCCGCGTTCAGCCACAGGGCGCGGCCCGTGCGGAAGGCTTCGACGACCGGTGCATGGCCGGACAGGGGATAGCGGGGCGACAGCCCGTACATCGCACCGGAGTCTCCGGCCGATTCCGCCAGCCGCAGACTGTCGTCCCTCTTGCCCAGCACATAGACAGCGGCCAGCACCGCCCCGCCGAATACCCGGATTCGCTCTCTCACGGCTCGCAGCGCCCCCGTGGCCGGAAGCGGGCACGGGCTGCTCGGACAACCGGGTGCATCCGTGGCTCGGTAACGCCACGCCTCATCATCCCTCGCCTCCGACCAGTCTTCGCCGGCCGAGTCGCCTTCCGAGGTGGCCCACCCACCTCGTCATGCGTACGGGACCAGTCATGTCCAGCGTAGGGAAGGTGAACGCCGAGTGCGGGCTTCTACGGGGGTTCCGCCGATCTCGGCCGCCCGAGACGGGCCGAGACGGGCCGAGACCGGGATCAACCGGTCGGGTCGGCGGGCCAGGACGTGACGGTGGCGGCGGTCGCGACGGCGACGGCCGCCAGACGCCGGTAGTCGATGGTGTCCGGGGTGTCGGTCGGCCGGTGGTAATTGCGGTTCCGGAAGTTCGCCGTGCTGGTGAGCATCAGGGCCGGAATCCCAGCGTTCCAGAAGGCCGCGTGGTCACTTCGGTCGAGATGTTTCACCGGCGGCACCGCGAGGCCGACGAGCGCGCCCAGCCGGCCGTCCGGCCGCGGGTCGCGCAGGGTGACGGCGGGCAGCGGGGGCTCGACGGCGCCCGCTGCCCGGCGCCACAGACGCGCCGCCGCCGTCGTGGAGCGCCGGTGGACGACGAGGGTGAAGTCGCCACGTTGCCCGGCAGAGCGGACCTCGGCGGCCGCTCGGGGGAAGGCCGCGCCGAACCCGGCGGGCAGCAGCTGGGTTCCGGGCTCGTTCGCGAAGAAGCCGACCGACTCGAGGCAGACCATGCCCACGATCTGCCGGGTGCGGCCCGGCCGCCGGACGGCGAACCGGGAACCGATCAACCCCAGCTCCTCCATGTCGAAGAACATGAGGGTGACCGGGGGCGGTCGCGGCAGCCCGGCGATGAGGCGCGCGATCTCCAGCAGCGCGGCGACGCCGGAGGCGTTGTCGTCGGCGCCGGGGCAGCCGTCGACGGTGTCCAGGTGCGCTCCGGCCACCACCGTGGGGCGGCCGTCGCCTCCCGGCAGCCCGGCCAGGAGGTTCGCGCCGGTCAGCCGCCGGTGCAGGCGCGGTGTGAGCGCCAGTGCCCGATGGCCGTGGCGGTCGGTGGAGCCCAGTCGCCACCGTACGTCGAAGGGCTGACGCTCGGTCCGCCAGCCCGCGGCGGCCAGTTCACTCGTCACATGGGCCTCTGCGCGCAGCATGGCCTCGGGCGCGTGGGTGCGGCTTCGCGGGCGGTCGGCGAGGTACTCCACGTCATGGCGCAGGCGCAGCGGATCGGCCCGCCGGGTCAGTTCACGTACGAGCGCGGGCACGTCGGGGGCGAGGTCCATGACGCGGTCTCACCGCCTTCGCCTTCGCCGGTGCAGTACGTCTGATGGTGGTCCACCCAGTCTGCCGCCACGATCCGGCCGCGCAGCACCCGCGCGGACGTCCGCGGCGTAACAATGGTTGGTGAGAGGCACGTCGGCCGTTGCCGAGAGGCGGGACATTCCGGTGCCGTACATAGCAGTGACTGCCTTGAGCCATGCCGGGCTGATCCGTGAGCACAACGAGGACAGCCTCGTCGTCGGACCGTGGACGCTGTGCGGCACCGTGACCGAGAATCCGCAGACGTTGCTGTTCCCCCTCGGCTCACCGCTCGTCGTCGCGGTCGCCGACGGACTGGGCGGGCAGCCGGCCGGCGAGGTGGCCAGTGCGCTGGTGGTCCGCCAACTCGCCACACTCGGCCCCTCGTTGGACGACGAGGATGCCGTCAGTGACGCCCTGGACATCTGCAATCACGCGGTGTACTCCGCCGCCCGCGACCATCCTGAGCTGGTCACCATGGGGACCACGGTCGCGGGTGCCGTCGTCCTGAAGGAGTCGCTGCTGACGTTCAACGTCGGGGACAGCAAAGTGTTCGACGCGGCTCGGAACGGGCTTCGCCAGGTGAGCGTGGACGACAGCCCGCCGCTGCGGCCCGGACAGCGCATCACGTCAGCCGTCACACAGACGCTCGGCGGCAGCCACACGTTCAACGCCATCACGCCCCATGTGGCGGCCTCGGCGCTCTCCGTAGGCGATCGCTACCTGGTGTGCACCGACGGGCTGACCGACCCGGTGCCTGACGATGAGCTCGAGGGCCTGCTGCGGGTGCACGACGACGGGAGGGCCGCCTTCGAGCTCTGGAAGGCGGCGATCGCGGCCGGAGGGCCTGACAACATCACGTTCGCGCTGGTACGGATCGCCGAGTAGGGCTTCTGCGCCGGTCCGGCCGTCCGGTCCGTCTGGTCCGTCCGGCCGTCCGGCCGGTCTACAGGCCCGTCGTGGGCACGTGGCCCGTCCCGCCGAGGCCCGGCGCCCCCCACACCGGGAACCACCGGGCCAGGTCCGTCTCGATGCGCAGATCGTCCGTGAGCAGCGCCCTCGCCTGGAGTTCCAATCCGTTGTCGCGCTTCTCCGTCGTGCCCGGGAGCGGCGCGAAGGGGTAGAAGGTGCCGCGCTTGTAGAGGTAGACCAGCGCCAGCGCGCGATCCCCCGTGGCCTCGCGGAAGGCGATCAGGGAGCAGAGCAGCTGCGGGCCGAACCCGGCTTCCTCGAGGAGGGTGTTGACCGCGTGCAGGTCGTTGACCAGGGAGGCCGTGTCGTTGGCGGGATGGCGGGCGAGGAGCCAGGTATAGCCGTACGCGTCCTGGCTGAACTCGACCGGGATGCCGCCGCGCCCGGTGTCCGCGTCGAGCAACTCCCGTACGTCCTCCTGGAGTTGAGCGAAGGCCC
The DNA here is from genome assembly GCF_042888505.1 of Streptomyces sp. NPDC002870. Lineage (NCBI taxonomy): Bacteria > Bacillati > Actinomycetota > Actinomycetes > Kitasatosporales > Streptomycetaceae > Streptomyces > Streptomyces sp. NPDC002870. The sequence goes on from NZ_JBIAPW010000028.1 coordinate 99,482, forward strand.
CGCCCTCGACGCTGGCGAAGCACACCGAGCCGACGCCGGTCGGGGTGAATCCGGCGCCCGCCTGGAGGGTGATCGCGGCGGCGGGCAGGCCGAAGAGCTGGTCGAGGTCGGGGCGTACCGGCTTGCTGCGGCCGAGGATGGTGTCGAGGAGTCCCACGAATGAACCTCAGTTCGTCGTCACGGGCGGCCGAGCTGCGCCGAGATCCTGCCCAGCTGGTCCAGGCGCTGCTCCAGCGTCGGGTGGGAGGAGAGCAGCCTGCTCAGGCTCTCCTTGGAGGAGAAGGCCGGCACGAACCAGAAGGCGTTGAACGGCTCGGCCCTGCGCAGGTCCCGCGTCGGGATCGCCGCCATCTCGCCGGTCACCTTGGTGAGCGCGGAAGCGAGTGCGGAGGGGCGGCCGGTCAGCATCGCGGCGGCGCGGTCGGCGGACAGCTCGCGGTAGCGGGAGAGCAGCCGGGTCAGCAGGAAGCTGATCACGTACACGGCAGCGCTGACCAGGGGTACCAGCAGCATGGCGATCGCGGCGTTGGGGTCGCGGCTGCCGTCGGGCCGGCCGAAACCGCCCCAGACCGCGACACGGGTCAGCACGCCCGCGAGGACGCCGAGGAACGACGCGACGGTCATCACGGCGACATCACGATGTGCGACGTGCGACAGCTCGTGCGCGAGGACGCCCTCCAGCTCCTCCGGCTCCAGACGGCGCAGCAGGCCGGTGGTGGCACAGACCAGGGCGGAGTTCTCGTTACGGCCGACGGCGAAGGCGTTCGGCACATCGCTGTCGGCGATCGCGACGCGAGGCTTGGGCATGTCGGCGAGGGCGCAGATACGGTCGACGGCGCCGTGCAGCTCGGGCGCCTGCTCCGGGGTGACCTCGCGGGCACCCATGCTGAAGGCCGCGATGCGGTCGCTGAACCAGAACTGAGCGATGAACAGCACGCCCGCGATCATCAGGATGACCGGCCACGAGCCGCGCAGGAGGGCCAGCAGCACACCCACGAAGACCACATAGACCAGCCCGATCAGGAACATCGTCGTCACCATGCGGGTGGTGAGTCCCCGATCCGGGGCGTAGCGGGACCGGGGCCCCTTCCCCACCATCGTCCGACCGGCCATGTGATCACCCTCCAGACCGAGCCTGCCGCCGCACTTCTCCCTTCAGTGTGCCCCTTTCGCTCCTATTTGCGGGATAAGTGAGCCTGAGCTGCCCCGCCCGCAGGGCGTGTGCGATGTCTTGACATGAACCTGGCCTAGCGCTGAAATGTGGTGGCTTTCGTTCGTCCCCGTTTGTTTGTGCGCCAATCACCCCCCTCGGAGCCGCACATGCATGCAGAACGACACACCTCACTCGGCGCCCGCCTGGCCGCCGTCGCCACGACGCTCGCGCTCCTCACAGCAGGCGCGGCCGTCGCCGTCACCGGGCAGGTGGCCGCCGCTCCCCCCGCAGCCGCCGTCGACAACGGGCTCGCACGTACGCCCCAGATGGGGTTCAACAACTGGAACTCCACCCACTGCCGGGCCGAGTTCAACGAGGCCATGGTCAAGGGCATCGCCGACGTCTTCGTGTCCCAGGGCCTCAAGGACGCCGGGTACACCTACGTCAACATCGACGACTGCTGGGCCCTGCCGCAGCGCGACGCGAACGGCAATCTCGTCCCCGATCCGGTCCGCTTCCCCAATGGGATCAAGGCGGTTGCGGACTATGTGCACTCCAAGGGGCTCAAGTTCGGCATCTACTCCAGTGCCGGCACCAAGACCTGCGACGTACAGGGCTTTCCGGGCGGGCTCGGGCACGAGCAGCAGGATGCCGACCTGTGGGCTTCCTGGGGCGTGGACTACCTGAAGTACGACAACTGCAACAACACCGGCGCCGACGCAAAGCAGCGCTACACCGCCATGGCCAACGCCCTGAAGGCCACCGGGCGGCCGATTCTCTACAGCATCTGCGAGTGGGGGGAGAACCAGCCCTGGAACTGGGCGGCGGACGTCGGCAACTCATGGCGTACGACCGGGGACATCAGCGATTCCTGGTCCAGCATGATCGGCATCGCGCACCAGAACCAGGGGCTCGCGCCCTACGCCAAGCCCGGGGCGTGGAACGACCCCGACATGCTCGAGGTCGGGAACGGCGGGATGACCGACACCGAGTACCGCACCCACTTCAGCCTCTGGGCGCAGATGGCCGCGCCGCTGCTGATCGGCAGCGATCTGCGCAGCGCCTCGCCCGCCACCCTCGCGATCCTGAAGAACACCGACGTCATCGCGGTCGACCAGGACAGCCTGGGCAAGCAGGGCACGGTGGTGTCCAGCTCCGGCGGTCTTGTGGTGATGTCCAAGCCCCTGGCCGACGGCAGCCGTTCGGTGACGCTGACCAATGAGACGACCTCTGCGAAGACGATCTCGACGACGGTCGAGGCGATCGGGATCGGCGGCGCCTCCTCGTACGCGCTCAAGGACCTGTGGTCCAAGCAGACCGGCACCACAACGGGCACGATCAGCGCCTCGGTGCCCGCCCACGGGACCGTGATGTACCGGGTGACGCCGGGCGCTCCGGTGCCGCCGCCCGCCGGGATCCAGCAGGTCAGCGATCTGCCGTGGACGTCGGCGATCAACGGCTGGGGGCCGGTGGAGCGCGACCGCAGCAACGGCGAGCAGACCGCGGGCGACGGCCGGACCCTCACCGTCAACGGCACCGCCTACGCCAAGGGCCTCGGTACACACGCGGCGAGCGACATCACCTACTACCTGGGCGGCGGCTGCCGGTCGTTCACCGTGGACGTCGGCGTGGACGACGAGTCGACGGCGGGCGGATCGGTCGTCTTCCGGGTCTATCGCGACACCGCCCTGGTCGCCGACAGCGGTGTGCGCACGGCGAGCGATCCGCCGAAGCGCCTGAGCGCCGACCTCACCGGCGGTACGAAACTGAGGCTGGTCGTCACCGACGGCGGGGACGGCATCGACTACGACCACGCCGACTGGGCGGACGCCAAGCTGGTCTGCGGCAGCGGCCCGGCGGCCGGCAACCATGCGCTCAGCGGGCTCACATGGACCTCGGCCGCGAACGGCTGGGGGCCGGTGGAGCGCGACCACAGCAACGGCGAGAAGGCCGCGGGCGACGGCCGGACCCTCACCGTCAACGGCACCGCCTACGCCAGGGGCCTCGGCACACACGCGGCGAGCGACATCACGTACTACCTCGGCGGCGGCTGCACCAGGCTCACCGCCACCGTCGGCGTCGACGACGAGTCGGGCGGTACGAACGGGTCGGTGGTCTTCCAGATCTACCGGGACGGCACCAAGGTCGCCGACAGCGGCCGCCTCACCGGAGCCGACGCCGCCAGGCCGCTCACGGCGGATCTCACCGGCGGCCTGGAGCTGAGGCTGGTCGTCACCGACGGCGGCGACGGCATCGACTACGACCACGCGGACTGGGCATCGCCCCTCCTGACCTGCGGCTGAGCCCTGGGCAGCGGCGGACCTGGTCTGCCGCTGCCCAGCACGATCACTTCTCGGTGAGTGCCTTCAGCGCGATGTTGAGGTTGAGGACGTTCACCGTGGGCTCGCCCATGAAGCCGAGGATCCGGCCGTCGGTGTTGTCCTTGACGAGCTTGTCGACCTGGGCCACGGAGAGGTCGTTCTTCTCGGCGACGCGGTGGACCTGGAGCTCGGCGTACTTGGGGGAGATGTCCGGGTCCAGGCCGGAGCCGGAGGAGGTGACGGCGTCGGCCGGCACGTCCGAGGGCTTGACCTCGTACGTGGCCGTGGCGTTGTCCTTCACCACGGCGGCCTTGGCGTCGGTGACCCACTTGATCAGTTCGGCGTTGTCGCCGGACCGGTTGGTCGCGCCGGACAGGAGCAGCTTGTACTGGGTGTTGACGGTGTTGGAGCCCAGGCCGTTGGAGGGGCGCGGCTGGAACCACTTCAGGTCCGGCGCGGGCGTCTCCTCACCCTTCTTCAGCGGCAGGTCGTAGCGCTGCCCGATGAGTTCGGAGCCGACGACCTTCCCCTCGGACCTGATCTCGGAACCGTTGGCCTTGTTGTTGAACAGGGCCTGTGCGACACCGGTGACGGCGAGCGGGTAGATGACGCCGCAGATCACGGTCAGGACGAGCAGGGCACGCAGTCCGGCCCACATCAACCGGGCGGTGCTGCTGACTGAGTTGTTCATGGGATCAGCCGACTCCGGGGATGAGGGAGATGATCAGGTCGATGAGCTTGATGCCGATGAACGGGGCGATCAGGCCGCCCAGGCCGTAGATCCCGATGTTGCGGCGGAGCATCTTGTCCGCGCTGGTCGGCCGGTACTGCACGCCCCTGAGGGCGAGCGGCACCAGCGCGATGATGATCAGCGCGTTGAAGACGACGGCCGACAGGATCGCCGACTCCGGAGAGGACAGCTGCATGATGTTGAGCTTGTCCAGGCCCGGGTAGACCACCGCGAACATCGCCGGGATGATCGCGAAGTACTTCGCGACGTCGTTGGCGATCGAGAACGTCGTCAACGCACCCCGGGTGATCAGGAGTTGCTTGCCGATCTCGACGATCTCGATCAGCTTGGTCGGGTTGGAGTCCAGGTCCACCATGTTCCCGGCCTCCTTGGCGGCCGAGGTACCGGTGTTCATCGCCACGCCGACGTCCGCCTGCGCCAGCGCCGGGGCGTCGTTGGTGCCGTCACCGGTCATCGCGACGAGCTTGCCGCCGGCCTGCTCCCGCTTGATCAGCGCCATCTTGTCCTCGGGGGTGGCCTCTGCGAGGAAGTCGTCCACACCGGCCTCGTCCGCGATGGCACGCGCGGTCAGCGGGTTGTCACCCGTGATCATGACGGTCTTGATGCCCATCCTGCGCAGCTCGTCGAACCGCTCCCGCATGCCGTCCTTGACGACGTCCTTCAGGTGGATGACACCCAGGACGCGGGCACCCTTGTCGTCCTCGACGGCGACCAGCAGCGGCGTACCGCCCGCCTGCGAGATCCGGCTGGCCGTGATGTCGGCGTTCTCGACAACGCTGCCGCCGTGCTCGGTGACCCACCTGATGACCGAACCCGCCGCGCCCTTACGGACCTTGCGCCTGGTGCCGTCCTCGACGAGGTCGACACCCGACATACGGGTCTGGGCGGTGAAGGCCACCCACTCGGCATCGATCAGCTCGCCCTGGTGGCGCTCGCGCAGCCCGTACTTCTCCTTCGCCAGCACGACGATGGAGCGGCCCTCGGGCGTCTCGTCGGCCAGCGAGGAAAGCTGCGCGGCGTCCGCCAGCTCGGCTTCTGTGACGCCCTTGACCGGAACGAACTCGGCGGCCTGACGGTTGCCGAGGGTGATCGTGCCGGTCTTGTCGAGCAGCAGCGTGGAGACATCGCCCGCGGCCTCGACCGCGCGGCCCGACATCGCCAGCACGTTGCGCTGCACCAGCCGGTCCATGCCCGCGATGCCGATCGCGGACAGGAGTGCGCCGATGGTCGTCGGGATCAGGCAGACCAGCAGGGCGGTCAGCACGATCAGCGACTGCTCGGCGCCCGCGTACTTGGCGAACGGCTGCAGCGTCACGACCGCGAGCAGGAAGACGATGGTGAGGGAGGCGAGCAGAATGTTCAGCGCGATCTCGTTGGGCGTCTTCTGCCGGGCCGCGCCCTCGACCAGGGCGATCATCCGGTCGATGAACGTCTCGCCGGGCTTCGTCGTGATCCTGATGACGATCCGGTCGGAGAGCACCTTCGTACCGCCGGTGACCGCGCTGCGGTCGCCGCCCGACTCGCGGATGACCGGGGCCGATTCGCCGGTGATGGCCGACTCGTCGACCGACGCCACACCCTCGACGACGTCGCCGTCGCCGGGGATGATGTCGCCCGCCTCGCAGACGACCAGGTCCCCGATGCGCAGGTCGGTGCCGGGTATCCGCTCCTCGGTCGTGCCGACGAGCCGCCGCGCGACCGTGCCGGTCTTCGCCTTGCGCAGGGTGTCGGCCTGCGCCTTGCCGCGGCCCTCGGCCACCGCCTCCGCCAGATTGGCGAAGATCGTGGTCAGCCACAGCCAGCCGGCGATCGCCCAGCCGAACCAGCCGGTCGGGTCCTTGATCGCGAAGACCGTGGTCAGCACGGAGCCGACCAGGACCACGAACATCACGGGCGACTTGATCATCACCCGCGGGTCGAGCTTCCTGACGGCGTCCGGCAAGGACTTGATCAGCTGCTTGGGGTCGAACAGCCCCCGCCGACGCGTCCGGGCTCTGTCCTGTGACCGGTGGGCACATCGGAGTGCGGCGCCCGGGTCGCAGTGGCGGTGGACATGGAGCCGGGCTCCTCTTGCTTCTTGATGTCGGGGGTCATGACGCCAGCCCTTCGGCGAGCGGACCCAGCGCGAGGGCCGGGAAGTAGGTCAGACCGGTGATGATCAGGATCGTGCCGACCAGCAGCCCGGTGAACAGCGGCTTCTCAGTCCGCAGCGTGCCCGCCGTGGCCGGCACCGGCTTCTGCTCGGCGAGCGAACCCGCCAGCGCCAGCACGAACACCATCGGCAGGAAGCGGCCCAGCAGCATCGCCAAACCGATCGTGGTGTTGAACCACTGCGTATCCGCGTTCAGACCCGCGAAGGCCGAACCATTGTTGTTCGCGCCCGAGGTGAACGCGTACAGGATCTCGGAGAAGCCGTGCGCACCCGAGTTGGTCATCGAGTTCACCGGAGTCGGCAGCGCCATCGACGCGGCGGTGAAGCCGAGAGACAACGCCGGCGTGATGAGGATGTAGCAGGCCGCCAGCTTGATCTCACGCGTGCCGATCTTCTTGCCCAGATACTCGGGCGTACGGCCCACCATCAGGCCCGCGATGAACACCGCGATGATCGCCATGATCAGCATGCCGTACAGGCCGGAACCCACCCCACCGGGTGCGATCTCGCCCAACTGCATGCCCAGCAACGTGATACCGCCGCCGAAACCGGTGAACGAGGAGTGGAAGCCGTCCACCGCTCCCGTCGAGGTCAGGGTCGTGGAGACCGCGAAGATCGACGAAGCTCCGATGCCGAACCGGGTCTCCTTGCCCTCCAGCGCGCCACCGGCGATCTGGAACGCCGGACCGCGGCCCGCGAACTCCGTCCACCACATCAGGAAGACGAAACCGACCCAGATGACCGCCATCGCGGCGAGAATCGCGTAACCCTGCCTGATCGAGCCGACCATCTTTCCGAACGTGCGGGTCAGCGCGAACGGGATCAGCAGGATCAGGAAGAGCTGGAAGAGGTTGGTGAAGGCGTTCGGGTTCTCGAAGGGGTGGGCGGAGTTGGCGTTGAAGTAACCGCCGCCGTTGGTGCCCAGCTCCTTGATGGCCTCCTGCGAGGCGACCGCGCCGCCGTTCCACTGCTGCGAGCCGCCCATGAACTGGCCGACCTCATGAATCCCGGCGAAGTTCTGGATCGCCCCGGCAGAGACCAGGATGATCGCGCCGATCACCGAGATCGGGATCAGGATGCGGACCGTGCCACGCACCAGGTCGGCCCAGAAGTTGCCCAGCTCACCGGTGCGGGTGGGGGCGAAGCCCCGTACGAGCGCCACCGCCACCGCGAGGCCCACCGCGGCCGAGAGGAAGTTCTGCACCGCCAGGCCACCGGTCTGCACGACGTGGCCCATGGTCTGCTCGCCGTAGTACGACTGCCAGTTGGTGTTCGACACGAACGACGCGGCGGTGTTGAACGCCTGGTCCGGGTCGATCGAGGAGAAGCCCAGCGAACCCGGCAGGGAGCCCTGGATACGCTGCAGCAGGTACAGGAAGAGGACGCCGACCGCGGAGAAGGCCAGCACACCGCGCAGATAGGCGGGCCAGCGCATCTCGGCGGCGGGGTTGGCGCCGATGGCCTTGTAGATCCACTTCTCGACGCGCAGATGCTTCGTCGAGGAGTAGACACCGGCCATGTAGTCGCCCAGCGGACGGTACGCCAGCGCCAGCGCGGCTATCAGCGCGAGCAGCTGGAGCACACCGGCGAGGAAGGGGCTCATATCGGGGCTCAGAACCTCTCCGGATACACAAGGGCGAGGACGAGGTAGCCCAACAGGGCGACGGCCACGACCAGGCCGACGATGTTCTCGGCAGTCACAGCTTTGCCACCCCCTTGGCGATGAACGCCACCAGCGCGAAAACCGCGATCGTGGTGACGACGAAGGCCACGTCGGCCATCGTGAGCTCCTGGAAGAGATTCGGAACGAACGGACAGCTCGAGGAAACCTCGCTTCCGAGCACCCACGCGCCGCGTTGACGCGCCTCATACGGCCATTGGCGTGCTCTTGACGGACTTCATACGCACCCCCTCCCCGGCCCTTGAAAACGCAGGGCCCGCAGGGCTCCGGAGGGCGGCGCACGGTCCACCGGCCCGTTCGTTTCCGGTCAGATGCACCGGTCACCGGTCACCTGCACGGCGGTGGCACACTGGCGACTGGTTGTCCGAAGGAGCCAGCTGTGCCGATGATCCGCAATCTCCGCCGCGCCGTGCGCCGCGCCACCCGCAGGACCGTGGACCTGAGCCACCCGGCCCGCTCCCCGCTGGGCAGCACGGTGGTCAACTGCGTGATCTACGAGGACGGGGTGCGGCAGCCCGACACCGGCCCGGTGGACGAGGCTCTGCGGCGGGTCCGCAAGTCCAGCCGCGGCTTCGTCTGGATCGGGCTGCACGAGCCCTCCGAGACGGAGTTCGCCGGGGTTGCCGAGCTGTTCGGTCTGCACCCGCTGGCCGTCGAGGACACGGTGGTCGCCCATCAGCGGCCCAAGGTGGAGCGGTACGACGAGACCCTGTTCGCCGTCTTCAAGACGTGCGGCTATGTCGAGCACGAGGAGCTCACGGCCACCAGCGAGGTGGTGGACACCGGCGAGCTAATGATCTTCACGGGGCCGGACTTCGTGATCACCGTCAGGCACGGCAGGCACGGCTCGCTCGGCCCGCTCCGGGAGGCCCTGGAGGACATTCCCGAGCAGCTGGCCAAGGGCCCCGCCGCCGTACTGCACGCCATCGCCGACCATGTGGTCGACGACTACCTCGCCGTGGCGGACGCCGTACAGAACGACATCGACGCCGTCGAGAGCACCGTCTTCACCGAGCACGCGGGCAGGGGCGACGCGGGCCGCATCTACCAGCTCAAGCGCGAACTGCTGGAGCTCAAGCGCGCGGTGGCGCCGCTGGCACGGCCGTTGCAGGCCCTCGCCACCCAGCCGCTGCCCCCGGTCGGGCCTGACATACAGCCGTACTTCCGTGACATCACCGACCATCTGGCCCGCGTCACCGAGCAGATCGCATCCTTCGACGCCCTGCTCGACTCGATCCTCCAGGCCCACCTCGCACAGGTGACGGTCGCCCAGAACGAGGACATGCGCAAGATCACCGCATGGGCGGCGATCATCGCCGTGCCGACCATGGTCTGCGGTGTGTACGGCATGAATTTCGACCACATGCCGGAGCTGCGATGGACCTACGGTTACCCCTTCGTTCTCGGTGTCATGGTCGTCGCCTGCTTCGTCATCCACCGCAGCTTCCGCCGCAACGGCTGGCTCTGACGCCCAGTTCGCCCCCTGCTGCGCGGCGGCCGCGGGGGCACGTCGGCTGACCGGCTTCCCGGGGGCGGCCGCGAGCCCTGGGCGGTTGGTTCGACATGTGTCAACATAGACGTATGTCGAATGTGAAGGCGTTGCCGCTGCTGGAGTCCGATGCCGGCCTGCATGCCGGGCCCGATGTCGAGCCGTGCTGCCCGCCGCTGACCGAGCGCCCTCTCACGGCGGCGGAGGCGGTCCGCACCGCCGCCATGTTCAAGGCGCTCGGCGACCCGGTGCGCCTGCGGCTGTTCTCGTCGGTCGCCTCCCACGAGGGCGGCGAGGCCTGCGTCTGCGACATCTCGGACGTCGGCGTCTCGCAGCCGACCGTCTCCCACCATCTGAAAAAGCTGAAGGACGCGGGCCTGCTCACCTCCGAGCGGCGCGGCACCTGGGTGTACTACCGGGTCGCGCCCTCCGTGCTGACCGCGATGGGGAAGATGCTGGGGCAGTACGCAGGCTGATCCGCCCCGCCGCCTGATCGGCCCCGGCGCTTGGAGCCCGCCCGGGGGCGCTTGACTCGCCCCGACGCTCACGCCGCCCGCGCGGACGGCTTGACCGCACGGACCACGGCGGACCGCATCCCGTCCGCGACCTCATGCGTAGGCGTGATCTCGACGCCGCCGAACCCGGCCGCCTCTAGGCCCTCGCGGTACTCCGCGAAGGACAGCGCCCCCGCGACGCAGCCCACATAGCTGCCCCGCTCGGCGCGCTCGGCGGGGGTCAGGCGGTCCTCGGCCACCACGTCTGTGATGCCGATACGGCCGCCGGGCACCAGCACCCGGAACATCTCGGCGAAGACGGCGGGCTTGTCGACGGACAGATTGATCACGCAGTTGGAGATCACGACGTCGACGGTGTTCGCGGGCAGCGGTACGGACTCGATGGCGCCCTTGAGGAACTCGACGTTGGTGACGCCCGCCTTCTCCGCGTTGGCCAGGGCGAGGGCGAGCATCTCCTCTGTCATGTCCAGCCCGTACACCCTGCCGCTCGCGCCGACCCGGCGCGCGGACAGCAGTACGTCGATACCGCCGCCCGACCCCAGGTCCAACACGCGTTCACCCTCGCGCAGTTCGGCGACGGTGAGCGGGTTGCCGCAGCCGAGGGATGCCGCGACCGCGTCGGCGGGGAGCGCCTCGCGGTCCTCGTCCCCGTACAGTCCCGCGCCGAAGTTCTCATCGACCTCGGCGGACGGGGAACCACAACAAGCGGACTGGGAACCACAGCAGGCCGTGCCGCCTTGGGTGACCTTGAGGGCGGCGGTGGCATATCCGGCGCGGACCGTCTCGCGGATGTCCGACTGATCGCTCATGACACACTCCCCTGCATCGATGTCTGTGGAATCAACAGTGCACGCTGAATCGACGAGCGTCAACATAGAGAGATGTCTAATCAGCTGCGTCCGGTCTACCGTTCTCCAGCAGCGCGGGAAGGTCGGCGAACGAGTCGAGCACGTGGTCCGGTGAGCCGTCGGCCGCCCGGTGCGTCTCGGGCAGGTACTTGCCCGTCCTGACCAGTACCCCGGTGATTCCGCTGCGCTGCGCCGCCAGCACATCGGATTCGATGTCGTCGCCCACCATCAGCGCTTCGGACGCGGTGGCGCCCAGGTGCGCCAGGGCGGTGGCGAAGAACGTAGCGGCGGGTTTGCCGGTGACCTCCGCCTCGACGCGGGCGGCTTGCTCCAGCCCCAGCAGGAAGGCCCCGGTGTCGAGGTCGAGCCCCTCCGCGGTACGCCAGTAAAGGTTGCGGTGCATGGCGATCAGCGCGGCGCCACGCTGCACATGACGGAAGGCGGCATTGAGAGCCGCGTAACTGAACTCGTCGCCCGCGCCGCCGAGGACGACCACATCCGGGGCGGCGTCCCCCGTCCCGTCGACGAGCGTCACCCCCTCGAGATCGTCACGGACGTCGCCGCTGCTGAGCAGCAGACAGCGGGCGCCCGAATGGTGCTCCCGCAAGTACGCGGCGGTGACGGCGGGCGCGGTGAGGATGTCCTCTACGCCGACGGGAAAGCCCTCCCCGGCCAGCTTCGCGGCGATCGACGCGCGAGTCCGTGAGGTGGTGTTGGTGACGAGCGCCAGCGGAAGGCCGGCGTCGCGCAGCCGCTTCATGGCCTCGACGGCGCCGGGCAGCGGCTTCCAGGACACCGTGAGCACGCCGTCGATGTCGATCAGGACCGCTCCGATTCGTTCCATGCGACCGACCGTATCGCCGCCTCGCCTCCCGCTTGCGAAACAGCCACAGATGGGGTTATTACGAAAGGGATGGGAGTGAACCGCTGTGCTGTTCACCGATCGCATGGATGCGGGACGCCGACTTGCCGAAGCGCTACGGCACGTACGGGGGGAGAATCCCGTCGTCCTGGGCCTGCCGCGGGGCGGAGTCCCGGTTGCCTCCCAGGTGGCGCAGGCTCTCGGCGCACCACTCGATGTGATCGTGGTCCGCAAGCTGGGGGTGCCGTACCACCGCGAGCTGGGGTACGGCGCGATCGGCGAGGGCGGGGTACGCGTCATCAGCGACGACATCGTCCGCCGCAGCGGAGTCGGACGGGACGAACTCGAAACGGTCGAGCGCGCCGAGGAGACCGAGCTCGCACGGCAGGCGAAGCGGTTCCGCACGGACCGGCCGCGGACGGCCATCGGCGGCCGCACGGTGATCATCGTGGACGACGGGATCGCGACCGGCGCGACGGCCGCGGCGGCGTGCGAGGTGGTACGGGCGCAGGGCGCGGCCCGCGTGGTGCTTGCCGTGCCGGTGGCGCCTCCGGACGCGGTCGCCTGGCTGCGCACAGAGGCGGACGAAGTGGTGTGCCTGTCCACGCCGAGGGCGTTCCGGGCAGTCGGCGAGTGGTACCAGGACTTCTCCCAGACCCCCGACGAGGAGGTCGTCGCCCTGCTCGCGCAGGCGGCCGAGAGAGGAGACGAGAACCCGGCCGGGGGTGAGACCGAGGTCGAGGTGGACGCCGGCGGGGTCCGGCTGACCGGGGACCTCACCCTGCCCCGGGGCACCGAAGAGATTGTGATGTTCGCCCACGGCTCCGGCAGCAGCCGGCACAGCCCGCGCAACCGGCTGGTGGCGGCCGCCCTGAACCGGGCGGGCCTGGGCACCCTGCTCTTCGACCTGCTCACCCCGGCAGAGGAAGCCGACCGGGCGAACGTCTTCGACATCGAAACCCTGGCCGGGCGGCTGGCGGACGCCACCCGCTGGCTGCGGGAGCGCGAGTCGGCCCGGATCGGCTACTTCGGTGCGAGCACCGGAGCCGCGGCCGCGCTGCGGGCCGCCGCGTCATTCGGCGCCGCATCCGCGGGTGCCGACGGCGACAGCGACGTGGACATCGCCGCCGTGGTCTCCCGCGGCGGCCGTCCCGACCTCGCCGGTCCGCACCTCGCCGACGTACGCGCGCCCACGCTGCTCATCGTGGGCGGCCGCGACACGTTGGTCCTCGACCTCAACCGCCAGGCCCAGGCGGAACTTCGCTGCGAGAACCGGCTCGAAGTCGTCCCGGGCGCCACGCATCTCTTCGCGGAACCGGGCGCCCTGGACGAGGTCGCCGACCTGGCCCGGGACTGGTTCACCAGCCACTTGGCGGCGAGTCACCCCATGCGGTGACGTCGACGTCACCGCCGGCCGCGAGCCGCCGCTGACGGTCCGACAGGCGTCCGCTCACGCCAGGGCGATGAACAGGCCCAGCGTCAGCACGGCGATGCCGCATCCGTACAGCGCCAGCCTTACGGAGTGCGCCTCCGCGGACGGGTCGGTGCTGCCGACGGCGCGGCAGAGGCCGAAGACAGACTTCAGCAGCAGGGCGAGCGCGGCCGCGGAGAAGGCGGCGATCAAGGAATCCGTCACGCCGCGACAGTCTCACGGGCCGTCAGGTGTCGCATGTCGGCCTACTCCGTCCCGGCGGCGCCCCTCACCCCCGCCGTTCCGTCACCCGGCGCCTCGCTCGTCGAGTGCCCCGGCCCTCAGGCCGGTCAGCGCCTCTGTCAGCCACTTCGTCCAGAACGTCTCCAGCTCGATCCCGCCCCGCAACACCAGATGCCGCAGCCTGTCCTGCTCCGTCGACTGCCGCTCCGGCGGGAAGTCGCGCGCCTCGATCGCCTCGTACTGCGCCAACTGCCGCCGGTGCAGCGCCAGATGACGGCCGACCTCCGCCTCCAGGCCCGCGCTGCCGACCACCCCCGCCGCGCGCAGCCGCAGCAGCAGCGGGTCGCGGACCGGCTTCGGGTCCTCGGAGCGCGCGACCCACTCGGTCAGCTCCTCGCGGCCCGCGGGCAGGACTTCGTACTCCTTCTTCTGCCCGCGGGTCGGCTGCGCGGAGGGCAGCGCGCGGATCTGGCCCGCCTGCTCCAGCTTCCCCAGCTCGCGGTAGATCTGCTGATGCGTGGCCGACCAGAAGTAGCCGATCGACTTGTCGAAACGACGGGTCAGCTCCAGCCCCGACGAGGGCTTTTCGAGCAGAGCCGTGAGGATCGCGTGCGGGAGGGACATGGCCCGCATCCTAGGCAGGAGGCATCAGAGCGTCGCCGCGAGGCGGGTGCCCTGGTCGATCGCCCGCTTCGCGTCCAGCTCCGCCGCCACGTCCGCCCCGCCGATCAGGTGCACCGGCCGGCCCGCGGCGCTCAGCTCCTCGTACAGCCCGCGCTGCGGCTCCTGACCGGTGCACAGCACGACCGTGTCGACGGGCAGGACTGTGGCCGTCCCGTCGACGCTCACGTGCAGGCCCTCGTCGTCGATCCGCTCGTACGTCGCCCCGGCCGTCATCGTCACCCCGCGGTGCTTGAGCTCCGTACGGTGGATCCACCCCGTCGTCTTGCCGAGACCCGCGCCGACCTTGCTCGTCCTGCGCTGGAGAAGGTGGACGGTACGCGGCGGCTTCGGGCGCTCGGGGGCCGTCAGGCCGCCCGGCGCGCTGTAGTCCGTGTCGACGCCCCACTGCCGGAAGTACGTCCCGGCGTCCAGGCTCGCGCCCTCGCCGCCGTCCGTCAGGAACTCCGCGACGTCGAAGCCGATGCCGCCCGCACCGATCACCGCGACGCGCTCGCCGACCGGCGCGCCGTCGCGCAGGACGTCGAGGTAGCTGACGACGCTCGGGTGGTCGACGCCCGGGATCTCGGGGGTCCGTGGCGTGACCCCGGTGGCGACGACGATCTCGTCGTACGCGGCCGACGAGAGGTCCTCTGCGGTGACGCGGACGCCGAGACGCACCTCGACGCCGTGCAGTTCGAGCTGCGTACGGAAGTAGCGCAGCGTCTCGTTGAACTCCTCCTTGCCCGGGATCCGCTTGGCGATGTTCAGCTGCCCGCCGACCTCCTCCGCCGCGTCGAAGAGCGTGACCTCGTGGCCGCGCTCGGCGGCCGAGACCGCGCAGGCGAGCCCGGCAGGACCCGCGCCGATGACCGCGACGCGCTTGCGCAGCCGCGTCGGCGAGAGCACCAGCTCGGTCTCGTGGCAGGCCCGCGGGTTGACCAGGCAGGAGGTGATCTTCCCGCTGAAGGTGTGGTCCAGGCAGGCCTGGTTGCAGCCGATGCAGGTGTTGATGGTCTCCGCGCGGTCCGCCTTCGCCTTGGCGACGAAGTCCGGGTCGGCGAGGAAGGGGCGGGCCAGCGACACCATGTCCGCGCGCCCCTCGGCGAGCAACTGCTCTGCGACCTCTGGGGTGTTGATGCGGTTGCTGGTCACCAGCGGCACGGACACGGAGCCCATGAGCTTCTTCGTCACCCAGGTGTACGCGCCGCGCGGCACCGACGTCGCGATGGTGGGGATACGGGCCTCGTGCCAGCCGATCCCGGTGTTGATGATCGTCGCGCCGGCCGCCTCGATCTGCTTGGCGAGCGTGATCACCTCCTCCAGCGAGGAGCCGCCGGGCACCAGGTCCAGCATGGACAGCCGGTAGATCAGGATGAAGTCCGGGCCGAGCCGCTCGCGCGTACGGCGGACGATCTCCAGCGGGAGCCGGATCCGGTTCTCGTACGAGCCGCCCCAGCGGTCGGTGCGGTGGTTGGTGGCGCTCGCGATGAACTCGTTGATGAAGTAGCCCTCTGAGCCCATGATCTCGACACCGTCGTACCCGGCGGACTTCGCCAGCTGTGCCGCCCGTACGAAGTCCTCGATGGTCTCCTCGACCTCGGCGTCGGTCAGGGCGTGCGGTACGAACGGGCTGATGGGGGCCTGGATGGCGCTCGGCGCGACGAGGTCCGCGTGGTACGCGTACCGGCCGAAGTGCAGGATCTGCATCGCGATCCGGCCGCCCTCGGCGTGCACGGCGGCGGTGACGGTCCGGTGGCCTTCCGCCTCTGCCTCGGTGGTGAGCTTGGCGCCGCCCTCGTACGGACGACCCCGGTCGTTGGGGGCGATGCCGCCCGTGACGATGAGGCCGACGCCGCCGCGGGCGCGGGCGGCGTAGAAGGCGGCCATCCGCTCGAAGCCGCGCTCAGCCTCTTCGAGACCGACGTGCATGGAGCCCATGAGCACCCGGTTGGGCAGGGTGGTGAACCCGAGGTCGAGCGGGCTCAGCAGATGCGGGTACGGGGTCGGGCTCATCGGGGCGCCTCCTCGCGCAGGGGTCGACGGTCCAGTTGTAGCCGCCCAGAAGCGATTATGCAACAAGGTGCAAAACATCGATCCCGGACCGCTGCCGTCCCCTGTCCGACAAGTGTGCTGATCAGTCGTACGGGTGATGTCGGCCCTCCGCCCGGGTCTCGTTCCCTTAGCTTGCTTATGTGGCGGGATGGGAGCAGTTCAGCGCACTGGGGGTCGCGGCGATTCTTGGCTCGCAGGGGGTCGGGGTCGGGGCGCAGGTGTCCGTGTCGGTGTCGGTATCGGTGTCCGTCTCTGTGTCGGTTCACTTCGAGGACTGCCCGCCGGCTCCGGCACCGCCCCCGACACCGCCCCCTGCGCAGCCGGTGCCGCCGGCTCCGCCACCGCCTCCCACACCGCCGCCTCCCACGCCTCCCACCTCACCCACGCCGGTCGCGCCACCTGCCGAACGGCCCCCGCCCCCGCAGGACGCCCCGGAGCCCCCTGTCGAGAAGGCCCTCGCGAAGGCCCCCGAGTCGGCCCCGGCGACGACCCCCGAGGCGCCCCCCGCACCCGTCGCCCGCAAGGGACCCGAGCGGCGGCACGTCATCGCCGTACGCAACTACCGCCGCGCGACCGGGAAGCCGGATGACGCCGGAACTCCCCTCGTGGTCCTGCTGCTGGTCACCACCACCCCGGCCGTGCTCGCCGCGGCGCTGCTGCGGCCCCGCTCCAGGTCCGCCGGCGGGCGCGGCCGCGCCTGACCCACACCCTCGCCGCTCTCCCCACACCCCGTTCGGAGAACCTCATGTCGGAATGGCTGGTCCTGACCGTCGCGATGGCCGCCGCCTGTGCCGTCGTCCTCGTCATCGCCCTGCTCAGGCAGTACCGGCTGAACCGGGCCGGGGCGGCGGAGGACGGCGAAGCCCCCGAGACCCCTGACGTCCTCGAATACATGACGATGATGGTCGGCGTCGTGTACGCGATCGTGCTCGGCCTCGCCATCGCCGGCGTCTGGGAGGCGCGCAGCGCCGCGCAGGACGACGTACGCCGCGAGGCACAGGCGCTGCACGAGGTCACCCAGCGAGCCGCGGTCTATCCGGCCGGCGTCCAGGAGCAGCTCCGCACGGACATCGACCGTTACGTCTCCCACGTCGTCCACCAGGAGTGGCCGAGGATGATCGACCACAACGAGCTGTCCGGGCGGGGAGCGGAACTGCTCGGCGCAGTACGCACGCACATCGCCCAGCGGACACCGGCCAACGAGCTGGAGGCGCAGGCGTACCAGCCCATGCTCGACCAGGTCGCCGTCGCCGACGACGCGCGCAACGCGCGGGCGCAGAACGCCGGGGAGACGCTGCCCGGGGTCGTGTGGTTCGGCCTGATCACCGGGGCACTGGTGACGGTCGGCCTGATCTTCACGCTGCAGATCGGCCGCACCCCCAGGGAGCTGCTGCTGGCAGGGCTCTTCAGCGCCCTGATCGCCTTTCTGCTCTTCCTCGTGTGGGACTTCGACGCGCCCTTCGGGCGGTCGGGCACGGATTCGGCGGACGCCTTCCGCCAACTGTTCGCGAGCGCCGCGGGACCGAGCTGAGGCTCACTTCTGCGCGTGTTCGCCGACATAGAAGAGCAGCCACACAAAACCGGCGAAGAGGTGGGTGGCGAAGACATACACGAAGACGCGCAGCATCACACCGCGCTCCTTCCAGCTCTCGCTCTCGCTCACGACAGGCCTCCAGCCGGTGCGTACGTACGTCGGCAGCCGGTCCCGCCGCGGTCCCCCGCACCAGGGTACGAGGACCCGGAACAGGGGGGCCGGGGTCCCGGTCTTGAGTTCCTAACGGACGTCAAGTAGCTCGTGGTGTTCTTGAGGGCTGGTTCGTAGGGTGGTTGTCGACGGGCCGGTTGCCGGAGCACTTCGTGA